>JAEWEZ010000103.1 GCA_023389045.1 Actinomycetes bacterium
ATCTTCAACGGTCTGGGTGATTCCATCTCGGCGCAGTCGGCGCATCCGCAGGAGGCGGCGCGGCTGATCGCTTTCCTCGCCTCGGATGAGGCGCAGGCGATTATCGGGCAGAAGGCACCGTTCTTCCCGGCCACCGATGTGGGCACCGAGACGGTCATCGAGGCCTATGAGAAACAGGGCCTAGACGTGCAGCCTTTCACCGAGCGTGTGGCGCGTGGGGAGACGGGGCTGTATCCGCTGGTGGAGAAGTCGGCGCAGGTGATGTCGATTATGCAGACGGCCTTCGATCAGCTCTGGATGCGGCGCATCGAGCCCTCCGACTTCACGTCCTTCAATGAGCGGGTGAACGCGCTGTACAGCTGAGTGGGCACGGGCTGACGGGCGCGGGCTGTGAGCGTGGGGCTGTGGGTGCTGGGCCGACGGGGCAGGGCACTCACAGCCCTAGCTCATCCCCAGCCAGTGCTGCACGGCGATCACCGCCGCGCCCCGCGCCCACTCATCGAAGTCCTCGGCGAGCATCCGCACCCGCACCGACTGCTGGGCGGGCGCCAAATGCTCACGCAGGGCGGCCTCAAACGTCTCTGCCTCCCCGCGGATGATCGCCGCGGTTTCCCCACCGAGAACCACCGCTTCGGGATCCACCAGGGCCATCACAGCGGCGCAGGCCCGTACGAGAGCCATGGAAGCCTCCTGCAGAACCTCCTGGGCCACCGGGTTCCCCGCAGCAGCCGCCTCCGCGAGACCCGCGGGCCCGGCCACGGGAAGCCCTCGGCGTGAGGCTGCGGCAAGGAGCGCCGAGGTGCGCAGTGCCTGCCCGGCGGTGACGGTGTCACCGTTCTCGTCGGACCCCACCGGGAGGCGCTCGGTGAGCCCCGCCGCATGGTGATGCCCGATCACCACCTGGTCGTGGTGCACGATCCCGGTGGCGACCCCGGCACCCACCGTGATCAGCGCGAAAGAATTCAGCTCACGCCCCACGCCGAACCAGTGCACGGCGCTCAGCAGCGCGAGCAGGTCATTGCAGACGACCACCGGAAGCTCGCAGGCCTCTTCGAGGCGCACCGCCAGATCCACCGGATGGTCCCAGCCGAGAAGACCGGAGGAGAGCACCCGGGAACGGTTCTCCACCCGCCCTGCGAGGCTCACCCCGATCGTCGCCACCCGCGGATGCGCCTCCAGAAGCGGCTCGGTCAGCGTCTGGATCGAGGCGATCACCTGGTCGGCCCCGGTGCCGGCGAGGGGAAGGCGGAGTTCTTCGAGCAGGTGGGCGCGCACCGTCGTGACTGCGGCGTGCACCTCCGTGGCCGTGATTTTGACGCCGATGAAACGGGGGCCGTCATCGACCTCAACCTCAAGCGGTTCTTGCGGGCGTCCGGTGCCGATCGGCACCGGGGGCAGTTCACGAACCCATCCACTCTCGATGAGTTCCCGGCAGGCGCGAGTCACCGTCGGCATCGAAAGACCCGAGCGCACCGCCAGTTGCGTGCGGGGCCGGGCACCAAAACGCAGCAGGTCCCGGTACACAATCCGGGCACTATCGCCGGAGGGTCCACTGCGTGATTCCACGCCCTGAGCCTAGCGCGGGCTCGTACAGTACTGCCCATGACCTCCACCGCCCCACACGCCCCTGACCATCCCGAACTTGCGGGGAACCCGCTCGCGACCGAGTCCTCCCTCCCCTACGGTCTGCCGGACTTCGCCGCGATCCGCCTGGAGCACTTCGCCCCCGCCTTCGCCGCCGGTATCGCCGAGCAGCAGGAGATGCTGCGCGCGATCGCCGCGGACCCTGCCGAACCGACCTACGCGAATACCGTCGAGCCTCTCGAGCGCGGCAGCGATCTACTGGGCCGCACCTCCCGCATCTTCTTCCACCTCATGGGTGGTAACGGCACCGATGAGATGCAGGAGATCGAGTCGGAGGTGGTTCCGCAGCTGACGGCGCTGCGCTCCCAGACCTACCTGGATGAGGCGCTGTTCCGTCGCGTCGATGCGGTCGCCCAGAACCCGGGAGACCTCACCCCCGAGCAGCAGATGATCCTGGAGCGCCTGCATCAGCGTTTCGTGCTCTCCGGGGCGCGGCTGAGCGCGCAGGACCGTGAGCGCCTGGCCGCCCTCGACCAGGAGATTTCGACTCTGCAGACGCGTTTCTCGCAGGGCGTGAAGAAGGACCTCAAGGCCGCAGCCGTGCATGTGACCGATGAGGCGCTGCTGGAGGGTCTGGATGCCTCCCAGCGGGCGACCGCGCGCACCGCAGCTGAGGACGCCGGTCGGGACGGCTGGCTGTTCACCCTGATCCTGCCGACGGTGCAGCCGCTTCTGCGCAGCGCTGAAGTGCGTTCCCTGCGCGAAATGCTCTACCGCGCCTCCGTGGAGCGGGGCGAGGAGACCTGGGATCTCGCCGCTCAGATCGCGGCCGCCCGCGCCCGCAAAGCCGAACTGCTGGGCTTTGCAGACTTCGCCTCCCTCGCCGTGGCCGACCGCACCGCCGCTGTGCCGGAGCGGGTCGAAGACCTCTTCGCGCAGGCCACCCCGGCCGCCATGCGCAATGTGGAGCGGGAAGCCGCCCGGATTGCCGAGCGGGCCGCCGCCGATGGAATCCAGACGGTCGAGCCCTGGGACTGGCCCTTCTATGAAGCGCTCGTGCGCGCCGAGGACTACAGCGTCGATCAGACGGAGCTTCAGCCGTACTTTGTGCTGGATCGGGTGCTGGTCGACGGGGTGTTCCGTGCCGCCGGTGAGGTGTACGGGCTGAGCTTCACCGAGCGTCCCGACCTCGTGGCGCATCACGAGCTTGCGCGCATCTGGGAGGTTTTTGACGCCGACGGGACCGGTATTGGCCTGTTCATTGGCGACTACTTCACCCGCGATACCAAACGCGGCGGCGCCTGGATGAACGCCCTGCAGGTGCAGTCCTTCGAACGCGGCACCCATCCGGTCATCGCTAACACCATGAATGTCTCGCGCCCCGCAGCGGGCGAGCCGGCCTACGTCTCCCTCGACGAGGTCAACACCATGTTCCACGAGTTCGGGCATGCCCTGCACGGCCTGCTCAGCGCCGTGGACTCCCCCACAGTCTCCGGCACCGCCGTTCCCCGTGACGTGGTCGAGTTCCCCTCGCAGGTCAATGAGATGTGGTCCCTGCGCCCGGGCATCGTCGAGCAGTACGCACGCCATCAGGAGACCGGTGAGCCGGTCCCGGCGGAACTGCTGCAGAAGGTCGAGCAGGCCGCCCTGTGGGGTGAAGGTTTCGCCACGGTCGAATACCTGGCAGCCGCGGTTCTGGACTGGCGCTGGCACCGCCTAAGCGCCGAGCAGGCCGCAGCGGTCACCGATCCGCGAGCCTTTGAAGCCGAGCAGTTGGAGCAGGCCGGGCTTAGCCATCCGCTGGTTGCTCCCCGCTACCGCACCGGCTACTTCAACCACACCTTCTCCGGTGGGTACGCGGCCGGCTACTACTCCTACCTGTGGGCGGAGGTGTTCGACGCCGACTGCGTGGCCTGGTTCGAGGAGCAGCTCGCGGCGGGTCGTTCACTGCGGGATGCGGGTGACGCCTTCCGCGCCGGGGTGCTCTCGCGCGGTGGGTCGGTGGACATGGTGAAGGCCTACGCCGCCTTCCGTGGACGTGACCGCGAGGTGCGGCACCTGCTGGAGCGGCGCGGGCTGCTCTGATCCTGCCCTGATCCTGCAGTTTTCTGCAGCCGAGGCCGCCGATGCAGATGCATCGGCGGCCTCCTTCTGTAATGCTGGACAAACGCCGAGGTATCGCTCCGGCGCCACCCACGACGATCAGGGGATGTCCTATGACTCAGCCGGACCAGACCGCTGCCACCTCCACTGTGGAAGAGGGCCAGACCATCTACACCGCCTACGAGCTGGACTTCATGCTCGGCCTGCGGTCCACCGAGGCCGGGGCCCGCACCCGGGACCAGATCGGTCTGCGTAGCGCACCGGAGGAGGCACGCGAGTACGTGACCGCTGCCGTCACCTCGGGTCTGCATGCGCGCGGCAAGGTGGCCCGCTCGGCCGATGGCCAGTGGCTTCTGGGCGAGGAGGCGCAGGTGCTCGCCACCGCACTCACGGCCGCTGACCGCTGGCTGGGTATTGCACTCGTGCAAGGTGATGCGATGCGCATGGCCTTCGTGATCAAAGCCAATGAGGCCGTGATCATGCTGACCCAGGACGAGCTGGACTCCTTCGCCGTGACCGCTCTGCCCGATCCGCAGTCGGTTCCCGGTGCACTCGCGGGCGTGTGCAGCGCCTTCCTCGCCGAGGGCATGGGGCGCACCGTCTCGCTGCGCCGCACCGATTCCACGGACGGCACCGAAAATGTGCAGCTCATGTTCCATGTGGAAGAGGACGGTTCCTGGAAGGTCGGTCACCTGCCGCTGGATGAAAGCGGCGTGCTGTCTGTTTCCGATCTGGGGCGCTCCGAGGTGGAAGAAGCGCTACGCCTGTTGTGGGCCGAGGGCCGCAGCGAAGCGCCGTCGGCCGCTGCGGATGTTTCCGCGGCAGAGGCCGACGACGCTGCAGGCGATGCCTGATCTCTGACTGCGACCGCTCACACGGGCGTCGGGCCATGCGGCCCGGCGCCCATCGTCGTGGCAGCAACCGCTGCACCCTGGCGGGCTGCCGCACGCTGAGCGCGGGCTTCCCGGATGCGTGCACGCAGGTTCGTGTATCGACGCCGCACCCACAGCAGCGCCCAGATCCCGAACCCGATCATGATCAGCGCAAGAATCCCGGCAACCGCCGGCAGCACGATCGTCAGCAGACCCACCACCACAACAGCGGCGTCTTCCCCGAAGGACACCAGTGCATTGGTCACCGGCTCCGGGGAGGTGTTCACCGCGGCGCGAGTGGTTGCCTTCGCCGCATGCGCACCAAGCGCCATGCCACCACCGAGCACGGCCATCACGATCGCGGTCACGGTGTCGGTTTCGCCGGCGAGCAGGTAGCCAAGGGCGCCACCGGCCACGGGACGGATCACCGTGTGCAGCAGATCCCAGAAGGAGTCGAGCCAGGCGATCTTGTCGGCCGCAAAGTCAACCACCAGCAGGATCCCGGCAATCACCAGCACATCGGTGCGCTGCAGAACAAGCGGCACCTGCTCCAGGCTGAAGAGCCTGCCCGTCAGGCCCAGCAGAAAGATCATGAAGTAGGGGCGCACCCCACTGACCCAGCCGGAGCCGAGCGTCATCATCAGGGATTCCACGGCGTGGCCCTCCTCATCGTCATTGTGGCCGTACGGCCTGGATCGTTATGGTCTGTGTGGTCTGGACCCCGACCGGTCTGGCGGCCTTTCCTCGCCTGCACAGCGGTTGTGTCTGATCTAGCGGTGCGACCCCTCCTGCAGCGTGCCCCCAGGGGTCGATGGGGCCGACGGGGCCGGCCTCCGCGGAAGTAACGCTACGGAGCCCCCTCGTGTTCCCGCCCCTCATCCTCCCACGACCTCGAACTTGCGTCCTCTACCCCGTGAGGCGATCACATACCGCCGCCAAGCATCCCCCTGCGCTCCTGGCCTTTCAGGTGCCGACGCAGGCGGTACAGGTCGCGATTTTCCGCCGCACCCCACTGCCACAAATGCCGGTTAAAGACGGTGAGCACTACCCGTCGACCATCATGAAGCCGCAGCGCCGAGGTCAGCCCGTGCACCGGATGCACCACACGGGACTCAACCTCAGCCACATCAGCCCAGGCCACTGTGCGTTCGCCGAGGCCATTCCTGATCCGCAGTGCGCGGCCATACACCTCGACGCAGCCCCGTGCCACCCCGAGGGCTGCCACCGCGAATCGCACCGCGACCAGGGTGCACAGGGCGGCCAGGATAAACAGCAGGATGAGCAGCACGACGCGACCGATCCCGGGCGCATGCCCCGCCGGCACCATGAGCATGGAGATCACCGCAGCAACAGCCAGTACGAAAGCCGCGGCCAGAGCGAAGGCCGCGAACACTGCTCGCACACCCGCTTGCTCCGTGCGATCGGGCGACTGGATCACCCCCAGGAGCCGATCAGGAGTGGCCTCAGCAGGGTTCAGGGCATCGACGGCGCGCTGCACCGTTGCTGAGGATCTGCTGTAGTCCGGCAGGGCACGCGGCCCCGTCGTCTCCGGCCCGATATGCCGTGGGATCGTCATGGTGTCAGGCTAGGCGGTGGCGCCACGGGATGCGAAGGCACGCGTACAGTGCGGCCATGAGCGATTCCGCCCCACGCTTCCGTCGGCCCGCTTCCCTGTTCCCCGCCCGCGCCGAAGCCATCGAAGGAGAGCCCGATCCGGCAACCCGCACGGACCTGGCGCATCATTCCGCACGCGCGCTGCTCGACGGGGTCTTCCACAGCAGCGACCCCGAGGTGGTGCAGCGGGTCGTGGCCCTGGCCCAGGAGGAAGGCCTCACCGACCTTGCAGCGCTCTGGTCTGGCTCCCCGGCCGACACTCTCCCGGGGGCGCTCTGGCGCCTGTATGTGCTGCACACCTGGGGTCAAATGCAGGGTGAGGATGTTGTCCGACGGTACCGAGAGGGGGCGCGCACCGTGCCTGGGCTGCGGTACCTGGCCGGCTTCGCGGAACCGCCGAATGTGCAGCAGGTGCGGGTCGCGCTCGACGATATTCTGCGGGGCGCCTTTACCGGCGACCTCGCTATTGCGCTCGCACGCGCTGGAGCGGTCGCTGTGCTCTGCGCCCACGGCACTGCACACCTGGCCGACGGCGAGCACGACCCGGAGCGTCAGCGCGAGCTGACCCTGCAGGCAGGGCGCCTGCTCTCCACCGGGGAGGAGCTGGGGGCGGCGGCGCGTCTCGCAGCGCAGGGCGCCCTCGACTAAGCGCCCTCGACTCAAGGGCCCCGCGCCCCGCGCTCTGCTATTCCTGCGCGACAGTCCCCGTCGCGAGATGCCCGTCGGCCCCTCCCGGTTCGCCCGCCCCGTCGGCCCCTCCCGGTTCACCCGCCCCCGTCGGCCCCGACCTTTCGGCTTGGCCCTCCCCCAGGTCCGTGCTCTACCATGGCTTGCGCGTCGGGCCGCGGTTGCCCCGGGCTCCACCCTTTGCCGCTACGAGCGGCCTTCGCGCCGACAGGCGCATCCCGGTCCGGCGCATCACACTTTCCCCATAGATCCCGTGCCCCTGCCCCCAGGTACGCGCGATCCCGGGCTGGACGAGGTGAGGTGGAGAGGTTTCGATGGTGCAGCTTCTTCCCCGCCGTGGGGAACGCCCCCTCAGCGATCTGTACGCGGAACTCGCGCAGGAACTGACGAACGCCGCCGACACTCTCTCGCGCGTCCTCGGGCACACCAGCCGTGAGCGCGATCGAATCGTCCCGCGCCTGCATGAAAACGCCTCCCGAGCCACTGAGATCAGCGCCCGCATCGCCACGCGCCTCGCCGATTCGCTCATCACGCCCTTCGAGGCGGAACTGCTCTACGACCTGGCCCTCACCCTCGCTGATGCGATCGATGCGATGGAGCATATGGCCGAAACCCTGGTCGGGAATCGCGTGGGACCGCTGCCCTCGCCGCTTCTCGAAGGCGCCAAGCTCATCGAGCGCGGAGCGGCACTGACCACCGAAGCCACCTGGGTGCTGCGACGCTTGGAAAAACTCGGCGATTTCTATCCGCGGATGCGGCGGCTGCGTCGCCAGGGTGATCGCCTCTGCCGCCAGGCCATGTCGGATGTGTGCCGTCGCGGTGGCGCCGCCAATGAGCTGCTGCCGCTGTATGACGCCGTGACCGCTATGCGCGAGATTTTTGCCCTGATGGAGCGTTCCGCGCGTTTGACCGATCTACTCCGCGTCAAGGATTCCTAAGTGGATTCGGCACTACTGACAGTCATCATTGCCTTCGCGGTGATGCTCGCCTACGTCAACGGTTTTCACGACGCCTCCAATGCCGTCTCCACCACCATCACCACCCGCGCCCTGCGGGAATCAACGGCCCTCGCCTCGGCCGCACTCCTGAACCTGCTCGGCGCTCTGCTCGGCGGTTTTCTCGTGGTGATGACGGCGCCGTGGGCGGCAGATCTGCTCGGGCTCTCCTCCCTGGTGGAGGCGATGGCGCATTCGCCCCAGCGCCAGGGGCAGGCGTTACTCGGAATCGTGATGTCGGCCATCGTCTGGCTGCTCGCTACCTGGTGGATCGGTATGCCCGCCTCCACCTGGTCCACAGTGCTCGGGGCCGCCGTCGGGGCTTCGCTCAGTTTGGGGGCACCGGTTGCCTGGGGACAGGCGGCGCTCACGCTCCTTCTTCCCGTGCTCATCGGGCCGGTAGTCGCCGCGGCCGTCAGTTATCTCGCCATGGACGGTCTGCTCCGGCTCGGACGCTCAGAACGCCTCAGCGTGCAGCATCTTCGTTTCCTGCAAACCGTGAGCGCCGGACTCGTGGCCGCCGCACACGGCCTTCACGATGTGCGTATCCCGCTGGCGGTTATTGCGGTGGCGTTCGCTGCCTTCGGGGTCGACGCCGGGGACGCCGCCTCTGCCGTCTTTCCGGTGGCCCTCGCGCTCGGGGCCGGAACGCTCATGGGCGGGCATCGCATCATCCGCACCCTGGGCCGACGTATCTCTGATCTCTCCACGGCTCAGGGTCTGGCCGCCGAAACCGCGGCGGCGGCGGTCGTTGCCGTGGGCATGCTTGGTTTCAAAATCCCGGTCTCTACCTCCCACTCCCTTGCCTCGGGCGTGGTGGGGGCCGGGCTTGCGATGGGGCCGCGTCACGTGCGCTGGCCCGTGGTCGGGCGGATGCTCGGTATCTGGTTTCTCTCCCCGCTCATCTCCGGTCTCCTCGCCGGGGTCATCACGCTCCTGCAGGTGCGACTCAGCTCCTGATCCGGGGCCGACGCAGCAGGGGCTCCTCCCGCTCATCCCTCATCGACGAGGGGGCATGAGATCCCCGACGGAGGTATGAGGCAGTTTGTCAGGCGCCCTCGTTAGCCTGGTGGAGATTTCGCAGGTTCGGGGCCGTTCATGGAAGGTCCCCTGGTCGGCATCACCGGCGCGCCGGTGATGGTCACAGAAGGAGAGGGTTCATGAGCCCGACGGAGCACGACGGCGGCACGCAGTCCACACCCGGTGATCGCCCCGCCCGACGTCGCCCCAGCTACGGTCTGCCCGGGCCGGCGTCCCAGCCCACCCCGGCAGCGCCGCCCAGCGCTGACGATGCTTCTGCAGCGGCCGCTGCGCCGACCCCGAGCCAGCACACGGAATCGAGCGCTGCCCCGTCGGCCCCCGCAACGCAGGCCCCCACCCCCGGCGGCTCCCCCGCTCCCTTCGACGCTGCACCTGCATATCCGGCTGCGACCGCCCCGGCGCCCCGACGGAAAACCCGCGGCGTCATCCCGATGGTGATCGGCCTGCTCATGCTGCTGGTGCTCGCGCCGGTGCTCTTCGTCGGCGGGATCATCTGGTCGATGAGTTCGCTCGTGGGTGATGCAGCCCGCGGCCCGCAGCCCATTCCCGCCCAGGGCATCGAGGTCGAGGCCAACCACATGCTCACCGTGTATGTGCCGAGCGAGGAGGCTGCTGGCGCCACCTGCACGGCTGAGGGTGCCCAGCCCGGCGCAGTGACCGCCGTGCCATCCTCCGGTTCCGCCACCTTCGGAGACGGAAGCTCCTATGAGCAGGTCCTCGGCGTTGTGGCTACCTCGGATACCACGGTGACCATTACCTGCGAGGGCACCGATTCCCCCGCCTATCTCGGCCCCTTCAATATTTTCGGGCTCGCCGCACCCATGCTGATCGGCCCGATCCTCGGCATTGTGGTCGGTTTGATCGGTCTGGTGCTCGCAATCATTGGCCTCGTGATGCTGTTGCGCTCACGTCGGGCCTAAAGCGTTTTCGCGGACACCTCCGCAAACTGCACCGTCACTGCCCTACAGTGGCCATGACCACAGCAGACGGGGTGTGCAAGGACACACCCGCCCACCCCGCCAGGCAGGAAGGAAACCCGCCATGCACGACCGCGCTGGGACGAAGGCTCTGCCCAAAGACCTCGTTGATGTCGAGGCTCTCTTGGACGCCTACTACGACCTCCACCCCGATGCCGCCGACCCTGACCAGCAGGTCTCCTTCGGCACCTCGGGGCACCGCGGCTCCTCCCTGGATACCCGCTTCAACGAGGACCACATCGCCGCGATTACGCAGGCCA
The DNA here is from genome assembly GCA_023389045.1 of Actinomycetes bacterium. GTDB lineage: Bacteria > Actinomycetota > Actinomycetes > Actinomycetales > Dermabacteraceae > Brachybacterium. Next base: position 10,134 of record JAEWEZ010000103.1, read on the forward strand.
TCGTGGAATTGCGCGCCCGCGACGGGATCCGCGGCCCGCTGTTCATCGGTCGCGACACCCACGCGCTGTCCCGCCCCGCCTTTGACACCGCCCTCGAAGTTCTCGCCGGCAACGGGGTGCCGGTGCTGATCGATGCGATGGACCGCTTCACGCCCACCCCGGCGATCTCCCACGCGATCCTGTGCCATAACCGCGACCTTGGCGCCCAGGCGCCCGAGCGAGCCGACGGCATCGTCGTCACCCCCAGCCACAATCCGCCGCGCGATGGCGGTTTCAAATACAACCCGCCCCACGGCGGCCCCGCCGATTCCGAGGCCACCGGCTGGATCGCCGACCGCGCCAATGAACTGCTGGCCGGTGGCTTGAAGGAGGTGCGCCGCCTTCCCCGCGCCGCCGCCTTCGAGCACGCGGGCCGTCATGACTACCTGCAGAACTATGTGCGGGATCTGGACTCCGTGGTGGATATTGAGGCGATCCGGAAGGCCGGGGTACGGATTGGTGCCGATCCGCTCGGTGGCGCGGCCGTGGACTACTGGGCGGCAATCTCCGAAATGCACGACCTGGACCTCACGGTCGTGAACCCTGAGGTGGATCCGCAGTGGTCCTTTATGACTCTGGACCGCGACGGCAAGATCCGCATGGACTGCTCGAGCCCCTGGGCAATGGCCTCCCTGCTCGAACAGCGCGGAGACTACGACATTGCCACCGGCAATGACGCCGATGCCGACCGCCACGGGATCGTTACCCCCGATGCGGGGCTGATGAACCCGAACCACTACCTGGCGGTGGCGATCCGCTACCTCTTCGCGTATCGCCCCGGTTGGCCGGCGGGCGCCAAGGTGGGTAAGACCGTCGTCTCCTCCAGCCTGATCGATAAGGTCGTGGCGTCCCTCGGGCGGGAGCTGCACGAGGTGCCGGTGGGCTTCAAGTGGTTCGTGCCGGGCCTGCTGGATGCCTCCGTGGGCTTCGGTGGCGAAGAGAGCGCAGGGGCTTCCTTCCTGCGTCGCGATGGCGGAGTGTGGACCACCGATAAGGACGGCATCATCCTGGCGCTTCTCGCCTCGGAGATCCTTGCGGTCACCGGGAAGTCCCCGAGTGAGCTGCATGCCGAGTTGGTCGAGGAGTTTGGTTCCAGCGCGTACTCCCGGATCGACGCCCCCGCCAACCGCGAGCAGAAGGCCAAGCTCAAGGCGATAAGCGCCGATCAGGTGACGGCCACGGAACTAGCCGGTGAACCGATCACGGCGGCGATCACCACCGCTCCCGGTGGTGGCGTGATCGGTGGTCTCAAAGTCTCTACGGAGTCTGCCTGGTTTGCGGCGCGCCCCTCGGGCACCGAGGATGTCTACAAGATCTATGCGGAGTCCTTCCGCGGCGACGAACATCTCGCCCAGGTGCAGGACGCAGCCATATCTCTCGTGGACGACGTGCTGGCCGACTAAGAGCGGTGCAGGGGGCACAGTTTTTCTCAACGTGGCCCCCTGCACAAGAATCTTGCATGAGCCCCCGCAGACGCTCACGATGGAAAAAACCGGCTACCTGAGGGTAAAGCCCTTGCCAAAGCCCGGAGGGTTGGCATGGCCGATGAACACGGTAAGGTGTACGGCGCCGTGAGGCGCACATCACTGCACACGCATGGTGCGGTGACCCGCGCAGCATGACCAACACAGTGCACACGATGGGAATGAAGGGGAGGCGCATGCAGGGACAGCGGATCCTGGTGACTGCGAGCGCCGCTGCGCTCGCGCTGGGATCTGCGCTGTTCCTTGGTTCTGCTGCCACCGCTTTCCCCTCATCCCCCGCGCCTGCCGCGCCTGTAGCTCCCGCAGAGGCGCCGATGGATCCCGACCCGTCAATCACCCCGATCGAAAGCCCGAGCATCGGGTATCCGGCCACGCCCGTCGACGGCCCGGGGGACGATGAAAGTGGCACCCCCACCGAGGAGCCGAGCACCACCCCGTCGGACAAACCCTCCAGCAGCCCGAGCACGCCGAGCGAAAAACCGAGCGGCACGCCGAGCACCCCGAACCCCACCCCGTCGGGACCGACGAAGATCCCATCCCCCACGGTGAGCCCGGGTAGCGGTTCCGGAGAAGAAAGCTCGGAGCAGAACGGGGAGAACGCAAGCGGCACCAATGATTCTCGCGGCGCCGAACCCGATTCTGGGCAGCGTTCGGAGCGGCGTACCTCGTCTCAGCGCAGTGAGAGCTCCTCTCGAACCCAGAGCACGCGCAAGACCACCTCATCGCCCTCGGCCTCGCAGTCTGAAGGCGCCCCCGCACCGGCTACTCCCACGTCTCCACCCCCGGCGCGCCCCATGGCCATGCCCTCGCATGAACCCGATGACACCCCCGTGGTGAAACTTCTCAGCACGATCGCACAGGGCGGCGAAGGCGGCTTCGGGCAGATGCGTCAAGTACTCATTGGAGCTCTCGGAATCGGTTTCCTCACCGCTGCTGCGTTCGTGGCAGCCACATGGCGTTCCCGCCGTTCCACCCCGCAGCACGTCGAGGTGATCGATACCGACGAGCAGCCCAAGCGGCCCGCACGTCGAGGTGGCACCCACCGACGCGATTCCTTGCGCGACTGAGCCACAGCGCACCGCCCGAGCCTTGAGCTACTGGGCAGCTACTGGGCCCCGGAGGTGTCGGCGTTTCAGTCCAGCCTGGCTTCTTCCGCGCTCGGGTCCTCGTCGGACCCCTCCCGCTCCATGCGTTCCAGACGCCCGCGCAGGTGAAGAATCATCGAGGGAACAGCCCGCTGCATCCGCGTCACGGTCCGGTCGAAAGCCTTCTGCCCCCGATACCAGGGGTCCGGCACCTCAAGATCAATATCCTCGGCATTGACCGGCTGCTTCGGATCAAAACTGCCCCACAGCAGAACGTCCGGCGCCGTCATCCCCGGTGGCATTTGGTCGATCATGCGCAGCAGAGTCTGCTTCTGCGGGGCCGTCATCACCAGCGCAAGATCCCAGCGGCACAGCTCATTCAGATGCAGGGCTCGCGCCGTGTGCTCGAAGGGGCGTGCATAGCCGGCGCGTTCGAGAGCCAGTTCCGTGCGCGGATCCATGGGCATGCCTTCGGCTTCCCAACTCGTCCCGGCCGAAGAGACCTCGATCCGATCCGAAAGCCCTGCCTGGGCAACAGCCTCGCGCAGCACAACGGCAGCAGCCGGAGAACGGCAGACATTCCCGGTGCAGACGGTGAGAACATGCAGGCATCGCACCGTCCCATTGTGTCAGGAGACGAGCCGTGTCCTGCCCCCTCCCGAAGCGCCGTATGATGGGCGCGCAGGGGGAGATCCCCGTCACGCCCGACGATCCGAGATCGACCGCACCGGCACAGGAGGCAGCCATGGCCGACATCATCCGCGCCCGAGACGAAGACTGGTCCCTCGTGCGAGAAATCCGCCTTCGCTCCCTGAGCAGCGACCCCAGCGCCTTCGGCAATAGCTGGGAGAAGGAATCCACCTACGAGGACTCCCAGTGGCAGGAGCGCGTGCGCAAAATCGCCTGGTTCCTCGCCGTGGAGAATGGAACCCCGATTGGTGTGGTCGCTTCCCGTCGTGAACTCGACGGTGCCGAGAATGAACGCGAGCTGCAGGGCATGTGGGTGACCCCCGCGCACCGCGGCACCGGCCTCTCCCACAAACTTGCCGAGGCCGTCCTCGGCTGGGCCAAGGAAGACGGGGCTGACACCGTCACCCTGTTCGTCTCCCCCCGCAACGAAACGGCCTACTCGGTGTATGAGTCGCTCGGCTTCAAAGACACCGGCGAGCGCTGGGAAGTGGATGAGGACGACCCCGAGGGCGCCTGGCACAAGCTCTCCCGCGGGGTCTGAGCCCGTCACCGATTTCTCCCCCGCGCGCATTTACCCATGAGCCCTGCAGTGCCCTTGCCTCGTCGTCACACCTCGGACTCCACCGGTCGCCCCCACTGGGCGGCCCGCGTGGAGAACGTCAAGAACGACAGGGTCGGGGCATTGCTGCGTCGCCTCGGCTGGGACCTGCGCCTGCAGCCCTTCCACGGCTACGGCACTCCCGACGGTGTGCGGGTGCTTGCCAAGGTGCTGTACGCCTCCCCCGGAACCCCGGCGGATTTCCACGATCAGCCGGTGCACGATATGCGCTCGATGGCGGTGCGCGGCTGGCGAAACTTTGCCGGGCAGGTGGCGCCGCACCGCACCGTGCACATTGCCATTGGCGATACCGAGGTGAGTACCCGGGCAGACCGCGCGGGGATCGTCGATGTCACGATCCCGGTGGACCTTCCTCCCGGGCGTCATGCGGCGCGCCTGTGGACCGCACCGGATAACGAAGTCACCGCCGATGTGGATGTATTCGATCCCGCCACCACCATCGGCGTGGTCAGCGACATCGACGACACCGTGATGATCACCTGGCTTCCGCGCCCCCTGCTGGCGGCCTGGAATGCCTTCGTGGTGCACCAGTCCTCCCGGCAGATCGTGCCGGGCATGCCGATGCTGTATCAGCGGATCGCCCGTGCATACCCCAATGCGCCCTTCGTGTATCTCTCGACGGGGGCGTGGAATGTGTTCCCCGTGCTCTCCCGCTTCCTCTACAAGAACGGCTACCCCCGCGGCCCCCTCCTGCTGACCGACTGGGGGCCTACGAACACCGGTTTCTTCCGCTCCGGGCCTGAACATAAACATCGTTCCCTCGAACAGCTCCGACGAGCCTTCCCGCAGGTGCGCTGGATTCTCATCGGGGACGACGGGCAGCACGACCCGGATATTTACGGCGACTTCGCACAGGAGCACCCCGATGCGGTGACCGCAATCGCTATCCGGCAGCTCACCGAACCCGAACAGATCCTCGCGCACGGCTCCCGTCGGCCCCTGCGCTCCCCCAAGCCCGCTGCCCCCTCCCCCGCCCCGAGCGGATCTCCCCGCGAGGTGCGTGCCCCCGACGGGCACGGTCTGCTGCGCCAGCTGACGGCGCGAGGGGTGCTGCGCTAGGTCGGGGCTGGCGTGGGGTCCCGGAAGGATCGGGGCCGACGGCGCCTTGGTCTCACGCGGCGCCGTTGCAGCCCATGTGACCAGGGGGAATGAGCCCGTCGTGCGCGCACGGCGGCACGCGCCTGACCAGCACAGAGTCCCTCCCGATGCGACCTGCGCCACAGTAGACTGGGCACATGAGCAACGACGCCTACACCCCCGCTGCGTACCGAAACGATCGCATGCCCTACCGGCGCGCCGGCAGCTCGGGCCTGCTCCTCCCGACGATCTCGCTGGGAATGTGGCAGAACTTCGGCGAGCACCGCGACCCGGATGTCATGCGCGAGATCATCCGCCGCGCCTTCGACCTCGGCGTGACGCACTTTGACCTCGCCAACAACTACGGTCCCCCGCCCGGCCGTGCCGAAGAAAACTTCGGAGACATCCTGCGCAGCGACTTCGCTTCCCTGCGCGACGAAATCATCATCTCCACCAAGGCCGGATTCGACATGTGGGACGGCCCCTACGGCCGCGGCGGCTCCCGCAAACACATGTTGGCCTCTCTCGACCAGTCCCTGACGCGCCTCGGCGTGGACTACGTGGACGTGTTCTACCACCACTGCGAAGACCCCGAGACTCCCCTTGAAGAGTCGATGGGGGCGCTGGCCACCGCTGTGACCAGCGGCAAGGCGCTGTACGTGGGCATCTCGAACTACTCCCCGGAGAACACCCGCCGCGCGCATCGGATCCTTGCCTCCCTCGGGGTTCCGCTCACGCTGCACCAACCCTCCTACTCGATGTTCAACCGGCATATCGAGTCGGAACTGCTCAGCACCGTCTCGACCCTCGGGATGGGCATCGCGGCCTTCTCCCCGCTGCAGCAGGGCCTGCTGACGAACCGGTACATGTCCGGGGTGCCGCAGTCCTCGCGGGCCGCCGGGCCCTCGGGCTCGCTCACCGTGAAGCAGGTGGAAGATGCCGACTACCAGAGCCGTGTGCGTGGGCTGACCGAGATCGCCCAGCACCGCGGGCAGTCCCTGGCCCAGCTGGCTCTCGCCTGGGCGCTGCGCCACCGCCAGGTGACCACCGCCCTCGTCGGCGCCTCGACGGTGCACCAGCTCGAGCAGAACATTGAGACCCTCGAGCATCTGGAGCTGAGCGACGAGGAGCTGCGCCGGATCGACGAGTTTGCCGTGCACGGCACCGCTGCCGCCGGGTGACAGCCTCCGCCGCGTTGCTCGCAACAACGGCCCCGCCCGGTGGATTCGGGCGGGGCCGTTGTGGTGCGGGGGCGAGGAACGGGCGTCCCGAGGTGGTGACCCGACGGGGTGGGCGCCTGCGCCGCCAGCCCTCAGCGCAGATCAGCCCGTGTTCTTCAGCCCCGCCGCGATGCCGTTGATCGTGGTCAGCAACGCCCGCTGCAGCATCGGATCCGGCTGCTCCCCCGCCGCATCCGCGGCCCGGGCCCGCTGCAGCATGGCCACCTGCATGTAGGAGATTGGGTCGAGGTAGCGGTCGCGTACCGCCAGGGTGCGCTTGAGCACCGGCTGCCCGTCCAGCAGCGAGAGCACGCCCGTGAGGCGCTCCACCTCGGCCACCGTCAGCTCGTACTCCGCGCGGATCCGCTCAAACAGCGGCCACAGCCGCTCCGGCACCAGCGAATGCACATAGTGCGCGGCAATCTGCATATCGGTCTTCGCGAGCGTCATTTCCACGTTCGAGATCACCGTGCGGAAGAAGTGCCAGTTCTGCAGCATGTCGTGCAGATCCGCTTCCAGGCCGGCCTCGCGAGCAGCCTTCAGTCCGGAGCCCGCGCCAAACCAGCCCGGCACGATCTGTCGGGACTGCGTCCAGCCGAAGACCCACGGGATCGCCCGGAGCCCGTCGAGCCCCTTCTCACTCGTCGTGCGCTTCGAGGGACGCGACCCGATGTTGAGAGCGCCCAGCTGCTCCACCGGAGTGGAGGTCACGAAATACTCCGGCAGATCCGGGTCATCGGCGAGGGTGCGATACCGGGCGAATGCCCCGTCGGACACGGTCTGCATGACCTGTCCAAAACGTTCCAGCTGCTCCGGGGTGGTGCGCGGCGCCGTATGCAGGGCCGAGCCCTCCAGCACCGCAGCGAGGGAGAGATCCAGGTTCTCCCGCGCGAGGGTGGGGAGCATGTACTTATCGGAGATGACCTCACCCTGTTCGGTGAACTTGATCGAGCCCTCGAGCACCCCGTAAGGCTGCGCGAGGATCGCATCGTAGGTGGGGCCGCCGCCGCGTCCCACCGAGCCGCCGCGGCCGTGGAAGAGACGCAGCGTCACCCCGTGGCGGGCTGCCACATCGCGCAGTCGCCGCTGAGCCTGGTGAATCTCCCACTGGCTCGTGATCACACCGGATTCCTTATTGGAATCGGAGTAACCGAGCATCACCTCGTGGCGGTTGCCGCGCAGACGCACGATCTCACGGTAGGAGGGGTCCGAGAGCAGTTCATCGAGGATGTCGCCGCTGCGCCGCAGTTCTTCGACGGTTTCCAGCAGCGGCACGAATCCGATGTCGGCGCGTTTTTCCTCCGAGGCGAGATCGAGCAGACCAGCCTCCCGCGCAAGCAGCGCCACCGCGAGGATGTCGTCGGCGCCGCGGGTCATCGACACGATGTAGGTCTCGATCACGTTGCGCCCGTAGGTGCGGTGCGCCTCGCGGATCTCCCGGAACACCTCGAAAGTGGTGCGGGTCGCGTCATCCAGAACGTTCTCATCCTCAATCACGGCGCTGCCCGCGAGGGGCCGACGGGATGCGAGTTCCGCCGACAGCAGACGGGTGCGCGCCTCCCGATCCAGTTCGGCATACGGCTGCGGGATCTCCCCCAGCCGGTCGACCAGACGGGCGAGCACCTCGTGATGCTTCTCCGCGTGCTCGCGCACATCCAGGGTGGCGAGGTTCAGGCCGGGGCCGGCCAGAACATGCTGGGCGAGGGCCAGGGCTCCATCAGCCGCGCGGTGGCCGCGGTGGCGGCGCAGCGTCTCACGGAGCACATC
>JAEWEZ010000120.1 GCA_023389045.1 Actinomycetes bacterium
AGCGGGCGATGTGGAACTCCGCGGCGACGTGCGCGATCGGCCGACCACGCTCGATCACCTGCGCGACAGCGCGCTGTCTTCCGAGCACGGTCAGCGGGGCGTTAGCGTGGGTCATGGAACGGGTCTCTTCCCAGCAGATGAATGGCTTCAGCACCACCCATCGTGCCGGTCAGGGACCCGTTCCTTCATCCCCACCCCGGTGACTACAACATCATGACCCGCAACACCTAACCCCAGCCAAGTACGCTCAGCAGTGCACCCATCAAACGGAAACCAACGACCCACAGAACGCCCAGACCGAACCAAGGGGGCGGCTCACACCCACCCTCCCGAGTTTTGCACCCACCACCCCGCCAACTGCACCCACCCAGCCCCATGTATCCAAATGGGTCACTGAACATCCAAAACCCACGAGGCTCCTTCACCCGCTCAGGTGAAGGTGCCTCGTGTTTTATCTGCTCGAGGCAGACGCTTGCGGCCGGAGAAATCTCCTCCAGGGAACTGCGCCTACACGCCAATGGGCTCTTCGTCGACGCGAGAGGTTGACGCCACCGCGGTTCTGCGTGCATATCGATGGGCTGCGTAGCGGTCAGTAAGGGGGCACGCATAACGGCGCCCCCACACCCGGTGATTCGGATGCAGGGGCGCCGCGTGGGCTCGGGCCGAGAGCAGGGGGAGGGGGAGCTCCCTGGCCCGGGTTTGTCATCTCACCGCTGGGGCGAGATGCGGGTCAGCGGTTGATCACCACCACCGGTAGTAGTCGTCGCCGCCGCCGTTGTCACCACCGCCGGAGGAGATGTTGCCGTACTCCAGGTTGTAGGTCTCCAGGGCGTCGGTCACCGGCTGGAAGTAGGAGGTGCCGTCCACGTAGCCGCCGTTGAAGCCACACTGCTGGTTGGAGGGGCCACCGGAGGTCATGCCCACGGCGTAGCCGCCGGAGACGTAGGCGCCACCGGAGTCACCGGAAGCGGTGCAGATCGAAGCGGTGCCCAGGTTCTCCACGCGAGCCTGCACGCGGCCCTGATGGTCGGAGTAGGTCACCGAAGCGCCGTAGCCGGTCACCTGGCCACAGGTGATGCCGGAGGTGGCACCGGACTTGCAGGTGTCGGTGCCGATCGGAGCCTTCCAGGCGCCCTTGGTGGCGTCCAGGTGAGCGCCGCGAGCGTTGTACTGGTTGATGGTGCCGTCGAGGGTCACGCCATCAGCCAGGGCCACGATGCCCATGTCGTAGGAGATGCGGCCGCTGTAGGACTTGAACTTGGTGTCCGCAGCGGTGCCCACCAGGGAGCCGCCCTCGTCGGTCACGCGGTCGATGCCGTCGAGGCAGTGGCCGGCCCAGACCATGTAGTTCTTGGAGCCGTCATTGGCGGGGAAGCCAGCGGAGCAGTAGCCACCGCCGAGCATCATCTTGTCGCCACCCTTGACGTTCTTCTGCATGGTGTTGGCTTCGCCGCGCTGGATGGTCACGGCCTCACCGAACTTGGCGGCAGCCTTCTTGGCGGCCTTCTCGCCCTTGGCGTTCGTCACGGTAATCACGACCGTGTCCGCCTTGATGTCGGGCACCACCGAGGCAACCGAGCCGTTGGAGGCCAGGGCGTCACCGAGGGAGTCGGTGATCTCGGTCAGGCGGTCCTCGCCGAAGGTGGGGGAGGCAACCTTGAGGCCGGCGGCCTCAGCAGCCTTGGCGGCCTTCGAGCCGGGCTTCGCGTTCAGCACGAGGTTGTTGTTCTCGTCGAAGTAAGCGCCATCGAAGTTGTGGCCCTTGCTGAACAGCTTGGCGTAAGCGTTGTTCTGGGTCTCCTGCTCCTGCAGGTGGTTCTTCTGCTCGGAGATGGTGCGGCCCGAGCTCTTCGCCATGATGGCGATCTCCTTGTCGGAGAACTCCTGCTGGACGGACATCGGCGTCACGTCCTTGTGCTCATCGACCGCGGGGTCGGCCATGGCGGGGGCAACAGACAGTGCCAGGGCGGCGGCTGCAACAGCGGAGCCGGCGGTCATGATGCGGGTGATCTTCATCGGATCGTCCTCACGGTGGGGGAACAGGGACACCTCGCGTTCACGAGGTGTCCATAACCGTAGGCGGTCACATGAGGTCTGCATCACCTGCGCAAGTGCCGACTTCGGTCGGGCCTTTGGTCCTTTGGTGCCGCTTGCCCGGTACTCACGGATACCGAGGGGATACCCAGCGGAACTTTTGGAGTTTCGCAATGTTCTTGCAGGTGGGGGCGCCGCAGTCATGTCTGACAGAAGTGCCGGGAAGAAAAATCCCGAATGTCTGAATCTGTGCTCGCGGCTCTGTCGGTCGCGCTTTCCCATGTCGTTTCCGAAAGGTCTGGGCACAGAAAAAGGGCCGCCCGGAGGCGGCCCTTTTAACGGGAGGTATAGCGGGGAGGTGCTGTCGGCTCAGGCCGACGGGCGCGGCGGCCGCACCAGCCCACGCTCAAAGGCGCGGACTGCGATCTGCAGGCGCGAGGTGCATCCAAGCTTGGTCATCAGCGAGGAGACGTGCGACTTCACCGTGGACTCCGACAGCGTCAGTGCCTTGGCAATACCGGCATTGGATTCAGCCGCACACAGCAGCTCGAGCACTTCAGCCTCACGGTCAGTCAGCCCCAGGGCATCGGCTGCTTCCTCGGGCGAGGGTGCTGCGTCTTCCGCTTCCGTTGGGCTCATAGCCGCGATCGCGAGATGCGCCGCAAGCTCCGGGGTGATGACGGTGCCCGCGCCCACGGCGGCAGCTCGCACCGCCGCGACCAGGGCGGCTGCCGTGGTGGATTTGAGGAGGAAACCCGCAGCACCGGCACCGATAGCGGCCTTGACCTGCTCATCGGTGCTAAAGGTGGTCAGCACCAGCACGGTGGTGGAGGGGCGGCGGGTGCGGATCGCACGGGTCGCCTCGATGCCGTCGATGCCCGGGAGCGCCAGATCCATCAGCACCACGTCGGGGTTGACGCGGTCAATGGTCTGCAGGCAGTCCTCAGCGGTTTCGACGGTGCCTGCCACGTGCAGGCTTGGTTCCCGGTCAATGTATGCGGCCAGGGCTTCACGAACGATGGGATCGTCGTCGCAGATCATCACCGGGGTGCTCATCGTGCCTCCGTGGGGCTGGGGGACTGGGTGGGAACAGAGATGTGTGTGAGGAACATGGAACCATCTCGGTCGGTTTCAAGGGTGCCATGCAGAGGGGCGAGTCGTTCACGCACGCCATCGAGGCCGGCACCGCCGCGCAGGTCAGCCAGGTGGGGCTGCTCGGAAACGCCATTGAGAACGACAAGATCGACGGAGACTTCGCCGAGCGTTTCTCCGCCGGCAATCTGGGACATGATCGCGACGGGGGTTTCGCGGTCGCCGTGGCGCACCACATTGGCGCGCACTTCGTCGAGGCAGCGGCTGAGGATGTGCAGGATCTGGGGTGGAACGGGAACGTCGCCCTCGCTGCTCACCCGCACGTCGAAACCATCGGAGATGAGGCGGTCACGCGCGTTATCCAGGACGTCCTGCCAGGTAGCGACCAGGAGGGGAGCGGGGTCGAGGTCCTCGTGTGACTGCTCGGTGTCCCGCAGCGCGGTCATGAGGCGACGCAGTTCGTCGGTTGTCATGCGCGCGGTGCGGGAGATGCGGGCGAACTCCTGCGCCGAGCCGGGGTCGACGCCGGGGCGATGCGCCGCGTTTTCCGCGAAGAGGACAACCTCGGTGGTGGCACGTACGGCGGTGTCGTGCAGTTCGCGGGCCAGGATCCGACGCTGCTCGGCAAGGTCGAGGACACGCTGGGTTCGTTCGGCGGCGATGCGGCCGATGAGGTGCCGGATCCAGGCGCCAACCGCACCGGCGATGAGGAGGAGTGCTAGCCAGGCCACAGTGTCGGTGATGGCGCGTCTGCTAATGCCCATCTGGTGATCACCGACGGTTGCTCCGAGAAGGACCACGATGTGCCAGAAGCCCAGGATGATGGCGGCGCGCAACTTTCCGCGGGCTGTGCATCCTGCAATGGACAGGGGAGATGCAAAGGCTGCGCCACCAAGGAAAGTGGAGTCGGACAGCAGCGGCAGCATGAGCGCAAAGCCGGTCACGATTCCGGCGCCGACGGGTTTGATAAGGCTCAAGCCGGCGGCAACCGAGAGAAGGATGACCGCCGTGGCGTTCAGGCTTGGCTCTGACAGCGTTGACGGGAGGGTGAGCGCGAGCATGGTCATGGTGAACAGCACGGAGGGGACCAGCCAGGGGTTGTTCAGAGCATGGAGAAGGCTTCGCGGTTTCAGCGCATGTCGCCAAGCGGGCACACGTAAGACGGCCGCCCCGGGGCGACCATCTGGCGAACAGTGTGTTGTCTCAGTCACGGGCTCAGGGTAGTGTGCCTTTGGGCTCCGGGCCGTGACATGTCCATAGATGGACGGGCGACACGGAACATCACCGGGTCCGGTCGATGCTCACGACGGCACTCGCCCCACCTGTTCGTTCCCCCTCCGAACAGGATGTATCGGCCCCGTTTCGGATCCAAGGCAGGTCGACATGAACACTGCTCATTCGCTCCGTCCCCGCCGCGCTCTGCGTCGGGTTGTTCTGGCTACTGCGGCTCTCGCTCTGATGGCGCCCGCTTCCGCCGTTGCCGCTCCCTCTGTGGCTGCAACCGGTGGAGCGGCGGACAATGACGAGACTTTCTTCTGCACCGTTGTGATGCCGGGCCATCCCTGGTTCTGCAAGAAGAGCGACGAGTGACACCTATTCCGTGATGCGGCGTGGGTTGCTCTCATGGCAACGCAACCGCTGATCACAGAAGCGGGCCGATGATGCGAAGGGTGCATCAT
>JAEWEZ010000018.1 GCA_023389045.1 Actinomycetes bacterium
ACCACTCTGCTGCCCGCGCTCCTTGTGCTCGTGGTGCTCGGCGCCCTCGTGGGTGGCGGCATCTACGGCTACCAGTGGATCACCGACAACGTGAGCCTGACCACCGAGGACACCGACTACCCCGGCCCCGGAAGCGGTGAAGCGCTGATCTCCGTCGAACAGGGAGATACCGGCACCAAGATCGCCGAAAAGCTCGTGGACCAGGGCGTTATCAAGACGAAATCGCCTTTCGTCACGGTGTTCTCCAACACCCCGGAGGCCAGTGGAATCGAGCCCGGCGTGTACCGGCTCAAGAAGCAGATGAACTCCTCGGATGCCCTGGAGATGCTGCTGGATCCCTCGAGCCTTGCCGGGCACCGCGTGATCATCCCCGAGGGTGTGCGGGCTTCCGTGATCTATCAGCGGATCTCCAAAGCCACCGGCATTCCGGTGAAGGACTTCGAAGCTGCCGCCAAGGACTACACCGCACTCGGCGTGCCGAAGAATCCCGCCGGCACCCTGGAGGGCTACCTGTGGCCCGGCCGCTACGACATTCCCGAGGATGCCAAAGCCAAGGACATCCTCGAAATGATGACGAAGCGCATGCAGGAGGAACTGAAGAAGCGCGGCGTGGATCCGAAGGATCAGCATCGCGTGCTGACCGTCGCCTCCCTGGTGGAGAACGAGGTGAACCGCGCCGAGGACTACCCGAAGGTGGCGCGGGTGATCGAGAACCGCCTGGAGGGGAAGGGCACCGACGGTGGCCGCCCGATGCCGCTGCAGTTCGATTCGACGATCCACTACTTCACCGGCAAGGACGGCAAGGTGGGCACAAGCGATGCCGACCGCGCCAAGAACAACCCCTACAACACCTACAAGAAGCCGGGCCTGCCCCCGGGCCCGATCGGTAACCCGGGTGCGAAGGGCATCGACGCCGCCCTGAAACCTGCCGATGGTAACTGGCTGTACTTCGTGAGCGTGGACCAGAAGACCGGTGAAACGAAGTTCGCCGCCACCTACGAAGAGCACCAGAAGAATGTGCAGGAGTGGCGGAAGAACGCCGGTAAGGACGGCTGATGCGCGAGTTCGCGGTGGTGGGCAGCCCGATTGAGCATTCGCTCTCTCCGCTGCTGCACACCACCGCCTACCGCGAGTTCGGCATCACCGATGCGCGCTACGGCCGCTTCGAGGTGCACGAGGGAGACCTCGCCGCGTTCCTTGAGGGCGGCCCGGGCCGCGCCCTGGATGGGTTGAGCGTGACGATGCCGGGTAAGCCCGAGGCGGCCGCGATCGCGTCGGAGTGCGATGAGACCACCGCACGCCTGGGCGTGGCGAACACTCTGCTGCGTCTGCCCGATGGGAGCTGGCGGGCCGAAAACCACGATGTGTACGGCATCCGTGCCGCCCTCGCCGCTGCTCTCGCGGCGCAGGGGAGTGGGCGGGATTCGGTATCGGGGCCGACGACGGGCCACCGCGGTGGCATCCTCGGCTCCGGAGCAACCGCCGCCTGTGCCGTGCTGGCCCTCGCCGATCTGGGCGTGACCGAGCTTCTGCTCAGCGCCCGCACCCCGGCAAAGCTCGCTGCCGTGCAAAAGCTCGCCGCCGATCTGGGCATGAGCAGCACCGTGGTCGATTTCCCGCAAAGCCATGAGGTGCTCGACGCCGACCTCGTGGTGAGCGCCCTTGCCATCGCCGGGGCACAGGCGGTGGCCGAGGCATGGCAGCAGCGCGAGTCGATCCCTGTACCGGGAACGCTGCTCGATGTGCTCTACCAGCCCTGGCCTGCGCCGATCGCGGGGCTCGTGCAGAGCCGCGGGGGAGTGGTGGTCAGTGGCCTGGAGATGCTGCTGCACCAGGCGGAGAAGCAGCTCGAGGCGATGGTGGGGCGGAGGCCGGCCCCGCTGGATGCAATGCGCGAGGCGGCACTGCAGGAACTGGCCCGTCGGCCCTGAGAGGGCACTGGCCCATCGATCCGGAGAAGGCGTCCACCCGTCGGCCCTGAGTGGGAGCCCACCCGTCGGCCGAAAAAACACGCGCCCACGCGCTTCCTGCTACCCGCCAGCGCGCCCGCATCGGCCAGAATGCTCCCATGACCTCCTTCAAGACCCTGCTGGCGCCCCGCAGCCGCGCCCTGGGATCCCTGCGCATCGGCACCGCCACCGCCGCCACCCAAATCGAAAGCGGCCAGCTGCCCACCAACTGGCACGACTGGGCAGCCACCCCCGGCAATGTCGCCGACGCGTCCAGCCCCGCCGATAGTACCGACCACTGGAACCGCTGGCGCGAAGACAACGCCCTCATGCAGGACCTCGGCCTGCAGATCTCCCGTCTGGGCCTCGAATGGGCACGGATCGAACCGGAACCCGGGCGTTTCGACCACGCGGTGCTCGATCGCTACCGCGAAGAGATCGGGGATCTCGTCGACCGCGGGATCGAACCCCTCGTGACCCTGCACCACTTCTCCCAGCCCCGCTGGCTGCAGGAAAAGGGCCAGTTCACCAACCCCGCCACCATCGAGGCCTACCTGCGCTTCACCCGCGAAGTGGTCCAGGCGCTGCACGATCTGGTGCCCGCCTGGGTGACCCTCAACGAACCCAATGTGTACGCCACCCAGGCGCATCTTTTCCGCGAAGCCCCTCCCGGCAATCGCAGCATGCGCGATGTGCGCGAGGTGCTGCGCACCATGGCGATCTGCCATCTGCGCGCCTACGAGCTGATCCATGAGATCGACCCGAATGCCACCGTCACCTTCGCCCACCACATGCGAGTCTTCGCACCGCGCACCTCGTGGAACCCCCTGCATCGCGCCTTTACGGCCTTCGACCGGGCCGCCTTCCAGGACGTCGTCGCGGACGCTTTCGGCTCCGGCCGCTTCCATCCGCTGCTTGGCCGCAGCCCCGTCGGCCCCGGCACCTACCTCGATGTGGCGGGACTGAACTACTACTCGCGCACCGCCGTCACCGGCCCCACCGACGGCACCTTCCCGGACGTTCCCGTTAACGACCTGGGCTGGGAGGTGTACCCGCAGGGCCTCGTGGACTGCGCCCGGGAATTGCATGAACGCTTCAATGTTCCGGTGTGGATTACCGAGAACGGGATCTGCGATAACGGCAGTGAGCGCCTCGTGGAGCGCGCCCGCTCTCGCTTCATCGCCGATCATCTCGCCGCGATCCTCGACTCCGATGTGCCGATCGAGCGGTACTACCACTGGTGTTTCGTGGACAACTGGGAGTGGTCCGAGGGGATGATTCCCCGCTTCGGGATCGTGCACCTGGACCGCGAAACGAAAACCCGCACGGTCAAACCCTCGGGGCGTTTCCTCGCCGAGATCATCGCGGCCGGCGCCCTCGAGCGCGAAACGATCATTCGCTACGCCGGAGCGGAAAGCTACCGGCAGGCAGGCGACACCGATCCGGTGAATGAAGCCCCCGGCTTGCCCGCCTCGCCGGGTCCGAGCAGCGTGGACACCCCGGGTGAGGTCCCGAAGTGGAGGTGCGGATGAGCGCGCCGAGCCTTGAGGACGGCCGCCCCCGGGTCAGCACCGCCTGGATCCTCACCTTCGGTCTGCTCTACCTCGCGGTGAACGTCTCCTGGGCCGGCCCCTCGCAGCTGCTCATCGGCAACCAGGTCTACAACTGGGAACCCGAACGCAAAGAGCAACTGTTTGCGCTGATTATGGCGGTCGGCGGGCTCTTCTCGCTGCTGGTCACGCCTCTGTGGGGTGTGCTGTCGGACCGCACCCGCAGCCGTTTCGGCCGACGCAGCCCCTGGATCGTGGGCGGTTCGATTGCCTCGGCCGTCGCGCTGGTCGGGCTCGGGCTCGCCCCCGGATTCGCTGTGCTGTTGGTGGGGTGGGTGATCTTCCAGGTGGCGATCGCCGCAGCCGTGAACGCCTCGCTTGCCCTGCCCGCCGATATGGTCTCGCGCAGCCAGTTCGGCGTGGTTTCCGGCGTGATGGGCATCTCGTACACGCTTGCGCTCGTGCTCGGCACGCTGCTGGCCAGCTCCCTCTCCATCCTTACCGCCTATGTGGTGACAGCGGTGCTGCTGCTGGCGGGGATCGCGCCCTTCCTGCTGCGCTTCGGGGCAACCCCGGTGCTCGACACTCCACCTCCGCAGGTTGCTGAGCCCGCCGCGGCGGGGGAGGGCGCTCTGGGGTCGGGAGCCGACGGGGCTTTTGCGGGCGGGGCTTTTGCCGGCGGGAGCGCTGTGGTCGCAGAGGATGCCGACGGGGAGGAGCCGACGGAGGCTGCAGCCCGCGGAGGCTACGGCGACTTCATGAAAGTGGCCCTCTCCCGCCTCGCCGCCACCCTCGGCAATACGGTCGCCCTCTTCTACCTGCTGTACTACCTGCGCGACCGCATCGGCATGGCCGACCCCGACCTCGGCGTGCTGATCCTCACCGGCGTGTACGCCGCCTGCGCGGTAGCCGCCTCGATCATCTCCGGACGGCTCTCGGACCGCAGCGGCACCCGTCGGCCCTATGTCGCCGTTGGTGCCCTCGGCGTGAGCGCCGCCTGCGTGCTCATGATGTTTGCCCACAGCTTCTGGGTGGTGGTCATCGCGGCCGTGATCCTCGGCCTGGCATGGGGCATTTTCACCGCCGTGGATCAGGCCCTCATCAACCAGGTGCTGCCCTCCGCATCCACCCGCGGCCGCGATATGGGCCTCATGAGCCTCGCCGTCGGCGTGCCCAATATGCTCGCGCCCGTCGTCGCCGCCTTCTCGCTGAGCATGCTCGGCGGCTACGCCGGGCTCTACCTCACGGCCGCGGTTCTCGCGGCCGTTGGCGCGCTCAGCGTCATGACAGTGAGAGGATCACGCTGATGCTTTCCACACGACGCACCCCCGCCATGGGCTGGAACTCCTGGAACGCTTTCCGCTGCTACGAGGTGAACGAAGAGGCAGTGCTCGCCAACGCCGACGCCCTGATCTCCCTGGGCCTCGCCGATGCGGGCTACGACACCGTCGTGGTCGATGACGGCTGGCAGGCCGCCACCCGTGATGCCGACGGGCGACTGCGCTCCTGCCCCCGCCGCTTCCCCTCCGGAATGAAAGCGCTCGGCGAGCAAATCCACCTCAAAGGTCTGCGCTTTGGCATGTATCTCGCCCCGGGCCGCCGCACCTGCGCGCAGTACTGGGACGCCTACGGGCTCATCACCCGCGGCGGCGCCGCCCTCAAACCCCCGCGGCCAGTCCTGGCT
Organism: Actinomycetes bacterium; assembly: GCA_023389045.1. Taxonomy (GTDB): domain Bacteria; phylum Actinomycetota; class Actinomycetes; order Actinomycetales; family Dermabacteraceae; genus Brachybacterium. Next base: position 5,184 of record JAEWEZ010000018.1, read on the forward strand.
CTCGCCCGCACCGGCCGCCTGCCGGTGCGCGGCTCCGGCCCGAACCGCGAACGCGACCTCGGCTCCTGGGGCCGTGAACGCGAAGACCTCGCCCAGCTCGTGGACTGGGAGATCGACCTGCTGAAATACGACTGGTGCCGCGCCGAATGTGGCACCGACCTGTGCGCCCATGAAGGCCCCTTCGCCCTCATGAGCGAACTCATCGCCGAACACGACCGCGAGATCCACTTCTCCATCAGCGAATACGGAGACCAGGATCCGTGGGAATGGGCGCCGCCGATTAGCCACTCCTGGCGCACCACCCAGGACATCACCCGCGACCCCGAGTCCATGCTGTCGATTGCCCGGGACACCGTGAAACACGCCGGCGTGATGGGACCGGGGCGGGTGCCCGACCCGGACATGCTGCAAGTGGGGAACCTGCCAAACGCCACAGCCGATCGCACGCACATGCTCCTGTGGTGCGTGCTGGGCGCACCGCTCATGATCGGCTGCGATCTGCGGGGGCGCTCCTACGACGACCCCGCGATCGCGGTGATGCGCGAGCACGCCCTCGTGCAGATCGACCAGGATCCGATGGTGCGGGCCCCGCAGGCTGTGGACCTCGTGGAGGACATGGACTGCTATGTGCGTCGCCTGACCGACCAGCAGGCGGTTGTGCTCGTGAATCCGCGACGGGGCGCACGCCGTCTGGAGGTCCCGAAGGACATCCCGGGTGCCGGGGCGGTGCGCGAGATCAGCGTGGATGGCCGGAAGGTTGATCCGGGGACGCGCCGGCTGCGGGTGCCGGGTTACGGCGCGGTTCTGCTGCGCTGCGACCTCGCGAACTGAAGGGGTCTGCTGCTGCCGACGGAGACACAGGCTCGACACAACGAAGCCGGGCCACTCCCTGGGGAGTGGCCCGGCTTCGTTGGTGGTCCGAAGACCGTGGTGTCCGAGGGGGGACTTGAACCCCCACGCCCTAAAGCGGGCACTAGCACCTCAAGCTAGCGCGTCTACCAATTCCGCCACCCGGACGAGTGGCCGCCTGTGCGACTCGAAGAGATTAGCACGGACGCAGGCCACCCTGTGGCTCAGGAAGCCTGATCTGCAATGCGATCCTGGCCACAGTGCCTGCTGCAGGGGTGGGCTTAGGCGATCTGCATCCGCACCGGACGCGACCGGAGATGCGCGGTGACGTGGAGAGCGCCGTCGGTGGCGGCTAGGAGGTCCGGCCGCGGTGTGCGCAGAAGGCGCGTCTGCAGATCTTCGAGCGAGGCATGGGCCACGGCCACCACCCTCGGATCCGGGGAGGTGGTCTCGGGATCCCATGCGGAAATCTCTTCCAGGGTCTGCAACAGCTCTGCGGTGGCCTCAGGGTGGGAACGGCTGAGGAGGTTCATGCGGGCTCGGGCCGCGAGAACGGCGCATCGTCGCAGGGTGCTGGTGGCCTCAGCATTGTGTGCCGACTGCGGCGCCACAATCTGGGTGCGGTGGTATGCGGCGCCGAGGTGATGCTCGGCTGTGGCATGGGTGATGGATGCGGGCTGGTGAGAGGTGTTGGTTCCCACGAGGGTCATCGCTGTCCTTCCTTGCGTCATCCGGCATGGCCTCCATGCCACGCCGGTTGAGGCGGTTCGCCGCGTTGCGGCGACGTATGCTGAGTTTACTCTTTCTTTACTGAGTGAACGATGAGTAGGGTTCTGAGATTCCCCGGAGATTTGTGGAGCAGGTCAGCGGAGTGGGACAGAGCGTGGTGGCTGGGTAATCCTGGTGCTGTCCGTGACGTGGGAGAATCGCGCCCGTGGTCCACATCGTTTTTCATGAGCCCCGCATCGCCGGAAACACCGGCAATACGATCCGCCTTGCCGCCGTCACCGGGGCTGTGCTGCACCTCGTCGAACCCCTCGGTTTCGACTTTGAAGATTCCAAGCTCAAACGTGCGGGGCTCGACTACCACGATCTGGCCGAGCTGCGGATCCATCCGAACCTGGATGCCGCTTTCGCCTCCCTCCCACAGTCCCGGGTCTTCGCCTTTACCGGTCACGCCCAGACCACCTTCGAGACGGTGCAGTACGAGCGTGACGATGTGCTGCTGTTCGGCTGTGAGCCGACGGGCCTTCCGGAATCTGCGCTGGCACATCCGCGAATCACCCAACAGCTGCGGATCCCGATGCTGCCCGCACGCCGCTCCCTGAATCTCGCCAATGCCGCCTCGATCGCGGTCTACGAGGCTTGGCGCCAACTCGGCTACGACGGCGCCGTCTGATTCACCACCGCCCTCACCCGCCTCCCGTCGTGCCGAGCGCGGAAGCAATGAGCGGAGCCCCGAGCAGCCCCAGGCAGGGGCAGGCCAGGAGCATCGGCCCGGCCGGAATGCGAACGTCGGCCCGTCCCGTGCGTGCCAGCACAACCACCCCGAGCACCGCGGCCAGAACCATGGCCCCCAGCGCACCCGCGATAAAGACCTCACCACCGAGGGCGCAGGCCATGAGCACCACGACGGGTGTGGTTTTCGCGTCCCCCATGCCCAAGAGCGCAGGGGCAAGAAGCGCGATCAGGATGGCACTGAAGCCCAGGATCGCGGCGAGCACTAGCGCCACCCGCAGCGAGGGCAGCAGTGCCGGCTGCACCAGAGCGCAGAGAAGAACGGCGAGAAGGGTGGTGCCGGTCAGCACTGCCACGCGGCGATTCGGAAGGCGATGCGCGGAGGCATCGATCCAGGCAAGCATCGCAGCCTGCGGAACATAAACGAGCAGCAGCACCCCGAGGAGCAGCGGGGGAGCGGCGGCGAGAACAGCGGTATTCATGACCGGACCAGTTCAGCAGCCCGCCTGTCGAACGTCACCCACCGGCCTGATCTTGTGGATAACCCGGAGTGGGGAGGGAAGCCGCACCCGCGCGCATCGAAACCAATCCTTAGCGCGCCAGAGCCTCAGCACTCAGTCGAAAGCTCCGAGCGTGGACTGCACCCGCTGGATCCGTCGGCGCATCCACACCTTCTTACCCCCGCCCATGAACAGGCGGGTGCGCGCATGCTCCCACCGCCCATACTCGGCCTGATCAGTGAGTTCCGCCCTCACCTGCCCGATCGAGGAACCGCGCGGCACAGTGATGATCTGGAACTCGTAGTCCTCCAGGCGCCGTCCCTTTTCCACCGGCAGGTCACGTCGTCCCTGCGGATGCGCCACATGCTCGATACGGGCTTCGAGGGCGGTGCGGGGGTGGGGCACAAGAACCTCCTGAACGTGGAACTCATCGGGGGATGAGCCTGGGTATGAGCGTCGGTAAGAGACCTGGTGAACGCAAGATCCCGACATCCGGAACCCCGGTGGCGTCCGGTACGCCGCAACGGAGTTGCCGAATCGACACCGGATCGGGTCCGATGACTGTCCATTCTGGCCCGGGACGCGGTACGGTCCAAGCATGAACACGGATCCTCGCTCCGCCCTCGCCGCGCTGATCGCCGCCTTCGAGCGGCACTACGAGGCCGTTGCCGCCTCACGCGGTGACGACGATCCCCATCTGGACGCCGCCACCGAGCGCCTTGCCGACGCCTTCAACCTTTACGACGACGCCCTCTTTGACTCCTTCGACGTCTCCACCCCCTTCGTGGTCTTCGACGGGGACGATGACGATGAGGACGATGACGAGGACGACTGGGAAGACATCGACGACCTCGATGACGATGACCTCGACGACGAGGACTGGGACGAGGACGACGATGACGACGAGTGGGACGACGACGAGGAGTGGGAGGACGAGGACGACGAGGACGACGACGCCCCGCGTCGCCGCTGACTCTCGCCACCGCCACTCACCGCCACTCATCGCGCCCCGTGAGAACGGCCCCTACCGCCGTCGCCACGGGATCCGCACGTAACCTTCACCTCGAACAGCGCCGCGGCGCCGGGTAGATCGCCCGGCGCCGCGTACTGTGTCCAGGGCGCCCCCAGCGCCCCCTCAACCCGGTCCACCCCGCCCGCCCGTCGGGCCCGCAGCACCAGGAGCCGCCCGTGAGCTTCCTCGACGCGATCATCCTCGGCATCGTCCAGGCCCTCACCGAGTTCCTTCCCGTCTCCTCCAGCGCGCATGTGCGCGTGGTCGGAGAAATGCTGAACCCCGGGCAGGACCCGGGCGCCGCCTTCACCGCGATCATCCAGCTCGGCACTGAAACCGCCGTGCTGATCTACTTCTGGAAAGACATCACCCGGATCATCACCAAGTGGTTCAAAGCCCTCGCCGGCAAAGTGCCGCACTCTGATCCGGATGTGCGCATGGGCTGGCTCGTCATCATCGGCTCCATCCCGATCGGTGTGCTCGGCCTGCTCTTCGAGGACCAGATCGACTTCGCACTGCGCAACCTGTACATCACCGCCACCATGCTGATCCTCTTCGGCATTCTGCTCGGTGTGGCCGACCGGATCGCCCCGCACCGCAAGGAACTCGATCAGCTCACCGTGCGCGACGGCATCCTCTACGGCTTCGCGCAGGCCCTCGCTTTGATCCCGGGCGTGTCCCGCTCCGGCGGCACCATCACCGCGGGTCTGCTCATGGGGTACAGCCGCCAGGCCGCTGCCCGCTACGCCTTCCTGCTCGCCGTGCCCGCGGTTTTCGCCTCCGGCCTGTACAAGGCTGCGAAGGATGTGCCGCCGCTGTTCACCGCAGAGGGCGCGCAGGCGGCTGCCGCCGCCGGTGAACCCTCGCTGGCCGCCATCATCGTCGCGACCCTCGTCTCCTTCGGCCTGGGCTACGCGGTCATCGTCTGGTTCATGCGGCTCATCCAGAATCGCTCCTACGCGATCTTCGTGATCTACCGGATCGCCGCCGGCGTTCTTCTTCTCGCCCTGCTCGGCACCGGCGTGCTCGATCCACTAGCCGGGGCCTGAGACCCCGGGCGGCACTGCTGGCCCGCATTCAGACGGGCGCGCGTAGGATCCCAGCGTGCGCACCTGGACCTCCCCATCGATCACGCCCCTGCCCGCGAGCGGTCTTCCGCTGCGTCTGCACGACACCCGCACCGGCCGCCCGGTACCGTTGGTTCCACTGCGCGAAGGCATAGCGCGCCTCTACGTCTGCGGAATCACGCCCTACGACTCCACGCATATGGGGCACGCGATGACGTACCACAGCGCCGACCTCATGCGCCGCGCCCTGCTCGATACCGGCTACCAGGTGCAGGTCGCCCAAAACATCACCGATGTGGACGATCCGCTCTTTGAACGCGCCGACCGCGATGGCGTGGACTGGAAAGAACTCGCAGCCTCCCAGGTGGAGCTTTTCGCGGGCGATATGGAAGCCCTGCGCATCGCCGCCCCCGACACCTACCTCTCGGTGAGCGAAGCGATGGACGGGATCATCCGCACCGTGCAGCAGCTGCATGAGCGCGGCCGCGCCTATGCGCTCCCGGCCACGGACGCTGCCGAGGCGGAGGCCTGCGACTGGTATCTCGACCTTGCCGCCGACGGGGCGCTGGGTGATGTCTCGGGCTGGAACCGGGAGGAGATGCTCGCGGTTTTTGCTGAGCGCGGAGGGGACCCGGACCGCCCCGGCAAGCGCGACCCCCTGGATCCCCTGCTGTGGCGGGCGCGCCGCGAGGGGGAGCCCTCCTGGGATGCGGGAGAGCTCGGGCAGGGCCGACCGGGCTGGCACGTCGAATGCGTCTGCATCGCCGAGCACGGCCTGGATTTGCCCTTCGATGTGCAGGCCGGGGGACGCGATCTGATCTTCCCCCACCATGACCTCTCCGCCGCCCATGCGGTGGCCCTCGGGCGCCCCTTCGCCTCCCTCTACGCCCACGCCGGCATGGTCGCCTATGAGGGAACGAAGATGAGCAAGTCCCTGGGCAATCTCGTCTTTGTTTCACGCCTGGTCGCGGAAGGAACCGACCCGGCGGCGATCCGACTCGTGCTGCTCGCGCACCATTACCGCAGCGATTGGGAGTGGACCGCCGAGGAACTCGAACGCGCCACGATCCGTCTGCAGGCCTACCGGGCTCGTGCTGCGCAGGGCGGCGCGGGGAATCAGGGGGCCGACGGGGCTGATGCAGCGGTGGTCGAGCAGATGCGTGCAGCCCTGCGCGATGACCTCAACACCCCGCGGGTGCTGGAGATCCTGGATGCCTGGGCGGGCCTGGAGGCCGCATCTGAGGCGGGGCACGGCGCAGATTCCGGGGAGGGGCCGACGGGGGCGCTGCCGGAGAATGCTCCGGCTGATGTGCCTGCGGCCGTGGATGCTCTGCTGGGGATGGACCTGCGGGTGTGAGTCTCCTGCGGATGGGCGGCTGACTCCTCAGCGGATGCGAGGCGAGGCAGGGCTCAGGAGCGTCGGCAAGAAGGGCCGTCGGCGATAGGGGCTGCCGGCGCTACAGTCCGTCGGGGTCAGGCCCGTCGGCCCCTAACGATCATCCCGGCGCCGCAGGAACTGCTCAAACTGCTGCGCAATCGCATCGCCCGTGGCTTCCGGAAGATCCGTGGCATCCTTCGCCTGCTCCAGGCGCCGCACATACGCGGCAACATCCTGATCGGTACGCGCGAGTTCATCGACCCCGCGCTCCCAGGCCGCTGCGGCTTCCATCAGATCCTCAACCGGGATCGGCGTCTCCAGATGCTGCTGCATCTGCTCGATCAGCGCGAGAGTGGCCTTCGGATTCGGGCCCTGCGAGACATAGTGCGGCACCTGCACCCACAGACTGCGCGTTCTCATGCCGATGCTGGCGCTGGAACGCACCAGCACCGTCGGCACCCCGATCGGACCCTCATACAGATCCTCCCCGGGCACCGTGTCCCCCGCCGGAAGCTCGCGTCGATCCGAGACCGGAAGCGGGCGCGTATGCGGAACATCCGCGAGCAGCGCGCCCAGGCTGATCATCTCCGTCGCCCCCAGATCCTGCAGCAGATCCACCAGCTCATCGCAGTAGCTCTTCCAGCGCAGCGAGGGCTCCGGCCCGACCACCGTGATGATCTGCGGGCCGCTCGGCGGCTCCACCAGGCGTAACTCCGTATCGGGCCAGTCGATCACGCGCCGCCCGTCATCATCGGTGCGGATCACGGGACGGTTCACCTGGAAGTCGATGTACTCCTCGGAATCAACGACGCCCACGCGACGAGAGGGCCACACCTCCAGCAGGTGAGAAATGACGCCGGTGGAGGCGTCGCCGGCATCGTTCCAGCCGCTGAAGGCGGTCACGGCGATACGATTCATCGGGCCATCATAGGCACCGGCTATCCTCGCAGGGCCGAGGTCCACCGCGATGCGGGGAGAACGGCAACCGAGTACGAACCGCGAGTGAAGGAGCCCCGGGTGACAGGACCCCAGCTTCGCCTGCCCGGGCTACCCCCGATCCAGATCCACCTGGGCACCGTAATTGGCGCCCTCGTGCTCGCGGCGCTGATCCACCCCACCCTCGATATCGGTGCAGAAACCAGCACTGGTGCCCACCTGATCCTCGCCGCTGCGATCGCCGTATTCATCCTGCTCTCGGTGCTGTTCCACGAACTCGCCCATGCCGTGGTCGCACGTCTCTTCGGAGCCGAGGTGGACCACATCGCGCTGACGCTGCTTGGCGGGCATACGCAGTATCAGGCGGTGCGTATGCCGCATCTTGCCTCCATGCTGGTCTCCCTGGCGGGACCGGCCACGAACCTTGTGCTCGCAGGGCTCACCTGGGCTGCAGCGAACACCTTCACCCCGCAGGGGATGGAGATTGGGCAGAGCCCGGACCCGACCCAGCGCGCCCTGCTGGTCTTCCTGCTCTACGCAACTTTCCTGAACCTCGCCCTTGCGATTTTCAATCTGCTCCCGGGGCTGCCGATGGATGGCGGCCGCGCCCTGGAATCTCTGCTTGCCGCGGTGCTCCCGCGCCGCCGCATCGGAACCGTCATCACCGCCTGGATCGGGCGGGGCATCGCCGTGGCGGTGGTGCTGTGGCCGCTCTCCGGAATGTGGCGAAGCCAGGAGATGGACACCTCGGATCTGCTGATCCTGCTGTGGGCGGTGCTGATCGCGGGGATGCTCTGGAGCGGGGCAAGCCAGGCGCTCAGCCGCTCGAAGGTTGAGGAGCGGGTAGAGCATCTGCGCGTGCGGTCCCTGCTTGCCCCGGCCGATGTGCTCGGCCCCGAGACGACGGTGGCCGAGATCGTGGCGCGCCCACGACCGGACCGCGTGCTCATCCTCACCCCGCAGCCCGGCCCGCGCGGGCAAGTTGCGCTGGCAGCAGCCCCGAATCCGCGGGCTGTGCAAGAGGCAGCGGCCTCCGGCGGTGCCGGTGTACCCGCAGGTGCGGTGAGTTCACCGATTGGAACCGTGGGGCTGCTCGCGGCGGACCTGGAGGGACACGATCTGGTTGACGCGATGCTCGCACAGCCGCATGCGGCCTACCTGGTGGTGGAGGCCGACGGGGCGGTGCTCGGGGTGGTGCTCTCCCAGCAGGTGAATGAGGTACTGCACGGCGCCTAAGCGCGAATGGGCGATGAGTGCACGGAAAGCGAGACGTATACTGCTCCCAGTCGGTCAGGAGGCCGCAGCCCGGGCTTGTTTGTCAGAGCCCCCGCCTATGCTGGATGCATGACCGACCAGCCCACCGTGGAGCCCACTGAGGCCACCTCGACCTCACGCTCCCAGCAGCCTCCCGGCACGGCCCCCGCCCCGCGTGCCCCCAAACGCGGCCTGGACCGCACCGGCCCCTTCGACCTGGGGGATAAGGTGCAGCTTGCCGATGCGAAGAACCGTCTGCACACCATCACCCTGAAGCCCGGTGGAGAGTTCCATACCCACCGTGGTGTGCTCCGGCATGAAGACATCATTGGGCTGGAAGACGGCTCGGTCGTCGTGGACACCAACGGCACCCGCTACCAGGCACTTCGCCCGCTGTACGCCGACTACATGCTCTCCATGCCACGCGGCGCCGCGATCATCTATCCCAAGGACTCCGCCCAGATCCTCATGTGGGGCGATATCTTCCCCGGCGCCCGCGTGCTCGAAGCCGGTGTTGGCTCCGGTGGCCTCACCACCGCCCTGCTGCGCGCCGTCGGCCCCGAAGGCAGCGTCCACTCGATTGAACGACGTGAAGACTTCGCCGAGGTGGCCCGCGAAAACGTCGAAACCTACTTCGGTGCCCCGCACCCGGCCTGGACCCTCTCCACCGGAGACTTCCAGGAGGTCGCCGCGGACCTCGCCAAGGACGGCCCCTGCGCCGACCGCGTGGTCCTCGACATGCTGGCCCCCTGGGAATGCATCGACACCGCTGCCGAGGCCCTCGTCTCCGGTGGGGTGTTCCTCGCCTACGTGGCCACGGTGACCCAGCTGTCGCGCACCGCCGAAGCACTGCGCGATCACGGCTCCTTCACCGAGCCCTACGCCTGGGAGTGCTTCGTGCGCCCCTGGCATCTGGAGGGCCTTGCCGTGCGCCCCGAGCATCGAATGAACGCCCACACCGGCTTCCTGCTCACCTCCCGGCGCACCGCCCGCGGCCATGACGCGCTACGTCGCGTGACCCGCCCCTCGCCGGGCTCCCGCGATGAAGAAGAACTGAACCATCCCGATAACGACGGTTTCGGCGGAAGCACGAGCCAGTGGGACCCCCAGGAACTGGGGGAGCGGGGCGTGGCGCCACGCAAAATCAAACGCGCTCTGCGGGATATCCGCCAGGGCCGCGACCGCTGAGCACCACCCAGGACCCCACCGGAAGGAGACGCCACGACGATGGGCGTGAAGACCTACGCGGAAATGAGCGCTGAACTGCAGGGACTGGCCGCGCAGAACGACCGGCTGACGGCCAGCCTGCGGGCTGCTCGCTCCCAGATCGTGCAGTTGAAAGCCGACCTGGAACGCGTGGGCGACCCGCCCAACTCCTACGCAACCTTCCTGCGCCGCAGCGAGGGCACCACGGTGGATGTGCTGCACAACGGGCGGCGCCTGCGGATCTCCACGGATGCCTCGCTGAACCTCGATGCCCTGCACCCCGGGGATGAGCTGCGTCTGAACGAATCCCTGGCTGCCGTCGCCGTGGTCGAACCCGGAGACGCCGGCAGCCTCGTGACCGTTACCGAGGATCTTCCCGACGGGCGCGTGGTGGTCGCGGTGGCCCAGGACGACACCCGAGTCCTGCGCCGCTCCGGTGTGCTGAAGGACGTTCCCCTCGGGCCGGGCGATCACGTGCTCGTGGATCTTCGCGCCCAGCTCGTGCTCGAACGCATCGAACGCGCCGAGATCACCGATCTGGTGCTCGAACAGGTTCCCGATGTGCGCTTCACACAGATAGGTGGCCTTGCCGAACAGATCGAAGAGATCCGGGACGCTGTGGAACTGCCCTTCCTGCAGCAGGACCTCTACCGCGAATACGGGCTGCGCCCGCCCAAGGGCGTGCTGCTCTACGGCCCGCCCGGCTGTGGCAAGACGATGATCGCCAAAGCGGTGGCGCATGAACTTGCGCTGCGGTCGGCCGAGGCCCGCGGTATCAGCACCGAGGAGGCGATGAAACACTCCTACTTCCTGAACATCAAAGGCCCCGAGCTGCTCAACAAGTACGTCGGGGAAACTGAACGCTCGATTCGCCTCGTCTTTGACCGCGCCCGGGAGAAGGCCGGCGCCGGGCACCCCGTCGTGATCTTCTTTGACGAGATGGAATCCCTGTTCCGCACCCGCGGCACGGGCCTCTCGAGCGATGTCGAAACCACGATCGTCCCGCAGCTCCTCGCGGAGATCGACGGCGTGGAATCCCTCGAGAACGTGATCGTGATTGGCGCCTCCAACCGGGAAGACATGATCGACCCGGCGATCCTGCGCCCCGGCCGCCTGGATGTGAAGATCCGGGTGCGGCGCCCGGACCGTGCCGCCGCCCGCGAAATCCTCGGGCTCTACCTCGACGACACCGTGCCGGTGCGGGAACACCGCGAGGCGCTTCTCGACTACGCCGTGGACCTGCTGTACGCGGATGATCCGCAGTCTGCCTTTGTGCGGATCGAATACACCGACGGCACCGCGGAAACGCTCTTCTTCCGTGACTTCGTCTCCGGCGCCACCCTGCGCAACATCGTGGACCGTGCCAAGAAGTTCGCGGTGAAAGACCAGATCGCGAGTGGTGAGGTGGGCGTGGGGCGTAGCCACCTCGAAGCCTCGATTCGTGCCGAGTTCAGTGAGAACGAGGACCTCCCCTCGGGTGCCCACCCGGAGGATTGGGCGCGGATCTCCGGGCGTCGGGGCCGACGGGTCGATGCCGTGATCCCGCTACGCGGAAACCTCGGGGAGGCGGTGCGCAGCCGATGACCAACCCAGACCACACCGCCACGCCCGCCGCTGCCCAGGTGAACCGCGTGCGCGCGGAAAGCACCCACCTCGGTGCACAGCCCCTCACCACCGAGCGCGTGATGGGCATTGAAACCGAATACGGCGTGGTGCACGCCGATGCCACCGAGCGGTCCCGGGCCGGCTCCGGAGCCTCGATCCTGCTCTCCCACCTGACCGTCGGGGCCTATGCCCTGCTCGATCCGGCAGAAGGGGAGCGCGGCCGTCGCGTCCGCTGGGACTACGGGGATGAATCGCCACTGCGCGATGCGCGCGGTTTTGAACTGCAGCGCGCTGCCGCCCACCCCACCCAGCTCACCGATGAAGTGCGCGATGCGCACGTGCCGAGCGTGGAACTGGATCAAGCCCTGCAGGGGCCCGAGCTACCTCCCGAAGGCGAGGACGACGAGGTGCTCTCTTGGGCGGTGCACCGGTCGATCGGGAACGCTGTTCTCTCCAATGGCGCCCGCTGGTACGTGGATCATGCGCATCCCGAATACTGCTCGCCAGAGGTGACCCGTGCCCGCGACGCCGTGGTCATGGACCGAGCCGGCGAGGTGATCTGCGAACGCGCTATGGCACGCCTCCAGGGCGCCGAGGGGATCCCCGATGTTGCCCTGTACAAGAACAACACCGACGGTAAAGGCGCCTCCTACGGCACCCACGAGAACTACCTCCTGGACCGCGCGATCCC
>JAEWEZ010000106.1 GCA_023389045.1 Actinomycetes bacterium
CTTCATGAGCGTGAGAGTGCCCGCGCGGAGGGCTCTGTGCTTCCAAAGGAGCCGACATGAGCCCGACGACTCCCCCCGAGACCCCCGAGGATGCCGCCGCGGATCCGCGCCTCGCCAAGATCCACGAGGCGCTCTCGCATGTGATCGACCCCGAGATTCAACGCCCCATCACCGAGCTCGGCATGGTCGGGGAAGCGCGGATCGATGAGCAGGATGTCGCGCATGTGACGGTGCTCGTGACGATCGACGGCTGCCCTATGCGCGACCGGATCGAGCAGGATGCCGCCGAGGCCGTGGCAACCGTGCCAGGCCTCGCCGGGGTGCGCGTGGATTCCGAGGCCATGACTCCTGAGCAGCGGGAGGAACTCACCAATCGCCTGCGTCAGGGCCGCCGCACCATCCCCTTCAATAAACCCGGAACCCTCACCCGGATCTTCGCCGTCTGCTCCGGTAAGGGCGGGGTCGGCAAATCCACGGTCACCGCAAACCTTGCCGCCGCGATGGCCCAGCAGGGGCTGAGCGTGGGCGTGATCGACGCAGATATCCACGGCTTTTCCATGCCCGGCATGTTCGGGGTCACCGACCGCCCCACCAAGGTGGGCGACCTGCTCATGCCCCCGACCGCGCATGGCGTGGCGGTGATGAGCATCGGCATGTTCGTTCCGCAGGGGCAGGCAGTGGTGTGGCGCGGCCCCAAAATGCACCGGGCGATCGAACAGTTCGCCGCCGATGTGTTCTGGGGTGACCTGGACGTTCTCCTTCTCGATCTGCCGCCCGGCACCGGCGATGTGGCCATCTCCGTGGCGCAGCTCCTCCCGGCAGCGCAGATGCTGGTGGTGACCACGCCGCAGCAATCGGCCGCCTCGGTGGCAGAACGCGTCGGTTCGCTCGCCACCTCCACCGGCCAGGAAATCGTCGGCGTGGTGGAAAACATGGCGGGGCTTCACCTGCCCGATGGCACGGCCATGGATGTGTTCGGCAGCGGCGGTGGTGACCGCGTGGCCGCGACTCTCGCCTCCGCTGTCGGGCATGACGTTCCGGTGCTCGGGCGGATTCCCCTGGATCCGGCGCTTCGGGAGGGGGCCGACGGGGGTGTTCCCCTGGTGACCTCTGCTCCGCATTCCCCGGCGGCGCTGGCGCTCAGCGGCGTGGCCTCAGCGCTCACGCATCGGCCGCGGGGGCTTGCCGGGAAAACTCTGCCGCTCTCGGTGCGGCGCTCCTGAGCGTCACATCACCAAGTCCGTCAGCGGCACGTTATCAGCGCTACGGCTAGCAAAAGGACCGCGGGCAGGAATCTAAGACATCCACGCCGGGGCCGAGGGGTATGCCGCTCAGGTGGCTTCGGGGTCCCAGGGGGCGCGCTTCGGCCCCTCGTCCTCCATCGCCGAGGAGGAGCTGGAGCTGCTGGAGGCAGCTGCCTTCGCGGCGGCCACCCCAGCGGCACCGCCGGTCGCGACGGTCAGTGATTCCTTCGAGGGAACCAGGTCATCCAGGGTGGTGTCACCCCAGGCCTCGCGAATAATCCGCCGCGGATCGTACTGGCGCGGATCGTATTTGCGCAGGTCATCGATGGCGATGCCCATCTCGTCTTCGACCGCGCTGCGGGACTCATCCACCCAGCGGCGTGCCTTACGCACCATCCGCACCACATTGCGGGTGTACTCCGGGAGCCGCTGGGGTCCCACGATCAGCACGAAGACGATCAGGATGACGACGATCTCCCAGCCGCCGAACGCTCCTACCGACACACGTGCCCCCTGACCAGGCCGGCTCACAGCCGGCATCGACTTCATCGAGACTGCTCTCCGCGCCGGATAGCGCGGCGGGCGTTGTCCATTATGGCAGAGGCCACCGGGGAACGCGCGGCATGATCCAGGCGGCGGCGATACGCTGGGGGATCGGATTGGCAGCCCGGCTTGTCACGTCGCGTGTCACGTCGGAACGATCCCCATGATTCACACGGCCCGCGCCCCGCAGGGTGATTCGCGGCCCCGGCTCCTGGAGGAGGAGAAGCCCATGGCATCGGGCAAGGCGGCAAGCTGGGCCCACGGCGAAGAGTTCCTGGACGAGGGCACCCTCTTCCCCCAGGAGGGGGTGCTCGCGCGTGCCCGGGAACGTGGCGCAGAGATTGGCGCTGCCCCGGTGCTCCCGGGAGCGGGGGCGATGATGCGGATGCTCGCGACCGCTGTCGGCGCGCGTGCCGCCGTGGAGATCGGCACCGGTTCCGGGGTCGGCTCCCTGTATCTGCTCTCCGGTATGTGTGCCGACGGGGTGCTCACCACGATCGATCCCGAGATTGAGAACCAGCGGGCGGCACGGGAAGCCTTTGCCGATGCGCAGATCCGCTCCACCCGCGTGCGCACCATCGCAGGGCAGCCGCGTGATGTGATTAGCCGCCTCACCGATCACGCCTACGATCTGGTCTGCTTCCCCGCTCACGCACCCCATGCCCTGGACCTGCTCGATCATGCGCGGCGCCTGCTGCGCCCGGGTGGTGTCGTCGTGATCCCGCATGCCCTGTACCGGGACCGTGTGGCGGATCCGGCGGCCCGTGATGCGGTGACGCAGTCGGTGCGCGCACTCCTCGCGGCGGTACAGGAGGCTCCGGACCTCGTACCGGCCCTCACCGGCAGTGGCGACGGGGTTCTCGCCGCCGTGATGCGCCGCTAAGCCCACACCCCTGGACGGAGCGACACCGCTTGCTCATCCCAGACACAGCACGGCCCCGCATCCATGTGGATGCGGGGCCGTGCTGGTGCGTTCTGCTGCGCTCAGGCCTTGATGACGCCCTGCAGGGCATCGCGCAGAGCCTCAGCCTCGGCCTCGTCGATCTCCACGACGAGACGCCCGCCCCCCTCGAGCGGGACACGCATGATGATGCTCCGACCTTCCTCGACGACCTCGAGCGGTCCGTCACCGGTGCGCGGCTTCATAGCAGCCATTGGGGTGCCTCCCTTGTGATGTCGCTGATCCACTGGTGGCCCGTCCACGTAGGGGCCGGGATCAGCACGCGAGCACACCCATTATCGCAGGTCCGCCGCGTTCACGCGCGCACCGCTGTGGAATGGATCACCGGGAAGCCTCGATCAGTGCTGGTCATCGGCTGGTTTCCGGTGCGACGCGGTGCTTCCGGCCGGGGAGTCGCCGGCCCGTCGGCCCGGAGCACTCAGCCCGTCTCCGCCACGTCCAAGGGCGATGGCCACCCCGAGGATGGCAACAGTCAAGGCCACCCCCAGCAGGAACAGTACGATCACACTGACTGCAGTCATCGCCCACCTCGCTCGCGCAGCTCAGACTCGGCGTCTCGCAGGGCGGTGAGTGCTTCCTCCGGGGTGTCCACCACGCGCACGAGGTCCACATCGGCCGGCATGATCATCCCGCCCTCGACCATGGTGCTGCGCAGCCAGTCCAGCAGCCCCTGCCAGTAGGAGCGGCCCACCAGGATCACGGGGAACATGGTGATCTTGTGGGTCTGCATGAGGCAGAGCGCCTCGAAGAGTTCGTCCATGGTGCCGAAGCCACCGGGCATCACGACGAAACCGCTGGAGTACTTCACGAACATGGTTTTGCGGGCGAAGAAGTAGCGGAAGTCCACACCGAGGTCAACCCACTCATTAATCCCCTGCTCATGCGGCAGTTCGATACCGAGACCCACCGAGACGCCACCGGCTTCCTTCGCGCCGCGGTTTCCGGCTTCCATGATGCCGGGGCCGCCGCCGGTAATCACCGCGTAGCCCATCTGCGCGATGCCGCGGGCGATCTCGCGGGCTGCCTCATAGTGGGGGTGACCTTCGCGCACGCGCGCGGAGCCGAAGATCGAGATGGCCGGGCCGAGTTCGGCGAGCGCTCCGAACCCTTCCACGAACTCCGCCTGGATGCGCAGCACCCGCCACGGATCGGAATGCACCCACTGCCCGGGGCCGTCTTCCTCCAGCAGGCGCTGATCGGTGGTGCGGTCGGGGCGCTGGCTGCCGCGCAGGGTGATGGGTCCCTTGCGGTGGCGTTCCGGCTGGGCAGGCTGATCTGACTGCACCGGCTGCGCAGGCTGTGCAGGCTGCTCAGGCTGCGCTGGGTGGTCTGACTGCATCGGCTGCGGGTGCGGGGCGGACTCGTCGTGCTGGTTCAGCGTCATGCCTGCAGAGTAGCGGCCGAGGGGTCCGGCATCAGATACCGTTCGAGCGTTTCCAGAGCGGTGTGCAGGTCCTGAACCGGCACATGCTCATCATCGGTGTGCGCAAGGAGCGGATCGCCGGGGCCGAAGTTCACGGCGGGCACGCCGAGGGCACTGAAGCGGGAGACGTCGGTCCAGCCCTGCTTCGCGCTGATCGACACACCCTCACCGAGAGCGGCCAGGAAGTCGCGGGCGGGAGCGGTGTCGAGCCCGGGCAGGGCACCCGCGGCCGCATCGGTCACCTCGATCTGCACATCCAGATCGGCCAGCAGATCGCGCACCAGCTTCTCGGCTTCCGCCACGCTCCGGTCGGGGGCGAAACGGTAGTTGACCAGGATGCTTGCACGATCAGGGATCACGTTCCCGGCCACTCCCCCGTCGATCATGACGGCGTTGAGGCATTCGCGGTATTCAAGACCGTCGATCACGGCGATGCGTGCCTCATGTGCGGCCAGGCGCTGTAGCACAGGAGCGAGGGCGTGGATCGCGTTCTCCCCCACCCAGTCGCGGGCGGAGTGGGCGGCGCGGCCGCGGCTGCTGACCCGCAGTTTCATCGTGCCTTTGCAGCCGCCTTCTACGCCGGCGCTGGTCGGTTCCCCGAGGATCGCAAAGTCCGCGGCCAGATAGTCGGGGTGCTCGGCTGCGATCCGGGTCAGGGAGTTATCGGCCGCATCCACTTCCTCATGGTCGTAGAAGATCCAGGTGAGGTCGGTGCGGGCGGCGTTCGCACGGCAGGCGAGGGACAGCATCACCGCCACCCCACCTTTCATATCGCAGGAACCGCGGCCGGTGACCTCCTCGCGTCCCTCGCGGGTGCGCAGGGTGGAGGGCAGGTTGTGCGCCACCGGCACCGTGTCGAGGTGCCCGGCGATCAGCACGCGCTCGGGCAGTCCGCGATGGGTACGCGCGATGATCGTGTCGCCGTCGCGGATCACCTCCAGATGCGGGGCATGTGCCCGCAGGGCCACCTCCACGGCGTCGGCCAGGGCGCGTTCATTTCCGGAGACGGATTCAATGTCGATGATCGCGCGGGTGAGGGTGACGATGTCAGCGCGGGGGTCGAGAGTGGGGGTCGGCGACGTGCTCATGTGCCCATCGTGGCACGCTTGCTCCATCCTTCGGTTGATCCGCTGTTCAGGAGGGTTTGGGAGCATGGGTGCCATGAGCGAACGTTTCCTTCCGGCCGACGGGCCTGCCGCCCCGGTTGAAACCTCCACTTCTTTCGTCGGTTCCCCGCGGCGCCTGTACCGCCTACTGGCCTTTGCCGAGATGGTCACCTGGACCCTGCTCATCGCAGGCATGGTCATGAAATACGCCCTGGAGTGGACGGAGCTCGGGGTGCGCATCGGCGGCATGATCCACGGTTTCGTGTTCCTCGCCTACTGCGTGGTCACGGTGCTGGTGGGGGTGGATGCCCGCTGGGGTATCGGCCGGATTCTGCTCGGTCTCGGCTCAGCGGTGATTCCGTATCTCACCGTGCCCTTTGAACGCTGGATGGAACGCTCCGGGCGCCTTCCGCGGCACTGGCGGCTTCAGCAGGAGGAGCCGCAGGGTCCGGTTGAATCTCTCGGAGCCCTGTATCTGCGCCGGCCCCTGCTGATGGCGCTTGTGACGCTGGTCGTGCTGGTGGCGGTGTTCTCGGGCCTGCGCTGGGCCGGGCCTCCCACCCGGTGGTTCGCCTGAGTAGAGCGGTGGTCTGATCCGCTGAGGTTGTGCTCGCCCGCGGCTCAGGGCAGCGGCAGAGCCCCGGCGGCCTGCGCGAGACGGATTGCCACCGCCTCGGCGTGGCCGAGCAGCGGGGCGCCAGTTCCCGGTTCGGCGGAGATCGCCGAACGCGGCTGCGCGGTGCTCACCGGCACCCCCACCAGGAGTCGCCGCTCATAGACCTTCCCGTCGGCCCCGACCGGCGCATACAGCCCGTCCACGGCGATGGAGCCGGTGGTGATGCGTTTCCCGGCGCCACGGGAACTCCATTCATCCCGGCGCACCTCGGCGCGTTCGCGCCAGATACGCAGGAGCGGGCTTGCCGAGCCGTGCAGGTCCACGGGCGGCAGATGCGCTTCGAGGAGACCATCGCAGGCTTCGCTCTGATCCCCGGCGCCCACGCGGAAACAGCCGTGCTCCTCGTCGATCTCGATTCGCATCGCCGGGCCGGTGAAGCGGAGCAGCCCGGCTTCCTCCAGGGCGAGAACCTGGCGTGCCCGGAGCACCGGCGGCCCCGAGGCCCAGGAGGCGAAAGCGTTCTTGAGGTGCCCGTCCACATGCTGCTGCAGGCTTTCGGTGGTGTAGGCGCCAAGGTCCGTCAGACGGTTCACCTGAACGCGCAAGGCGGACAGCACCCGGAAGATGAGCAGCCAGGCCGGGTCGGGGCCGGGCTGCTCGGCTGTGCCGGCAGCCTGGCGCAGGGCCTCGCGGAGCACATCGCGGCTGCGCTCATGCGCATCGGGCACCGCTCCCCCGCGTCCGAGCGGGTACAGCAACGCCATCAGCGCCTCATCGGAGGCCAGGGCGTGGTGCCCTTCGCGCTGCAGGGCCTGCACCAGTTCGGTGATCATCAGCGGCATCACATCGCGTTGATGATCCACTCCGGCTGAGCGCACCGCGAGGTCGAGCACCCGCTCCGGGGTCAGCACCCGCGGGGTGTAGGGCTCGGGCATCTGCGGGGCGGTCTCCGGTTTGGGTCGATACAGCATCCCGGAGCGGGAGCCGACCAGGAGCTGCGGTTCTGCTCCCCCGGGCAGATAACGCAGCCCCGAGGGACGCTCGGGATCGGGCACGAAACGTCCACCGGCCACCGTGGTGAGCATGCCGATCGCGTCGTAGAAGTTCAGACCCATGCCCTGCACGGCCACGCGGCGCCGGCCAAGCAGGCTCTCGTAGTCCACGTCCAGGGGGTTCGCCGGGCCGATATGCAGCAGGCCGTGGCGGCGGGCAGCATCCGCGTACTGGCGTGAGCGGGGCCCGAGGGCGGTGGGCAGGTGCCCGAGAGCGAGGGCGACGGCGTCCACGCTCAGGCGTGTGCCATCGGCCAGATGCAGCAACTGCGGCCCCTGTTCCTGCCCGGTGATGTCGATGACCTCGGTGCGGTGGCGGTGGATACGGAGCCGTTGCGGATCGGCATCGGCCCGCGCGGTCTCCAGCACATGCGCGAGGTAACGCCCGAAAGCAGCGCGGGGCGCATAGTCGCTCGGGGCGAGCCCGGCGGCGCTCGCGTGATCGGCGAGGGTTTCGTGGTGCAGCTGCGGAAGGGTGGGATGGCAGCTGTCATCGGGGTACTGGGTGGTTTGGCAGGTGGTTGTGTTCATGAGCAGCACATCACTTTGATCGTGCCGCCAGACTGCCCCGCCGAGGCCCACGAAGGGGTCGATCAGGTGCACGTCCACACGCCCGGTCCACTCGGGGCTGTGTGTGGCTGCCACCAGGCGTTCGAAGATGGCAGTGCCCCGGGGCCCCATCCCGGCGATCGCCACCCGTTTGCGCTCAGGTTCTGAGGGACCGACGGGGGCGTGGGCGTGGGGACTCATACGTCCAGTATCGCGGATCCGACGGGGAAGCCCCGGGGTCCGACGCGGCGGTGGGGTGGGATCGGGGAGATTCCGACGGGGTGGGGCCGACGGGGAGCACGCCGACGGGATACGTCGGCCCCACAGGCTGGCTCACCACCCCGTCGGACGAGGTGTCTCAGCCCCGCCCCGTCGACCCCTCCCTCGCTGAGGCGCTTTCGGCCTCGGCGAGCGGATCCGCATCCGATCCGGGACCGCGCAGGAGCAGCAGAGCCGCCCCGATCAGCGCCCAGACCACCCCGATCACCAGGGCAAGCCCCGAGGTGTTGATGAGCACGAGGACAAGCACCGCCGCACCGAGGACGGGGATGAATCCGTGGCGCAGCAGGGATCTGTCCTCGCCGCGTCGTCGGACCAGGAAGAAACCGATCACGGAGAGGTGCACGAGGGTGAAGCCGACGAGCGCACCCACATCCACGATGGAGACGACAACGTCGAGGCCGTCGTCGCGTCGGGAAGCCCAGAGCGAGACCGCGACGTTCCCCGCGGCCGCCACCATCGTGGCCACCAGCGGCGCACCGGTACGCGGGGAAATGCGGGCGAGCGCCGAGGGGAGCGAGCCTTCCCGGCCCATAGCCATCAGGATGCGGGAGGCGGCCGCCTGCCCGACGAGCGCCGAGAACATGGCGCCGAGCGCTTTGACCAGTGCGAGCAGGGTATGCATCGCGGGGCCGATATGCGCATCAACCATCACGTAGAAGGCATCGCCCTGCAGGGAGGGATCAGCGCGCAGTTCCTCGGTGGTGTACGGGCTCAGCACAGCACCCAGGTAGGTCTGCGCCATGAACAGCACACCGGCCACGACCAGGCAGACCAGGGTTGCCCGCGCCACGGTGCGGGTGGATCCCTTGGTTTCCTCCGCGAAGGTGGCGACAGCGTCAAAACCAAGGAAGGAAAGCACCGCCACCGATACGGCTGCGAGCACGAGCTGCGGGTGCAGACCGGCGTC
Organism: Actinomycetes bacterium; assembly: GCA_023389045.1. Lineage (GTDB taxonomy): Bacteria > Actinomycetota > Actinomycetes > Actinomycetales > Dermabacteraceae > Brachybacterium. The sequence goes on from JAEWEZ010000106.1 coordinate 8,684, forward strand.
ACCACCGGTAAAGGGATCAAGCCAGCCGCGTTCTGGACCATGCGTGATAAGAGCTGCGACGGCCCCGGCGAGAACCACCAGGAGTACCACGACTTCGATCACCACCACGACCATGGAGACGCGCGCGGTGACGCGCACCCCGGCGAGGTTCAGCACGGTGGTGATGGCGAGCGCCGCGGCAACGTATCCCCAGACCGGAATCGCCGGGAAGGCCGAGTGCAGGGCGATACCGCAAAACAGGTAGGCGACCGAGGGAACCAGCAGGTAATCCAGCAAAACCATCCAGCCGCCCATATGTCCTGTGCGGCGGCCAATCCCGGCGCGGGCGTAGGCGAAGACGGAGCCGGCGCTCGGCACCACGCGGGACATGGCCGCGTAGCTCGCGGCGGTGAGCGCCATCGCGCCCATGGCGACCAGGTAGACCATCGGAACGACGCCACCGGATTTCGCATCCAGGGTGCCGTGCACGCCAACGGCTGCGGCCGGGCCGATGAAGACAAGCCCGTAGGCGATGAGCTGGGGGAAGCCGATTTCGCGGCGCAGCGTGGGGCGGGTGACGCCACTGGGGGATTTCGCGGACATGGATGAAGATGGTGGCAGAACATCGCCGGTCACGGCGCATTTTTTCGTCATAGACGGTCATCCCCGGGGGTCGGATATCTCACGTCGGGCCAGGGAAAGTACGCGAAAGGCACACCGCCGGCGCACGGAGGGCAGGCGTGTAGACACACCAGCCGGCGTGAGACACGCGACCGCCCACCGGCTCTCACGCGCGGTATCCAGCTCCCGCTTCGTAGAATCGCGCCCATGACGAGCTCTGCCACCTCCACTGAATCCACCCGCACCGCCTGGGGCATCGGCCTGGCCACCCTGGCCGCCGACGGCTCCACCCTGGATGTGCGTTACCCGAGCCCGCAGCTGGGCGAAGCCCCCGCTGATCTGTCGGCCCATCCCCTGCACGCACAGCTGCAGGCTGCCGCCACCGATGATGAGGTGCGCGCGGTGCGCCAGGACGTGCTCACCCGCGTGATCGACCTGGATGCTGCCCCGCAGGACGCCGCCGATGCCTATCTGCGTCTGCACCTGCTCTCGCACCGTCTGGCCGAGCCGAACACGCTGAACCTGGACGGTCTTTTCGGTGCGCTCACCAACGTCGTGTGGACCACCGAGGGTCCCTGCGCGGTCGCCGGTTTCGAAGAGACCCGTCTGCGTCTGATGGCCGCCGGGCGCGCCCCCACCGTGCTGAGCGTGGACAAGTTCCCCCGCATGGTCGACTACGTGCTGCCCACCGGCGTGCGCATCGGCGATGCCGACCGGGTGCGCCTCGGCGCGCATCTGGCCGAAGGCACCACCGTGATGCACGAGGGCTTCGTGAACTTCAACGCCGGCACCCTCGGCGCCTCCATGATTGAGGGCCGTATCTCCCAGGGCGTGATCGTCGAGGACGGCTCCGATATCGGCGGCGGCGCCTCCACCATGGGCACCCTCTCCGGTGGCGGCACCGAGCGAGTGCGGATCGGCAAGCGTTCCCTGGTGGGCGCGGAAGCCGGTATCGGGATCGCCCTGGGTGATGACTGTGTGGTCGAGGCGGGTCTGTACGTCACCGCCGGCACCAAGGTCACCGTGCACGGCCAGCAGGCTGAGGACGGCTCTGCCCTCGTGGTGGCGGCTAGGGAGCTCTCCGGCGTCTCTCACCTGCTGTTCCGTCGCAACTCGCTAACCGGTGCGGTCGAGGTGCTTCCGCGTGAGGGCGGCACCGTGGCCCTGAACGCGGCCCTGCACGCCAACTGATTACCCCGCTTCTACCCTGTGGCCACGCAGTCTCACCGTTCCCGCCATCCGCTGCGGCACTTCGTGCTGCCAGCGGTGCTGGTGCTCGCCTTCGGGCTGATCGCCGGTGGTGCGTTCCTGGCGCTGAACAGGTACGGCTCCCCCGCGTATGACGGCACCTGCGTGGCCACAGGCCTCGGCACCTCCCACCGCTACACCACCGACCGGGTCGCTAATGCCGCGCTGATCAGCGCTATCTCCGTGGACCGGGAGATGCCACCGCGGGCGGCGTCCATCGCGCTTGCCACCGCATACCAGGAATCGCAGCTGCGCAATATCGACTACGGCGACCGCGACTCCCTGGGGCTTTTCCAGCAGCGGCCCTCGCAGGGCTGGGGTACCCCGGAGCAGATCATGGACCCGGTCTACTCCACCAACGCGTTCTATGACGCGCTGGAAAAGGTCACAAACTACGCCAAGGGCGACATCAACGACGTCGCGCAGAAAGTGCAGCGCTCGGGTCACCCCGAGGCCTACCGCGATCATGAGGTCGAGGGGCGGCTCTACGCTTCGGCGCTCACCGGGCAGTCCGGGGCGAATCTCGTCTGCACCCTTGGTTCCCCCTCCGGGACCGCCTCCCCGGAGGCGCTGCGGAGCGAACTCAGCCGCCAGTTCCCGCGTCTCAGTAAGGCGGAGGCGATCACGGCGCAGCTGGCGCAGGCTTCCAGCGTGGCCCCGCGTCAAGCGGAGGGTGCGGGGCCGACGGCGCTGGTCATCGACCCGGGTGGGGATGAGAAGCGCGGCTGGGCGCTCGCGAACTGGGCGGTGGCGCGGGCTGCCGATAACTCCGTGGTGCAGGTCAGTTACCGCGGTCGGGTGTGGGATCGTTCCGCACGCGGGGATGCCGCCCGTAGCTGGGGGAAGGCCGACGGTGGGGATGCTGAGCGCGTCGTCGTGCTCCTTGCCGGGTGATACAAAACCCGCTGAGCGCCGCCCTGGGCACCAGGGCTAGACCTCTCAGCGGGGTTTTCGCAGGGAACGTTGGGCGTTCGTCGTAAGCGCTAGGCGCTCGCAGGGAACGTCGGGCGTTCTCAGTACACGTCGAAGCCGCGGGCACGGAACTGCTCACGCACCCGCTCCACGATCTCCTTATCGGGCGGCTGCACATCGCGCAGCTTGTACTCCATGCCGAGCTGATCCCACTTATCCTGCCCCATGTTGTGGAAGGGCAGCACTTCCACGCGCTCGATCACGTTCTTCCAGCGCTCCAGGATGTCGCCGATTGCCTCGACGTTCTCGACCGCGTCGGTCCATCCTGGAACCACCACGAAACGGATCCAGACCTTGGTGCCGAGGGCGCTGAGACGGTCGCCGAAGTCGATCGTGGGCTGCAGGGGGCGTTCGGTGAGTTTCTTGTAGGTCTCCGGCAGACCCGACTTCACATCCAGCAGCACCAGATCCACCAGTTCCAGGAAGGAATCGGTGGCGGCGGCGCCGAGGAAGCCAGAGGTGTCGATCGCGGTGTGGATCCCCATCTCCTTGGCGGCCTTCAGCACATTCTTGGCGAAGGCGGGCTGCATGAGCACTTCACCGCCGGAGAGGGTGATGCCACCGTCGGAAGCCTGGAACACGCGGCGGTAGCGGCGAATACGGGCGACGATCTCCTCAAGGGTGACGTCCTGGCCGCGCCGCATCTCCATCGTGTCGGGGTTGTGGCAGTACACGCAGCGCAGCGGGCAGCCGGAGAAGAAGATCGTCATCCGGGTGCCGGGGCCATCCACGGCCGTGACCAGCTCCCAGGAGTGCACGGAGGCCAGACGGCCCTCGCGGATCGCAGCCAGACGCTCGGAGCGTTCCAGCTCTGCTTCGGCCATGCCTTCAATACCGGCGCCCATACGTCGGTCGGTGGGCATACCCAGGCTCAGGTGGACGGTGTCTCCCATGGAGTCATCCTCTCGCGAAATCCGTGCGGCGGCGCACAGGGGCCGGTGCGCCGCGCGGCGCCGGACAGGGATCCCCCATCCGGCGCCGCGTGGTGGTCAGGCGCGGCTCAGGCGCTCTGGTGGAAGGTGCGGTCGAGCACGTCGAGCTGCTGCTCGCGGGTGAGCTTCACGAAGTTCACCGCGTAGCCGGAGACGCGAACGGTGAGGTTCGGGTACTTCTCCGGGTTCTCCATCGCGTCGATCAGGGTGTCCTTGTTCAGGACGTTGATGTTGGCGTGGTAGAGGCCTGCCTCCATGTTGTTGGCAGCGCGGTTGGCCTTCATGGACTCCATGCGCTCATCGAAGGTCTTGGTGGACATATTCCCTCCTAGGGATTGGTGGACGTTTCGAGGTGACGTACGGGGATCAGGCAGGGCAGGAGTCGTCCATGACGAAGCCTGCATCGAGGATGCCGACCAGGTTCTTGACCTGCTCTTCCTTGGTGCGACCCAGGCCCTGCGGGGTGATGGTGTTGGTCAGGGAGATGCCGTCGAGGGCGTCGTTGTAGTCGAGCTTGCCGACCGAGAGCATCGAGGCGACCATGCCGTGCGAGTCCATGCCGTTCTCCGGGTTCGCGCCCGGAGCGAAGGGGGTGCCCTTCTGGTGGCCCGACGGGAAGGAGCCGGTGGCCTTGCCATACACCACGTTCGAGGTGATGGTCAGCACCGACTGGGTCGGGATGGCGTCGCGGTACAGCGGGATCTCCTTGATCTTCGCCATCACGGTGTGCACGACGGTAGCGGCGATGTCATCGGCGCGGTCGTCGTCATTGCCGTAGACGGGGAAGTCGCCCTCGGTGATGTAGTCGACGATCAGGCCGGTCTCGTCACGCACCGGGGTGACCTTCGCGTACTTGATGGCGGCCAGGGAGTCAGCCACGATCGACAGGCCCGCGATGCCGCAGCCCATGGTGCGCACGATGTCGGAGTCGTGCAGCGCCATTTCGATGGACTCGTAGGCGTAGCGGTCGTGGCAGTAGTGGATGATGTTCAGGGCTTCGACGTAGGTGCCGACGACCCAGTCCAGCATCTCCTCGTACTTCTGCCAGACCTCATCGAAGTCGAGCGGGCCATCGCCCTTGATCGGCTCGAACAGGCCCTCTTCGGTGACCTGCTTGCCGCTCATCTCGTCACGGCCGCCGTTGATGGCGTACAGCAGAGCCTTGGCGGCGTTCACGCGGGCGCCGAAGAACTGCATCTGCTTACCGACCTTCATCGGGGAGACGCAGCAGGCGATCGCGGCGTCGTCGCCCCAGCGGTCACGGATCTGCTCATCGGACTCGTACTGCACCGAGGAGGTCTCGATGGAGATGGCCGAGCAGAACTCCTTGTAGCCGTCGGGCAGCTTCGGATCCCAGAACAGGGTGATGTTCGGCTCCGGGGCGGGGCCCAGGTTGCGCAGGGTCTGCAACAGACGGAAGGAGGTCTTGGTGACCATGGTGCGGCCGTCCTCGGCCATGCCACCGTCGGACCAGGTAGCCCAGTAGGGGTCACCGGAGAAGATCTGGTCGTAGTCGATGGTGCGCAGGAAGCGGACGATACGCAGCTTGATGACGATCGCGTCGATCATCTCCTGGGCGTCGGTCTCGGTGATGAGGCCGGCCTTCAGGTCGCGCTCGAAGTACACGTCGAGGAAGGCGGAGAGGCGACCCAGGGACATGGCGGCGCCGTCCTGGCTCTTCACCGAGGCGAGGTAGGCCATGTAGGTCCACTGCACGGCTTCCTGGGCGGTGGCCGCGGGGCGGCGCAGGTCCAGGCCGTACAGCTCACCGAGGGTGACGAGCTTCTTGAGGGCCTTGATCTGCTCGGAGTGCTCCTCGCGGTAGCGGGCCCAGTGCTCGCTGAAGCCCTGCGCCGCGGAGGCATCCTTGGCGGCCATCTTTTCGGCGATCAGGAAGTCCGCACCGTACAGGGCCAGGCGGCGGTAGTCACCGATGATGCGGCCACGGCCGTAGGCATCGGGCAGACCGGTGATGATGTGGCTCGAACGGGCGGCGCGGATACGCGGGGTGTAGATATCGAAGACCGCGTCGTTGTGGGTCTTGCGGTACTGGGTGAAGATCTTCTTGATGTCGGGGTTCGGCTCTTTGCCGGCTTCCTTGATCGCGGTCTCCACCATGCGCCAGCCGCCATTGGGCATCATGGCGCGCTTGAGGGGGACATCGGTCTGCAGACCGACGATGACGTCATCCTCGGGGCAGATGTAGCCGGCCGGGAAGGCGTCGATGTCTGCCGGGGTGTCGGTGTCCACGTCGTAGACGCGGCGGCGGCGCTCCTCAGACAGGTAGTTCTTCTCCAGGTGGTCCCAGACCTTCAGGGTCTTTTCGGTGGGACCGGCCAGGAACGAGGCGTCACCCTCATAGGGGGTGTAGTTACGCAGGATGAAGTCGCGAACGTCAATGGACTCCTGCCAGGGACCCTCCACGAATCCCTTCCAGGCGTCACCTCCTGCCGATTCGACGGCGGGGCGCTCTGCGGTGGCGGACGTCATGAAGAGCCTCCTTGGGGTGCTGGAGGGCCTTACGGGACCAGTGGCCCTCCGCGGTTGATCCCAGCCTACGACCCCCTCTCACACGCCCTCGGGCATAGGTCCCGAAAAAGGTCCCGCGACCTGCGACCTCCCTCACATCGCTCCCTGCGATTCCCGCGCGTGCCG
>JAEWEZ010000122.1 GCA_023389045.1 Actinomycetes bacterium
GCTTCGAGGGCCTCGGCGAGCATCCGGGTCTGTTCGGCATCGGCAGCCATCTGCGGGGCGCGCACCACTGCGTTGGGCAGAACGCCCTGCAGCATGAGCGCGGTTTTGGCGGCGACGGCGCCAGGCATGCGGGTCATGATCGCTTCGACGAGCGGCACGAGGTTGCGGTGCACCTCGCGGGCGGTGTCTAGATCGCCGCGGTCCACGGCGCGCACGAGGGCGGCTTCGAGTTCACCGGCCACCTGCGCCACCACGGAGACCATGCCGACCGCACCGATCGCGAGCCAGGGCAGGTTCAGGGCGTCTTCGCCGGAGTAGTAGGCAAGGTCCGTCTGGGCCATCACCGTGGCGGCCTGCTGCATATCGCCTTTGGCGTCTTTGAGCGCGACGATGCGGGGGTGCTCTGCCAGGTGCAGGATCGTCTCCAGTGCCAGCGGGATTCCGCTGCGCCCGGGAATGTCGTACAGCATCACCGGCAGGTCGGTGGCGTCGGCCATCGCGGTGGTGTGGGCGATCACGCCAGCCTGGGAGGGCTTGGAGTAGTAGGGGGTGACCACGAGCAGCCCCTGGATCCCGAGGTCGGCATGGGCTTTGGCCAGTTCGATGCTGTGGCGGGTGTCGTAGGTGCCGACCCCGGCGATCACATCGACATGCTCGGGTGCTGCCTCACGGACGGCGCGCACAAGGTCGATTTTTTCGCGATCGCTCAGGGTCGGGGCCTCCCCCGTCGTACCCCCGACGACCAGCAGATCATTTCCGCAGGCCACGGTGTGTGCGGCCAAGCGCTGCGCAGCATCGAAGTCCACGGCTTCACCATCGGCGGTCAAGGGGGTGACGAGGGCGGTGCCGACGGGGCGGAAGGGCCGCTGGTTCTGCACGGGGGTCACCGACGGGGTGGTGGGTGCGTTAGTGGTGTCGATACCACCGTCGATTCCGGTGTCGCTGCTGTTCATCGGTTTCTCCCTGGGGTTGTAACGCAGTGTTGAGACGGGGCGGTGGGCATCACGGGGCGATGCGCCCGCCCTCGTCGAAGGCTGCGTGGGTCAGTGGCATGGCCGCCTTGAAGTACTCCTCCATCTGCTCAGCGACCATTTCGATCTCGCGCTGCGGGAACGACGGGAAGGTGGCGTTATCCCGTTTGGTGCGCAGGCTGAGGAAGTTCATCAGCGAGCGGGCGTTGATCGTGACGTACATCGAGGAATACAGCGTCAGCGGGAGAACGGCGCGGGCCACCTCGCGGGCCACTCCGGCCCCGAGCATCCGCCGGTAGGCGGTGTAGGCGCTCGTGCACTGCTCGCGCACGGTGGCATCGACCAGGGCGTGCTGCTCATCGGTGCCGGGCTCGAAAATGTAGGCGCCGGGTTTACCGACCTGCACCAGGTTGCGGTCGCGCGCGGGGGTGTAGAAGACGGGGCGCATCTCGCGGTAGCGGCCGGATTCCTCGTTGTAGGAAGCGATGCGGTGACGCATGAACTCCCGGAACACGAAGATCGGGGCCTCCACGTAGAAGGTGAAGCTGTTGTGTTCGAAGGGGCTGCCGTGGCGGTCACGCATCAGGTAGCGGATGAGCCCGCGGTCGCGTTCGCTGGCATCCTCCCCGGCCACTGCCAGGGATTTTTCTCCCTGGGTGGAGACGCGTGCGGCGAAGACAACGTCTCCGTCCTGGGCGGCAGAGCGCACCAGTTGCACGGTCATGTCACTTCGGAAGCGGATCTCGTCCTCCCGCTCCATGGCGGTGTTGCTGTTGCCCTCGCTCATGCCTCGATGCTAGTGCAGAAGCGCACGGGTGGGGGCCTTCAGCACGCGCGGCGTCGCAGTCACCGTCCGAGGTCGACGACGATCGCCATCGGGGTGCGCTGTCGGCCCTGCCCCAGGGGGTTATCCCCGAAAGTTTCCTCCAGCTCTTCCTGGCTGTAGGCGGTCACGTCGGTTCCCAGCACATTGCGGCCGATGTCATTGGCGTCCATGACCACGGTTCCGCGGAAGGTGCTGCGCAGTGACTCGGGGATATTCATGCCGCGAACGGCCGCGCTGATCCTTGCCGCCACCTGCGCCGGGTCCTTGGGCGGGAGTTTCGCGGAGACATTCGAGGGGAAGGCGGAGTAGACGGTCGGGCCGTCGATCGCGCGCACGTTATCCCCGACCACCTCGTAGAACACCCCGCGTTTGCCGACGACTTTTCCGGCGGCACCGGCCGCAGCGGCAACAACCACGCGCCCGAGACCTGCTTCGCGGATCGCCAGTTCCATCGTGGTCGGATCCCCGAGTCCAATCCCCGCAGGGGTACGGGTGACGAAACGACTGAGCACGCGGGCGGCAGGGCGCGGCTGCACCTCCCAGGTGTACCAGGAGCGCCCCTGGGTAATCGCCACGATTTTCTCGCTGATGACGAACATCCACGGTGCACCCTCCGGCATGGCGTCGGCAGGCATGTCATCCACGAAACGCTGCACATGCTGCACCACCCGGGCCGCCACATCGTCCTCACGGGTCACGAGGTCGGTCTGCAGGGGGAAGCGCCGCCAGGTGCGTTGATCGACGGTGGAAACGTAGTCGAGGTTCTTCCCCTCATTCGGCTCATAATCGCTCTTGACCACGATGTTTTTAGCCGCGACCGCATCGGCGCTGCGGTGGTGTGTTTCCTGTGCCGCCTCATCGTCCACCACGGTGCGCAGCCACAGTTCCAGGCTGAAGAGGCGCCAGAACAGACGCGAGTCATGCATCTCGGGGCGCTTTTCGAAGTCCGCGAACAGAGCGCGCACCGTCGGGGCATCGAAAATGCCGCGCTCGGCAAAGGACTGCGAAGCGAAAACCTCCCGCATCTGCGGGGCCAGGGCGAGAATCCCCTCGCGTTCGGGCAGCGGGGTGGGGCCGCCCGCAGTCTTCCGCACCGCGGGAGGAAGCAGCCCGGCGGTGGCTTCGCGCAGGATCCAGCGGTCCACGCCGCCGCGCGTCATCGCGCTCTCCTCAAGGCCAAGGAGCATCAGCAGCACGCCACGGTCGAGGAACGGGGAGGCGCTGCGCACCCCGGCTGCTGCGGCGGCGCGTTCACGCACTCGCAGCTGCGCTGGCAGACGGCGCGAGAGGAGCTGTTCGACGGCGCGGGCCCGGGGTGTGCCGGGCAGCGGCGCGGCGGAGCTGCTTTCGTTCTGTGCGGCCACGAAAGAGTTGTTGAGCAGAGCGTTCACCGGCACCAGGGAGTGACCGGTGAGGCGGGCGCGGGCTCCGGCGAGGATCTCCCGGCGCGAGCCGATCAGTTCCTGGGCGAGGTCGCCGAAGCGGCGTTCCTGCCGCAGACGCGACATGCGCTGCATCGGGCAGCCGTCGGCGCTCAGCACCTCATCGGCGCCGAGGGAATCCAGCAGAAGGTCCGCACTGGCACCGCCCCGGGCCGCATATTCCGCGCGGACCAGATCGGTAAGGCTCGCCGTCGGCTCCCCCTGACGTTCCAGCGCAACGGGCAGGTCACCCACAACGCTCTCGGGACGGGGCGTTCCCCCGACCGAAACCACCCGCTCGCAGCCGGTGGTGGCAAGGGCCTGCACGGTATGGGCGGCAAGGGAGCCGTCCTCGAGCACCCCGACGGTGGATCCCGCGGGAACCAGGCGGTCACGGGCCTGTTCCAGGGCTGCGCGTAGCTGGGCAACGGCCTGCTCATTCGCGGGCTTCCCCGGCTTTTCGGCTGCGCGACGGAGCTCCTCGGCAAGCGTCGAGACGGCAACTTCCCGCTCCCCCTGCCCATCGATCACGACGGCGCAGCCGGGCCGCACCCGGTGCACACCGGTCAGCAGCGTCCGCTCCCCCTCATCCAGGGCGCCATCACGCAGGTAGGCGTAGGCGATGCTCTCCTCGAGCTGATTCTTTCCCGCCCGCACGGCGGCCAGAGCGGGTAGGTGGGAGGCGGCGAGGACCGCGCCGCTTTCCGCTTCGCGCGTCCAGAACAGCGGGGCCATCCCGAAGGGGTCCCGGGCCAGGGTGAGGGTGTTCTCCTGCGTATCGTGCAGGGC
>JAEWEZ010000079.1 GCA_023389045.1 Actinomycetes bacterium
CGGGCTTGAGGAGCGTGGGAGCGAGGAGTTCGTGGGCGAAGCGCGCGAGATCCTCGAGGCTGCCGACGGCGCCGACGCTTGGCGGTTCCGTCCAGTGCAGTGTGCTCGTCTGCAGCGGCGCGGCGATGCGCTCCTGCACCCACTGGCTGAACTCGCAGCCTGCCACCCGGGCCAGTTCCTCACCGGCGCAGTCCACCGCGAAATTGGAGTAGTGGCGGCGCGCTTCGGGGGCGCAGGCGATCTCCTTGCTCCCGTAGCGGTAACCGGAGGCATGGGAGAGCAGATGCCGCAGGGTGACACCCTCAATGTGATCCTCCAGTGGCGCATCCAGGCTGAGCAGGCCCTCTTGGGCGGCAAGAACGCAGGCCATCCCGGTGACGGACTTGCTGACGGACCTCCAGCGGCGCTCACGGCCCACATCGCCCCGTCGGGCCCGCTCCCCCTCGGGGCCGAGTACGATCGCCGCGGCTTCGAAACCGAAGTCGTCCAGGAGATCCAGAGCGCTCATGCCCCCTGCTCTCCACCCTGCCCCGCGAAACGGGAGCGGATCGCATCGGTCAGCGCAGGCCAGCGCTCCACATGCTCCTCACCGAAGGGTTTCTCCCCCAGGAAGGCGGCCGCGAGACCCACCTCGGGGTCCACCCACAGGAAAGAACCGGACTGGCCGAAGTGTCCGAAGGTGCGCGCGCTGAAGGTGGCGCCGGTCCAGTGCGGGTCCTTGCCATCGCGGATCTCGAAGCCGAGGCCCCAGTCATTGTTCTTCTGACGGCCGTAGCCGGGCAGGATCCCGCCCAGGCCCGGGAACTGCACGCTCTGCGCCTCGGCGGCGAGGTCCGCGCTGATGAGGGTCGGTTCAAGAAGTTCACGGCCGATCGCCAGAAGATCGCGAATGCTGCCGCGGTAGCCGGCAGCCGGGGAGCCGCTCACATCCAGGTCAATGAGCCCCAGCGGCTGCACCACTTCCTGCTCCACCCACTCGGGAAAGTCGATGCCGATCGCCTCGGTGAGGTGGGCACCGAGAACCTCGAAACCGGTATTGGAGTAGATCCGACGGGCGCCGGGCTTGGCGATCGGGTCCTCTCCCTCGAAGGCGTAGCCGGCGGTGTGAGCGAGCAGGTGGCGCACGGTAGCGCCCTCGGGGCCAGCGGGTTCCTCAAGATCGACGAGGGAGCGGTCCACCGCCACCAGGGCGGCGAGGGCCGCGATCGACTTAGAGACGCTGGCCAGGGGCAGCACGCGGGTGGGGTCGCCCTCGTGGTGGAGGTCGGCCTGGGCATCGGTCACCCCGAGCACGCAGGGGAAAGGCCAGCCCTGCAGGAGCTCGGCCTCGGCATCCGCACCATGCGGGGAGGTACCGTGCGGGGACCCGGAGTGCGAGGAGTGGGAAGGCTGCGTGCTGGGGGCGGCGGGAGCGGTGCGCTGAGAATCCACCACCCCAGCTTTCCACAGGAGAGGCGATCCGACACGGCGCTCAGCCCGCGCTTCTCCACCGGACCTGCACGAATCTCACTCGCCTTCCCCCACGCCAGGCCAGATCGCGCACTGTACGATCAGGGAGGTGCGTACTAGCACCGTGACCGTCTCACCCCGGACTGCGTCCCGCGATAGGCCATCTTCAGCGCCGACAGCACACCGGCCGGCTCGAGGCGGCCACCCGAGCAGCGACCAGACGCCAATGAGTGGAGGAGACGAACCGTGGGGATCTTGGACCGGATTGAACGGGGCCTCGACCGCGGGGTGACCAGTATCTTCTCCCCCGGGCGAGGGCAGCTCAAACCGCTCGATCTTGCCCAGGGGCTCAAGCGTGAATGCGATGACCAGATTCAGGTTCTGGACCGTTCCCGCACCCTCGCCCCCAATGTGTACTCCGTCTATCTGCACTCCCAGGACTTCGACCGCTTCGCCTCCTGGCAGGACACCCTCGTCGAGGAACTGCAGAACGTGCTGATGGAACACGCGGAAAAACAGCGCTACATGTTCGTCGGTGGAGTGAGCGTCGATATCGAACGGGACGATGAAGTGCGCCCCGGACGTTTCGAAACCGAATCGCGCACCGAGCGCGGTGCCGCCGCACCCCACACCTCCGGATCGCGTGGCCCCGGCAACGCCCACCCGATCCTCGAGATTGACCAGCAGCAATACCTGCTCACCGGTCCGGTGACCGTGATCGGCCGCGGCGGAGATTCCGACATCATCCTGGAAGACACCGGTGTTTCTCGGCACCACCTCGAACTGCGAGCTGAAGAGGATGGCCGTCTGATCGCCACTGACCTCGGCTCCACCAACGGCACCTTCGTGGACGGTGAAAGAATCCGCACCCCCGTCATGCTCAAAGACCGCTCGCTGATCACCATCGGGCGCAGCCGCCTGACCGTGATCCTGCCCGACGGTTCCGAACCGCGGTGATCACTCGATGAGCGAACTGACCGTTCTCGCCATCAGGGTCGCCTTTGTGCTGGCCCTGTGGGTTTTCATCGTTGCGGTGGTTCTGGTGCTCCGTAATGACCTCTTCGGCACCACCGTCGTGAACCGATCCAGTCGTGACCCACGGCGCGATCAACGCCCCAGCGCAGATCCAGCCCGTGCCGTCTCTGTGCGCCCCAGCTCCCCGCCCGCCATCGCCACATCCCTCGTGGTGACGGCCGGGCCTTTGCGGGGTACCTCCCTGATGCTCGGCTCCACGCCGGTGCTGATTGGAAGGGCCCCTGAGTGCACCCTCGTCCTTGACGATGACTACGCCTCCAATCGCCACGCTCGTGTTTTCGAGCGTGAGGATGAATGGATGGTTGAGGACCTGGGATCCACCAACGGCACCCTGGTCTCGGGCCGGCGCATCGAGGGCGCCGTCCCGTTCCGCCCGGGGGCCGCGGTGCGGATCGGCCGCACCGAGATTGAACTGAGACGAGGACCTCGATGAGCATCGCTCTGCGCTATGCCGCCCGCTCCGATGTGGGCCTGGTGCGATCCAATAACCAGGACTCCGGCTACGCGGGAAGCCACCTGCTGGTGGTCGCCGACGGAATGGGCGGTCACGCCGGTGGCGACGTCGCCTCCTCGGTGGCGATCGCGCACCTGGCACGGCTTGACGCTGAAACACCCGCCTCCGATGTGGTGGCGACGCTGGAAGATGCCGTGCTGGCCGCGAACCAGGAAATCCTGCGTCGGGCCCGCGATGAACCCCAGCTGGCCGGGCTCGGCACCACCCTGACCGCGCTGCTGCGCGCCGAAGGAAAGTTTGCCCTCGCCCATATCGGCGACTCCCGCGCCTACCTGCTGCGCGATGAGGAAACCGTGCAGGTTACCAAGGACCACACCTTCGTGCAGCGGCTGCTGGATGAGGGGCGCCTGACCGAGGAAGAGGTCGAGCGTCACCCGCAGCGTTCCGTGGTGATGCGCGTGCTGGGCGATGTGGATGCCGATCCGGAACTGGATCTCTCACTGCGCCCCGCGCATGTGGGTGACCGCTGGATGCTCTGCTCCGATGGGCTCTCCGGGATCGTCTCCCTGGACACCATCGGAGCGACCCTGCGCGAGATCGAGGACCCCGGCGAATGCGCCGATGAGCTCGTGCGTCTGGCCTTGAAGGGCGGCGGCCCCGACAACATCACCTGCATCATCGCCGATGTGCTGGATCTGGATGATCTGCCGCGCGGTGTAGAAGCACCGAGCACGGCACCGGAGATCGTTGGCTCTGCCGCACGCAACCGGAACCAGCCCACCTCGGCCTCCGGCCCCGCCGCCAAAGCCGCCGCGCTGACCCGTGACTCCGAGCCCGACCTGCCCTTCCACGATGAAGACTTTGTCGAGGAAGAGCCGCCGCGGCGCAGCACCTGGCCGGCCATCGTGGCCTTTCTGCTGCTGTTGGCACTGATTGCCGGCGGGCTGTGGGCCGGATGGAACTGGTCCCAGCGCCAGTTCTTCGTCGGCACCGACGGACGCTACGTCGTGATCTACCGCGGTCTCGCCCAAGATCTCGGCCCGATTTCCCTGAGCGGCCCGGTCGAGGTGACCGATGTGAGCCTCGAGAGTCTGCCGAGCGTGACCCGCCAGCAGGTGCAGAACACGATCTCCGTGGATAGCCGTGAGGCGGCCGAGGATGTGGTGGAGCGGCTCCGCGCTGACGTCGCTCACCAACCGGTCGAGATTCCCTCGCCGTCTGACGGCGGCGGGGCTCAGCCCTCCGACGGTGGTGGTTCCGGCATGCCGGGAGAGAACCCGATGCCGAGCCGCGCCCCGGGTGAGCCCGTTTCTCCCTCCGTTGGCCCGGACCAGGGCGGCACGGTGCCGCCGCCCGATGAGGGCGAGGGTGAGACGCACTAGTGGCCACGATCGTCTCCTACACCGCCCGCCCCCGACGCTTCACCCAGGCGCTTCTTCTGCTCCTGGCTGCAGCCGCCGGGGTGACCGCCTATGCCCTCGTGGGGCTGGGGCGGTACGGCGAGCTGCCCACGAATCTGACCGGCATCGCCATCGGTGCCGGGCTGATCGTGGTCGCGCTGCAAGCCGTGGTGATGTGGAGGGCGCCCTATGCCGATCCGGTCATCCTGCCGATCGTGGTGCTTCTGAACTCCCTGGGGATCGCCACCATCGCCACCGTGGACTCCGCCAAGAACCTCTACCAGGGGCGGGAAAGCGCTGTCGCAGACCGCCAGATCATGTGGACCGTGATCGGGACGGTGCTCTGCCTGGGGGTGATCGCGCTGCTGCGCGACCACCGTCTCCTGCGCCGCTACACGTGGATCACCGCCGTCGGCGGTGCCGTGCTGCTGCTGATGCCGCTCATGCCGGGCCTCGGCGATGAACGCAACGGCTCGCGGATCTGGATCAATGTGGCCGGCTTTTCCTTCCAGCCGGCGGAGCTCGCGAAGATCATGTTCGCGGTCTTCTTCGCCGGTTATCTCGTCTCCCGACGTGACACCCTCGCGCTTGCTGGTCCAAAGGTGCTCGGTATCCACCTACCGCGCTGGGCTGATTTCGGCCCTATCCTCGTGGCCTGGGCTTTCGCCATGGCGGTGCTGGTTTTTGAAACCGACCTGGGCACCTCGCTGCTCTTCTTCGGCCTTTTCGTAGCGATGCTCTATGTGGCCACCGACCGGCTCAGCTGGCTTGTCATCGGCGCCATCATGTTCCTCCCACCCGCGGTTTTTGCCGCCACCCAGATGGGGCATGTGCGTCGCCGCCTCACCTGCTGGCTCAACCCGCTGGCCAGTGAAAACTTCGATGCCTGCCGCCAGATCAACACCGGGCTCTTCGGACTGGCTAACGGAGGCATCGTCGGCACAGGTTTCGGCAATGGCCACCCCAATCTGGTCTCCCACGCCGAATCTGATTTCGTTTTCGCCGCCTTCGCAGAGGAAACCGGCATGATCGGCGCCTTCGCTCTGCTGCTGCTGTACCTGCTGCTGGTGCAGAGGGCGCTGCGTGCTGCCGTCGGTATTTCCGACGGGTTCGGCACCCTGCTTGCCGCGGGCCTCGGTTTCGTGATGGCCCTGCAGGTTTTCGTCGTCGTCGGCGGTATCACCCGGGTGATTCCCCTGACCGGTCTGACCCTCCCCTTCGTGGCTGCCGGCGGTAGCTCCCTGGTCTGTAACTGGATTGTGGCGGGGCTGCTCGTGCGACTCTCCGATGCGGCGCGCCGCCCCGCTGCCCGCCAGATTCCCCTCAGCGAGCCCGCCGTGGCAAAGGAGGCGGTCGCATCATGAACAAGCCTCTTCGCCATGTGTGGCTGGTGGTCGCTCTCCTGTTCGTGTTCCTCTTCGGTTCGACCACCTACTTCCAGGTGATCGCCCAGGAGCAACTCAACACGGACGGCCGTAATCTGCGCACCGTCTACAACGAGTTCGGCCGGCCTCGCGGCCCCCTCGTGGTGGACGGGGAGGCGATCAGCTACTCGGTGGAATCGCAGGACCGCTACGGCTACCAGCGGGTGTACAAGCCGGGCGCGATGTATGCGCCCGTCACCGGGTACTACTCGGTGGTCTACGGCTTCTCCGGTTTGGAGCGCACCCTCGGAGACACCCTCTCCGGAGGGGCTGATTCGCTCTTCTACCAGCGGGTGATGGATACGCTGCGGGGCCGACGGGCCAGTGGCGCCACCGTCGAACTCACCCTGGATTCCAAGGCGCAGGAAGCCGCCTGGAAGGCCCTGGATGGGCGCCGTGGCGCTGTGGTGGCCCTGGATCCCACAAGCGGCGCCATCCTCGCGATGGTCTCCGCCCCCAGCTACGACCCCAACAGGCTCGCCTCCCACTCCCGCAAAGAGGCGACCGAGGCCTGGAAGGCGCTGAACAAGGACGAGAGCGGTCCCCTGGTGAACCGTGCGATCAGCGGTGCACTGTACCCGCCCGGTTCGACCTTCAAACTGGTGGTGGCGGCCGCCGCCCTGGAGAGTGGCGGCTACACGGCAGACTCGATGATCCCCGGCCCGGGCAGTTACCGTCTGCCGCAGTCCACCTCGGAACTGGCGAACTTCTCCGGCGGTAACCGCACCCCCTGCGGTCGGCAGGATCAATCCACCCTCGCCGATGCGCTGCGGCAGTCGTGCAATACCTCCTTCGCAATGCTCGGCACGACGCTCGGGGAAGAGAAGCTGCGCAGCACCGCACGGGATTTCGGCTTTGAACAGAAGCTGTCGGTGCCGCTGACTGTTACGCCCTCCAAGATCGGCACCGGCCTGGATCAGGCACAGCTTGCGACCACCTCGATCGGCCAGTTCGAGGACCGTGTCACTCCGCTGCAGATGGCGATGGTGGCCGGGGCAATGGCGAACGACGGTGTAGTGATGAAACCGCAGCTGGTCTCCTCGGTGCGCACGAATGATCTGTCGGAGATCAGCGCGCTGAGCCCCCAGGAACTCTCGCGGCCGCTGAGCGCCGCGAATGCGAAGCAGATGCGCACGATGATGGCGAAGACCGTCACGGACGGCACTGGTAAAGCGGCTGCGATCGAGGGTGTCGAAGTGGGCGGAAAGACGGGGACCGCGCAGTGGGCGGAGGGCCGTGCCCCGCACTCGTGGTTCGTGGGCTATGCACAGGACGGCGAACGCAAGGTTGCGGTTGCCGTGGTTGTCGAAGAGGGCGGATACGGGTCGCGCGTTGCGGCCCCGATCGCCAAGGACGTGATGGAGGCGGTGATCCGAGGATGATGAGGACCGAACCCGGTTTCGTGCTCGAGGGACGCTACGAGCTGGTCAAGCTCATCGCCACCGGCGGCATGGGACAGGTGTGGCGCGGCCTGGACCGCGAACTGGACCGCGAGGTCGCCGTCAAGGTGCTGCGTCAGGAGTACGCGGGCGATGAAGGCTTCCTCAAGCGCTTCCGTGCCGAGGCGCGGCACACCGCTGCTCTCTCGCATGATGCGATCGCGGGTCTGTATGACTACGGCGAACTCGACGGGCGTGCCTACATCGTCATGGAGCTCTGCCCCGGCCGGCCCCTGTCGGACATCATCGAGGAGAACCCGGGTGGGCTTCCCGAGGATCGCGTGATCTCCCTGCTGATCGAACTGGCGCGTGCCCTGGATGCCGCGCATGCCAAGGGCGTCGTCCACCGTGATGTGAAACCCGAAAACCTGCTGGTTGACGATAAAAACGGCTGGGGTCTGAAGATCACGGACTTCGGTATCGCCCGGTCCAATGAGCAGGCCCGACTGACGAAGACCGGCCTGGTGATGGGCACCGCCCAGTACCTCTCCCCCGAGCAGGCGATGGGGAAGCAGGCCACCTCGCTCTCGGATATTTACGCGCTCGGGATCGTGGCCTACGAGATGCTCGTCGGGCACCGACCCTTCACCGGTTCCAGCCAGGTGGAGATCGCCATGGCGCAGGTCAAGAAGCAGCCCCCGGAGTTGCCGGCGGCCATCAATGAGGACCTGCGACGTCTGGTCATGATGACCCTGGCGAAGGCGCCCGCAAACCGTCCCCGCTCGGCGGCGGCGGTGGCGCGAATCCTCGAGGCGATCCAGCGCGGGGTGCAGCCGAATTTCTCCACGGGGCAGATTCCGCTCTCCCGCGTGGATGATCACGATTGGTCCGGTGGCGCTTCCGCCTCGGCGAACGACGGGGCGACCTCTGCATCCTCCGCCTCCTCCGCCGGCCGCACCGGCCCCTCCCCCACGGGCACCCGCACCGCGGCCATGCCGCTGCCCCTGTCTGGGCGGGCGCGTGGGATCCGGCATCGTTCCGGCCCCTCCGCCATGTCGGCGTCCTCGGCTCCGTCGGTGCTGTCGGCCCCATCGCCCCTTCCCGAGGGACTGTCGGAAGCCTCCGGCCCGTCGGCCGACCCAGCTTCCCGTGAAGGCACCGACGTTTCCACCGACGATGGCGCGCGCACTCAGCGTCGTAGCGGCACCAGCGGGCAGCGGATTGGTCCCTTCAGCGTTCCCGGGTTGCTGCTCGCCCTGATCCTGCTGGCCGTCGTGGTGGCCGGGGTGATGGCCGCCACCGGGGTCATCCAGTTGGGAGCGCTCGGATCGCCGGACGATCCACACACAGCAGTACCGCTTGAAAGTACGATTGTCGGATCGGTCCGAGAGGACCAGGTCACGAGGATGGTTGATCAGTGAGCGAATCGAAGATGGTCCTGGGCGGACGCTACGCCGTGGGACGGGTCATCGGCCACGGCGGCATGGCGGAGGTGTACCTCGCGGAGGACACCCGTCTGAACCGCACCGTGGCGGTGAAGATCCTGCGCTCTGACCTTGCTCGCGACGCGAGCTTCCAGGAGAGGTTCCGACGGGAGGCACAGAGCGCCGCCGCTCTGAACCATCCGGCGATTGTGGCCGTGTACGACACCGGCGAGGAACGCTCCACCACTGTGACCGGCGCGGAAGTGACGATCCCGTACATCGTGATGGAGTACGTCGCCGGCTCGACCCTGCGCGAGCACATCGACCCCGAGCATCCGATGAGCGAGCAGCGTGCCGCGGAGATCATGTCGCCGCTGCTGAGCGCCCTGGAGTACTCGCATCGCGCTGGCATCGTGCACCGCGATATCAAGCCCGGCAACGTCATGATCACCGAGGACGGCAAGGTCACGGTGATGGACTTCGGCATTGCCCGCGCTATTGCCGATGCCACCAGCGCCATGACCGCCACCCAGGCCGTGATGGGCACCGCCCAGTACCTCTCCCCTGAGCAGGCCCGAGGCCAGCTCGTGGATGCCCGCTCCGATATCTACTCCTCGGCCTGCGTGATGTACGAGATGCTCACCGGCCGCCCGCCGTTCACCGGCGACAGCCCCGTCTCGATCGCCTACCAGCATGTGCGGGAGGAACCGCAGGCGCCCTCGACCTTCAACCCGGCGATCAGCCCGCAGATGGATGCGGTGATTCTGACGGGTCTGGCGAAGGACCGTGAAGACCGCTACCCGACCGCCGCTGCCTTTGCGAAGGACATCGCGGCCGTGGTGCGCGGGCAGAACCCGCAGCTGGTGGGTGGTGTGGTGCCGGAGGGCGCCGCCGGTGAAGCCACCACGGTGCTGAGCCCCGTCGATGGGGCTACCGAAATGCTTCCCGCGGTTCCGGTGGCTGCCGGTGCGGCTGCAGCGCCGCGCACCGATGGTGGGCATCGTCGGCCCATGCCTGCGCAGACCGCTGCCCTCACTCCGCACTCCCCCGCCTCCACCCCGGAGCCGGAGGATGAGGATCGACGGAAGACTCCGTGGTGGCTCTTCGCACTGATTGCTGCCGCGCTGATCGCTGTGGTGGCGGCTGCCCTGTTCTTCCTGCGGCCGTGGGATCGCGGCCCTGAGATGGTTGCTGTTCCCGACGTGGTGGGGATGGCGCAGGATGTCGCGATCAAAGAGCTGAAGGATAAGGACCTCAGAGCGAAGGTGACCCAGGAGGCCTCAACAGAGGTTGCCGAGGGTGAAGTGATCTCGAGCGATCCGGCCGCCGGTGCTGAAGTGGCGATCGGTGCGACCGTGAACCTGGTGGTGTCGGCCGGGCCGGAACCGGTGGAAGTCCCTGACCTCACCGGGAAAACCGCTGATGAGGCGCGCCAAATCCTCGAAGATCTGGGCTTAACGATGACCGTGGCCGGCGAGGAAGACGTCGCCAAGGCAAAGGCCAGCACGGTGACGCGTTTCAGCCCGCAGGCCGGCGCGACCACCCGCAAGGGTTCGACCGTTGAGGTCTGGCTCGCCACCGGCAATGTGAAGGTGCCCGATGTGAAGGGGCTGCCGCTGGAGCAAGCCACCAAGACGCTGGAGAGCCAGGGTTTCGTGGTCGAGTCCTCCAAGCGTGAAGACCCCGAGCATGACCCGGGCACGGTCGTGGAGCAGACGCCGGCCTCGCAGAGTGTCGCGGCTGTCGGCTCCTCGGTGCAGCTCGTGGTGGCTGCGGAGGTGGGTCCCACCCCGATGCCCAATGTGATTGGTCGGACCGAGGCGGATGCCCGCAAGGTGCTCGAGCAGAACGGCTGGGGCGTGCAGACCACGGAGGAAGCCTCCGACACGGTGCCCAAGGGCCGCGTGATCCGCTCTGAGCCGGAACCCGACACCCCGGTGGCACGCAATGCGACCGTGAAGATCGTCGTCTCCAAGGGCCCGGAGGCCCCGACCACGCCTCCGGAAACCGGGGAACCCTCCGAGGATCCCGGTCACGGCGGCGGCAACGGCATCGGCGCCCCGGGGCGCGGCAATAACGGTGGGCACGGCGTGGGGCGGGGCCGCTGATGTCAGCCCGGATCCTGGTGGTTGATAACTACGACAGCTTCGTGCACACGATCGTCGGCTACCTGGAACAGATGGGTGCGCACTGCACGGTGGTGCGTAATGACGAGGTGCCGCAGGGGCCCGACGGTTCTGTGAACCTGGAGGGTTTCGACGGGGTGCTCGTCTCCCCCGGCCCCGGCAATCCCTCGACGGCGGGCCGCAGCCTAGATGTGATCGGGCAGTGCGCTGCAGAGCGCCTGCCGATGCTGGGTGTGTGCCTGGGGCATCAGGCGCTTGGCCAGTTCTTTGGTGCACGCGTGGAGCATGCCCCGGAGCTCATGCACGGGCGCACCAGCGAACTGGAGCATGAGGGGCGGAGCGTTTTCGCGGGTGTGCCGAGCCCGATGACCGCCACCCGCTACCACTCCCTCACCGTCGTCCCCGAGACCGTCAGCGAGGAGCTGGAGGTCACGGCACGCACGGCCAGCGGCATCGTGATGGGGCTTGCGCATCGGGAGCTCCCGCTGCACGGGGTGCAGTTCCATCCGGAGTCGGTGATGACGCAGAACGGGCATCTGATGCTCGCGCACTTCCTGCAGATGTGCGATGGGATCGACGCCGTCGAGCGTTCCCGGGGGCTCGCGCCGCTTCTTTCTGCCAGTTGAGGGCTCTACCGGCTGAGGATTCTGCCGGCGGAAGGCGTGACCGACGGCAGCTCACACGACTGCCGTTCGGCCAGCTCAGACCCCCGCTATCACCGAGGTGCCGATTCCCTCAGGAGCACCCACCAGCCCGTCGTTGAACGGCATGTACGGTGCGATCGCGGGGAACACCCAACCGAACAGAACCACCACGAGCACCGCGAGCAGGGCGATCGTGATGAGGATCCGCACCCAGAGCGGGCCGGGCAGGTGTCGGAACATCCAGGCGTACATCAGTTGCCCCCTTCCTGCCCGACGAGCGCTTCGGGGATCCCGTCGGAACGTTTAGTCCAGTAGGAGAACTCGGCGTGAACGATGTACCGCTCCGCTGCGGAGTACATCGGGTGGCAGGCCGTCAGGGTGAGCATCCGACGGGTTGGGTTCGCCCCCGGTTCCGCCGGGTTCGCGTCAATCACGTGGTTGTCATCGGGTTGCACGACGCGGTGACCCGTCACCTGGTAGACGTAGAAGGCGTCCTTGGTTTCCACCACGATCGGGTCACCGGGCTGCAGGCGTGCAATGTCCTCGAAGGGACGGCCGTAGGTGTTGCGGTGACCAGCCACGGAGAAGTTCCCTACCTGCCCGGGCAGGGCGGTGCTCGGGTAGTGGCCCACGCCTTTCACATTCAGCACTCGCTCCAGGCTGACGCCTTCCGCTAGGGGGAACCGCACCCTGTCGAAGGCGGGAACGTGCATCGTCCCCCACACCTTGTCCATCCCGGCTAGGGCGGGGACGGGCGGTTCACCTTCCTGGGCGGGAGCGATCTTCTGGGTATCGACCTGCCCCCAGTCCTTATCGAGCTGGGTGATGATCTGGGTCTGTTCCTTTTCGACGACCACATCGGTCCACCAGAGCTGCCAGGTGAGGAACAGGAGAAGAAGCGCCCCGGCGGTCAGAAGGAGTTCACCCGTCACACCGATCGCGGTGCCGAGCACGCCTCTGCGGGGGTTGGAGTTCGTCCTATCGGGGCGGGGGGATCGGTCGCGACGCGCCATCATCCTGCTTTCGCGGTGTCGAGCGTGAGGGAGCCTTCGTAGCCGGGCAGTTCCACATCGGGCAGAGATTCGATGCTTTCCCCCAGGCCCACGTAGTTGACCCAGTCACGGTACACCCTCACCGGAGCCGAGGCGTCCAGGGAAGCTTTCATCCCGTCCACGTCGCCAATCACTTCAATCACGAAGGGCGGGGAGTAGACCCGGCCCTCAAACAGGAGGGTGTTTCCGGCACAGCGGAAGGCGCTGGTCGCAATGATGCGCGCCCCCTGCAGGGTCATCGCTTCGCCGCCACCGGCCCACAGGGCGTTCACATAGGCCTCAAGGTCCTGCTGGTGCACCACAA
>JAEWEZ010000076.1 GCA_023389045.1 Actinomycetes bacterium
CTCCAACACCTGCGTGCTGTCTTCCTGTGCGGCCGGATCACGGCGCCGCGGCCGCAGGCCGAAAGCAACCCGCTCTTCGTCTTCCTCAGGGCTGTGCCCGACGAGCACCCCGTAGGCGCTGCGCAGACGCGCCGGCACCGCCTCCACCGGGGTTGCGGTCAGCACGAGCACCCCGAGCAGAATCAGCAGCGCACACAGCACGATGACCACGGCGCCCGGCAAAAGCTGCGACAGCGGCGCCGCCACCAGGAAGCCGAGCACGCCGCCGCCACGCGCCAGGGCGGCAATGCCATCCGCCGGGGCGGGAAGCTTCGCGCTTACCGAGGCGATCGCGGCGATTGCCGTGAGCACAATGCCCACACCAAGCGCGATCCGGGTGTTGGCCCGTACGAAGTCCGGGCGGCGGAACATTCTCAGTGACCAGCCGGCGAGCAGAAGCGGAATCGCGACAGCCGCAATACCGAAGGTTCCCGCGACAACCGTGTGCACGGCACCGAAGAACCAGCCGCCCACCTGGAACCATTCGCGCACTGCCACCAGGGCAGCGAGGATCAGCAGGAAGAGGGCGTAACCGTCGCGGCGCTGCTCATGGGCCACCTCCCAGCGGCTCACGCCGATCGCGCGGATGAAACCGCCGACCATGCGGGCTATAGCGAGGTAGCCGGAGCGCACAGCGCGCACCGGAAGCGGAAGCGTCGACGGGTCGTGGGCCGCGCCGGACGTGCGTGACGTCCCGGCCGATGCGGACCGCGAAGAGCCTTTCGACGCACGTGCGGGGGAAGACGTACGTGTCGCCATGCTCCACAATGTACCGCGTGCCGGCGCCGCGAGCAGGTAACGGCGCCCCGGCTCAGACCTCGATCACGATCGGGATGATCATCGGGCGGCGGCGCAGACGCTGCGAGGCGAAGCGTCCGATCACCCGACGCATCACCTGCTGCAGCTGATAGGTGTCGTGCCGGTCGGTCTGATCGGCCACCGCCTGTTCGAGGGCGGCCATGATCTTCGGTTTGATCTGTTCGAAGACCTCGTCATCCTCAGCCACACCGCGGGCATGGATTTCGGGGCCGGCGATCAGCTTGCCGGTTTCCGAGTTGACCACGGCAAACAGCGAGATGAAACCTTCATCGCCGAGGATCCGACGGTCTTTGAGATCTGCCTCGGAAATCTCGCCAACGCTCGAACCGTCCACGTACACGTAGCCATTGGGGATGGCGCCAACAACCTTCGCTTCACCATCGCGCAGGTCCACCACATGCCCGTCCTTGGCAAGCACGATGCGCTCCTGCGGGATGCCGGTGGAGGCGGCGATGCGCCCATTGGCGATCAGGTGACGCACCTCCCCGTGAATCGGCATCACGTTCTTGGGCTGCACGATGTTGTAGCAGTACAGCAGTTCGCCGGCGCTGGCATGCCCGGAGGTGTGCACCTTCGCATTGCCCTTGTGGATGACTTCGGCGCCGAGCGCCATCAGCCCGTTGACCACGCGGAACACAGCGTTTTCATTGCCGGGGATGAGGCTGGAAGCCAGGATGATCACGTCGCCGGGGCCGACCTCCACGCGGTGGTCGCGGTTGGCGATTCGCCCGAGCGCCGCCATCGGCTCACCCTGGCTGCCGGTGCACATGAGCACAACCTGGTCTTCGGGCAGGTCGTCGATGCGTTTGACGTCCACCAGGATGTCCTCGGGAACGTGCAGGTAGCCCATCTCGGCAGCGATCCCCATATTGCGCACCATGGAGCGGCCCACGAAGGCAACCTTGCGGCCGTGCAGGGCGGCAGCGTCGAGCACCTGCTGCACGCGGTGCACGTGGCTGGAGAAGGAGGCGACCACGATCTTGCCGCGGGCGCGGGCGAAGATTGATTCGAGCACGGGGCCGATCTCCTGCTCCCCCACGGTGAAGCCGGGCACCTCGGCATTGGTGGAGTCCACCATGAACAGGTCCACCCCGGCCTCGCCGAGGCGGGCGAAGGCGCGCAGGTCGGTGATCCGCCCGTCGAGCGGGAGCTGATCCATCTTGAAGTCACCGGTGTGCAGCACGGTGCCGCCGGCGGTGGAGATATGCACGGCGAGCGCATCGGGGATCGAGTGGTTCACGGCCACGAACTCGCAGTGGAAGGGGCCGAAGCTTTCCTTCTGGCCTTCCTTCACGGCGAGCGTGTAGGGGGTGATCCGGTGTTCGCGCAGTTTCGCCTCGATGAAGGCGAGGGTGAGCTGGCTGCCGACCAGGGGGATGTCGGGCTTGAGACGCAGCAGGTAGGGCACCGCGCCGATGTGGTCTTCATGCCCGTGGGTCAGGACGATCGCGGCGACGTCGTCGATGCGGTCGGCCAGGTGGGCGAAGTCCGGCAGGATTAGGTCCACACCGGGTTGGGCGTCCTCGGGGAACAGCACACCGCAGTCGACGACGAGCAGGCGCCCGTTGATTTCGAAGACGGTCATGTTCCGCCCCACATCGCCGAGGCCGCCGAGCGGAATGATCCGCAGGGTGTCCTTGGCGAGTTTCGGGGGCTGCTGGGGGCGTTCGAGGAACGCAGTGGTCATCGGGTGGTCCTCCGGGACGGGTCAAGGGGGGTGATGCTCTGGGCGGCTTCGAGGGC
>JAEWEZ010000078.1 GCA_023389045.1 Actinomycetes bacterium
GCGGAACAACCACCAGGGTCAACAGCACAGGCGCCATCAGCGCGAGGGTGACTCGGTTGGAGAATGCCCTTTGGAAATCGCGTTCGCACAGGTAGAAGCGCGGGTTGAGGGGAGCCACGAGCCGTGAAGCGACCGGCACGAGGGCCAGGCTGAGCAAGGTTCCGATCACCGGGACCAGGAGGAATGCGACCCCGAGCCCAACACCGCTGAAACCGGAGTAGCCGAGGGAAAATCCCACAGAATCCGGCTCCAGCGCCGCAACAAGCAGAGCGAGCAGCCAAAGAGTCGGCGACGTGCCGACCACGTACGCCACGCATAGGAAAGCCCACAGCGCGATCAGGACGAGAGCGGGGCGCCAAAACAGGACGAGGAGCCGACGGGTCAGGGCGCGGCGGGACTCCAGCAGAATCTCTGGCGGGGGAACCAGCGAGGGGTCATCCTCCTCGACACGCGGCGGCTCGGGCAGTCCCGTGAGCGGCGGAAGCGGAGCACTGTACGCCTGGCTCATGCCGCACCTCCCCATCGCGCCTGCCGCAACTCCGTACCGCTTCCTCCCCCGGGGTAGGAACGACCGCACCGCAACGGCCTACATCCCAGCCCTGCATAGTCCTGATCCACACCCCACCAGGCTTTCTCCCCCGTCGGCCTCATAGTGCCCGCCTGCCGGTGAAGGCGCGCCCGAGGGTCATTTCATCGGCGTAGTCGAGGTCTCCACCCACGGGGAGCCCGGAGGCGAGGCGAGTGACCGTCACCTCAAGCGGGCTGAGTAGCCGCGACAGGTACGCGGCGGTGGCTTCGCCTTCGATATTGGGGTCGGTGGCGATGATGACTTCCTGCGTTTCGCCCGTGCCGAGGCGTTTCATGAGGTCGGTGATGCGTAGGTCGTTCGGGCCGACGCCACCGATCGGGTCGATCGCGCCGCCGAGCACGTGATAGCGGCCGCGGAACTCGCGGATGCGTTCGATGGCGACGATGTCCTTGGATTCTTCGACCACGCAGATGATTTCCTCGGTGCGGCGGGGATCAGCGCAGATCCGGCAGCGTTCGGAGGCGGAGACGTTCCCGCAGATCTCGCAGAAGCGCACCGTGTTCTTGACCTCGAGGAGCACCTCGGCCAAACGGCGCACGGAGGCAGCATCCGCATCCAAGAGATGGAATGCGATGCGCTGAGCTGATTTCGGACCAATACCGGGCAATTTGCCGAGCTCGTCGATCAGGTCCTGAACGATGCCTTCGTACACGCTGACCACTGTAATGGCGGCCCCTGACAAATAAGGCGCCCACCCACCCGACATTCGCCCAGCCTCCCTGCCCGCAATCCCGATAGCCTGGTGCGCATCGCTCTCCCCCGGCGCGTAGAGCCGCCACCCGTCGGCCCCTACTCTCCGCTCGCACCCGCTTAGAGGAGTCCCTGTGGTCCAGCTTCCCGATACTTTTCTCGATGCCGTGCATACCCGCGTGCTGGAGGGCCTGAGCGCCGCCAGCCCCGCCGACACCGCCGACACCACCGGCGGTGACACCGGCAGTGACACCCGCCGCGCGCTGCGCGAAGAAATCGCCCGCCGCGTCGTCGCCTACCTGCGTAATACCGCGGAAACCACGGTGAGCGTGGAGGAGGACGGAACCACCTTCGTAATCACCGGCGATATCCCCGCCATGTGGCTGCGGGATTCAGCCGCGCAGCTCACTCCCCTTCTGCGTTCGGTGGTGGCCGGGGTCGGCTCCGAGGAGGACCGCACGGTGCTCGTCGGTCTACTCGCGGGGCTTCTTCGCCGCCACTGGTTCTGCATCGAGCAGGACCCCTACGCCAATGCCTTCAACCGGAAGCCCGACGGGAGTAGCTGGGATCACGACGACACCGAGTTCGACAACCCCTGGGCGTGGGAGCGCAAGTTCGAGCTCGACTCCCTCTCCTACGGCCCGGACCTCGCCTGGCGCGTGTGGACTGCCACCGGGGACACCTCCTGGGCGGATGAGCGTTTCGTGCCGGCGGCGCGCGCCATCCTGCGCACGGTGCGTACCGAGCAGGATCATGAGGAACGCTCGGAGTATTTCTTCCGACGGGCCAACTGCCCCGTTACCGACACTCTCGACCGTGAGGGCAAGGGCTCGCTGACCACCCCGAACGGCCTGGTCTGGGCTGGTTTCCGCCCCTCCGATGACCGTTGCGAACTGGGCTTCAACATCCCCGGGAACCATTTCCTGGCGCTCGCCCTGGAGCGTCTGGCGGTGCTGCTGGAGGAGGTTGCGCAGGAGCCCGAACTGGCGGCCGAGGCGCGGGAGATCAGCGGGCAGATCCGCTCGGCGCTGCGCGAGCACGGCACGGTGGAAGGGCCCGACGGGCGCGCGATCTGGGCCTATGAAGTCGATGGGCGCGGCGGCGTGGTCTTCATGGACGATGCGAATGTGCCGAGCCTGCTCTCCCTGCCCTACCTGGAGTGCGCGGCGGCCGACGATCCGCTGTACTTGGCCACCCGCGATGCGGTGCTCTCGCCCCACAACCCCTTCTTCTACTCGGGCACATACCTCACCGGTGTTGGCTCCCCGCATACCCCGCCGGATCACGTGTGGCCAATCGCCAAGAACATTGAGGGCCTGACCAGCACCAATGCAGCGGTGAAGTGGCGCATCCTGGAGGAGCT
>JAEWEZ010000153.1 GCA_023389045.1 Actinomycetes bacterium
CCGCCTTGCGGTCCGCCGGCGCAGATCCGAAAGAGCTGCGTGCGGCCGACGCTCCCTTCCCACCCCGCCCCGGCAGGGACTAAAAGCGAGAAGGCGCCTCCTGGTGGGCCGGTCCGACTGTCGGGCCGGCCTTACTGCTGCGCGCCAGCCTGCTCCTGCAGCGCCCGCTGGATGACAGCGGCCGTCTGCTCCACCTGCCAGGACCGGGCACCGAGGGCCGCCAACTGTTCAGCGATCTGCTGCTCCGTCGGCCCCTGCACCTCCTGCTGATCCCAGGCCCACTGCCGCAGCAGGGAGGGCTGCAACAGGTTCTCGGTCGGCATCTCGAGGTCCTCAGCCCGCTGCCCCACGGCTTCCCGCACCGCCTGGTAACGGGCCGACAGCTCCGGGAACTTCTTCGCCCACTGCTTATGCGAGGGCATCGCGCCACTGGGTTCACGCTCTGGCAGATGCGAGGGCGGCAGGGTCAGGCCTGAACGGGCTGCCTTCCACCACTGGTCTTTGTGATGCGTGGTGCGCGGCAGCGCTGCCAGGAAATCGTCTTTGCCCTGCGGTGCTGCTTTGGCGGCACTGACCAGGTCGCGGTCGCGGAGCACCCGGTGCGGGGAGAGGTCTTCCTCGCGGGCGATCGCGTCGCGTCGTTCCCACATGGCACGCGCGGCCGCCATCTGCCGCGGGGAACGCAAAACACCCACCGAATGCAACCCCCGCCAGGAGGAAGAACGAGCCGGTGCGGGTTCTGCAGTGCGCGCGTACTCGAACTCTTCACGGGCATAAGAGGTTTTTCCGCTGCTCTCCAGGCGCGCGGCAAGCACATCGCGCACCTCAACCAGCACCTCAACGTCGAGCGCCGCATAGACCAGCCAGGATTCCGGAAGGGGCCGGGAGGACCAGTCCGCTGCCGAATGCTCCTTCGCGAGGCTCAAACCGAGGGTGTCTTCCACAACGGCACCGAGCCCCACACGCTCCATCCCGAGCAGACGGGCCGCGAGCTCCGTATCAAACAGAGCATCGGGGGCAAGCCCCAGTTCAGCCAGGCACGGCAAATCCTGGCCGGCTGCATGCAGCACCCATTCCCGGCCACGCAGCACCTTGGCAAGTTGCGGGGGCAGTGTGAACGCCACCGGATCTACGAGGGCTGTTCCCGCCGTGTCGGTACGCAGCTGCAGCAGGTAGGCACGCGAGGAGTAGCGGAAGCTTGAGGCGCGTTCCGCATCCACCGCCACCGGTTCCTCGGGGTTGCTTGCCGCGGCTTCACACCAGGCCAGCAGCGGCTGAATCCGGTCGATCACCGGGGGGAGCCCATCGCGGGGTTCGCGCAGACGTGAGGGGGCGGGGGGAGCCGGCGGTTTCTCGGCGCGCTCCTTTTCACGGCGCGCATTGCGCTGCCGAGTGCGGGTCACGGCATCTCCTCCGGTCCCAGCGGGGCACGGGCACGATGCGAGGGGGCAATGGGGGCCACCACGGCGGGGGTGGGCGGTACTCCACCGGCGGCAGCGAGCATGGCGGTCCAGGCTTGGAAGTGGGGGCCGAGGTGCTCACTGTCCACGGGGGTCCAGGAGACCCGCATTTCGACATCGACGGTGGTGGGGCGGGCGGCGAGCGCACCGTAGGACTGGGAGACGACGCGGGTGGCGGTGCAGCCGAGGCTACGGGCCTCCGCGTCATGCAGTTCAAGGGATTCGGTCACCCATGACCAGGCCACATCGCCGAGCATGGATTCGATCGCAAACTCGGGTTCGATCTGCGCCTGAATCAGCGCGACCATCCGCACGGTGCCTTCCCAGGATTCCTGGCCGGCGGGATCGTGCAGGATCACGAGACGGCCGCTGGCGAGTTCTTCCTCATGCACGATGATCTCGCCGGTAGCGGCCCAGGCTGCCGGAGCCATCCGGGACGGCGCCGGAATCTCCCGCCACTGCACCTCATGCCGCAGCGGGGTAGCCGTCATCGCTGCGATGGCAGCGGTGAAGGCCTCGTTGCCTGAGCGGAAGCGATGAACGGACACGCCGCTGAGCGTAGCGACGGGTAGGCACAGGATGGTGCAGGCGCGCCGAACATGTCCATGGACAGGATCGTTCCCCGGCCCTCGAGCGTGGACCAGCACCCTTGAGCTCAGGGGGGCGGCGCCCCGTCGGTATCGCCGTGACCCCCACGCGCCGTGAGTCTCAGGCGCCGTGAGTCTTAGATGCTTCAGACCGTCAGTCGCTCGGGGAATCAGCGCGGTGCCGCAGGCAGATGGAGTTGATGCAGTAGCGCGAATCGGTGGGCGTCGGGAAACCCTCGCCGTGGAAAACGTGCCCCAGATGCGATCCGCAGGCGGCGCAGCGCACCTCAAGGCGGCGCATCCCCAGGGAGGTGTCCTCAAGGATCTCCACCGCATCATCATCGGCCGGAGCGTAAAACGCGGGCCAGCCGCAGCCGGCCGCGAACTGCGTGCTCGCGGTGAACAGCTCAGCCCCGCAGGCACGGCACTCATAGGTGCCCGCAGGGCGCACCTGCTCGTACTCACCGCTGAAGGGCGCTTCCGTGCCGCCCTCTCGCAGCACCGCATACTCGGCGGGGCTCAAACGCTCCCGCCACTGCTGCGGGGTGATGGCCGCATGGAAACGGCCACCGTCGATGGGGCGGCTGCTCATCAGGAGGTGCCGATCCACTCACTGCCCGGGTACAGGTGCAGCACCGTCACATCCAGGTGGTCCTCGACGCGGTGCGCCCAGTCCTGAGCGAAGGTCTCCTCCAGCAGCTGCGGATCGGAGAAGACGACGACGGTCTGGCTGGTGCTGCCCTCATCTAAAAGGGCACGGATCGCGGGGATCGGGTCATCCTCGCTCACGCTGCCCTCGACGGTGCAGCCCGCGGATTCAAAGGCGTGCACGACGGAGGCGAGAACCGCATCGGCAGCTTCGCGTGCCTTTTCCTCGGTGCGCTCATGCCGCACCCGCTCCACGATGGCGTTCCACGCCCCCTCCAGATCAACCAGGCCGAGGCTGTCGATGACCTCGGCGATCAGGGAACGCTCCGTATCCGCGGGCACAACGGCTCGCACCAGGGGAGCGGCGGGGCTGGAGTCATCCTCGGTGGCACAGGAGGGGCCAAGCCCCAGATAGTCCAGGGCACGCATGGCATCAGCGCTTCCCAGGGGCACCTCGGACAGAACAATGAAGGAACACTGCATGGCGCGATCGTACGCCCGTCGGATGGGAGCCGCGGGGGGCTGCGGGAGTCTTCCGGCACAGAGGTGATGAGGACGTCACCGTCGATGCCATGGTGGGCGCTGTCGGGGCGCGGGCCTAGACTGCCGCGCATGGAGACTCCGCGCGTACTGCACCGTCTGCGCCGCCGCACCACCGCTGAACCAGCCCGCCGCTGTGTCCCGATGGGAACCCTCGGCATTGGGCTGGGAGGCGCCGGTGCCGCTTTCGTCCTGACCGGCGGGGCCATGACCCTCGGTGCGCGGATCATGGCGCGCCTGCCGCTGGTGCCTCAGGCCGATACTCGCTGGGCGCTTGATGTGCAGGTCCGCGCCGTCTACCCCGACCGCGTGCACCTCGACGCGACCCCGGAAACCAGCCGCCCCGGGGTGATCGCCATCCGTCAGGGTGGTGGCACGATCCACGCCCGTCTTGGCGCCGTCCTCGGCCGCCCCACCCGTCGTACCGTGGCACGCGAACTCCTGGCCATGGACACCGCCGAGCCCCTTACCGTTGGTCCCGCCCACAGCAATGGCTTCTACTGGGCGGGTAACCCGGTCACCGCGCACGGCCTGCCGCTGACGGAAGTAGAGATCGCGTCTCCCGTCGGCCCCATGCCCGCTTGGCTCGTTCCCGCAGATCCCAACCGTGCCCGCGACACTGCCGCCCGCGACACTGCCGCCCGCGACACTGCCACCAACGACACCTGGGCGATCCTCGTGCACGGCCACGGCTCCGCTCGCGGCGAAGGGCTGCGGATCATTCCGCTCCTGCACCACCTGGGGCTCACCAGCCTCACCATCACCTACCGCAATGACACCGGCGCCCCCGCCTCCGCCGATTCCATGCATCACCTGGGCTCGGCCGAATGGGAAGACGCCGAGGCGGCGATTGACTATGCGCTCGCCGCGGGCGCTCGCCGCGTGGTGCTGCTGGGCTGGTCGATGGGTGGCGGGATTGTGCTGCGCACCGCCGTGAAAAGCGCGCACCGCGAGAAGATCGCCGCACTCGTGCTGGACTCCCCAGCCGTGGACTGGACCGACATCCTGGTGCATCACGCCAAAGCGCTCGGAGCCCCAGCCCCGATGCGCCGCCTCGCCTTGTGGATGATGACCTCCCCGCTCGGTGCCCGCACCGTGCGGCTGCGCGAGCCCCTCGCCCTGCATGAGATGCGCGCCGAGCACTACGCGGTGCACCTCAGCACCCCGACGCTGCTGCTGCATGCGATGGACGACGAAACCGTTCCGGTGGCTCCCAGTCGGCGGCTCGCACGCCTCGCCCCGCACACGGTGCGGTTCGTGGGCATCGACGGAGCCTCGCATACCCGCGAATGGAACCGCGATGCGGCCCGCACGGAACGTCTTGTGGCGGAGCATCTGGTGCAGCATCTCGGGTTGACCGTCGATGTGGATGCGCTGTCCCTGCCGGTGCGGGACCCGGCGGCGCCCCCGCTTCCCGGGGCTACCGGAATGAGGCTCTAAGCCCGCTCGGTGGTGCTGACCAGCCGACGGGGGCATCCCGTGTTCGGCGGGCAGTAGATCCGCAAGCGGGGTGAGTTTTCCCGGGGGTCACTTACCGGGCGCGACGGTAGCGGCTGAGCGTCGCATCGGGGCCGACGATCAGCGAGACCAGCTCCCAGTCCTGCTCCAGTGCCGGGCCGTGCATTACCCGCGGTGACGGCCCGCCAACCGTGCGATGCGATACCGAAAAGCACAGCTCATCTAGCAGGTCCTCGGCGGCAAGACGCGCGAGCGCACTCGGCCCGCCCTCAGCCTGGATGCCGCGCAGGCCCCGCTCTTCCAGCGCGCGAATCCCGGCAGCGGCATCGGCTGCAGGAAGCACCTGCGCGGCCGGGATCCCGCTCGCCGTGGACGCTTGTTCGCAGTGCTCCGGCGGGGTGAGCAGGAACGTCGGCCAGTCCGCCTGAATCGAGGAGGGAAGGTTCCCGCTGCTGCTCCAGATCGCGAGCACTGGGCGGGGCGCCCCGCTGGGCCGACGGGACGGTGCGCGCAGATCCGCCCGGCCGAGCGGACGCCGGTAGTCCTCACTGCGCACCGTTTCGGCACCCACCACCACCGCATCGGTCAGCGCCCGCAGCACCCCGAACAGGAAAGCATCATCGTCATTGCGTAGCGAACCGCTCGTGCCATCGGCCCCGGCGATCGCCCCGTCAATCGTCGTATTCATCATGGCGCGCACCGTGGTGCGATCCGAGGGCAGCGCATACATCTGCGCAAGCTCGGCGGCACCGGCGGCGTCACGCTGGATCGGCCGCGGTGTGGACAGCGCGCGACCGTCCTGCCACAGGACCATCAGGGGAGCAGCGGACGATGCAGACATACCACCAGGGTAGGGGCCGACGGGGCAGAGCGTCAGCGCGGATCGAGCCCGCGCACATAACGCGCGAAACCCGGCGCCGTGAACGACAACAACCCGTGCCCGGCGATCTGAATGATGCCCTTATCCAGCAGCGACTGCCGCGGCGCACTCAGCGAGCGGGATGGCACTTCGAGCGCAGCGGCGATCTCGGCCCGCGGCACCTCACGTCCACCCCGCTCGGCCATCGCCGCCAACAGTTCCCGTTCACGTGGGGATGCCTTGGCCCAGCGGGCCCGATGCAGGGCCTCCATATCCGCCTCGACCTGCGCGGTGGCCTGCTCAATATGCTCGGCCCGGATCACCCCGCCCTGATCCGGATTCCCGGCGGCCTGCCACAGCGCATCACCCCACAGCTGCACCGCATAGGGATAACCGGCCGACTGCTCCACGGCCGCTTCCAAGGCCGGGATCTCCCACCGCACCTGCAGGGCGGTGGCCGGATCGGTCAGGGCCTCGCGCACCTGATGCGGTTCCAGATCGTTCATGGTGCGGAACTGGAACCGTTCCGCGCTGGTCACCGCGGAGGTGACCACATCGGCGGTATGCGAAAGCCCCGCGGCAAGCAGCGCCGCCGGGATACGCCCGCCCTGCAGTTCCTGCCAGGCGTAGGCGACGGTGCGAAGACCCGCCGGATCAGCCTCCTGCAGTTCATCAATCAGAATCACGATCCCGGTTTGCCCGTTATTCAGCGCCTCGGCAGTGGTTTTCTCGACGAGCTCACGGAAGGCACGGGTGGCCTGGGGGAGAGTGGCGGGGTTGGGTTTCGGGGCTGAGACCGAGGTGGAGAGCTGCGCGAGCCCCGGCACGCCCAGGGTCAGGGTCACGTTTTCCAGCCATGTGCCCGCAGCGGCAGGGAGTGACCAGGAGTGCAGCAGGCCGCGCGCTTCATCAGCGATCACGGCAGCCAGGGGGCCGTTCCCGGCGGTGACGTAGATGGGGGCGAGACCCAGGGCTTTGGCGTCTTCCCGCACTCGCCGCAGCAGGGAGGTTTTACCGACGCCGCGCGGTCCCACATCCACGCGGATCCTGCCGGAGAAGCGTCCGTGCAGGGCAGGGAGGGTGAGGAGCCCGCCGATTTCCTGGAGTTGTTGCTCGCGCCCGGGAACATCGCGGGCGACTTCGCCGGGCGTGTAGGGGCTTAGCTGCATGGGACGCCTCCGCTCCTCAGATCCCTCTGGATACTTAGGTGAGAGTATCAGAGGGCATCTGGGCTGGTGATATGCCTAGACTGAGCGAGTGACCCGAGCGCTAACCACCGTCTGGCCCGAACCGACCCTCGATCGACTGCTGGCGGACCTCGTGCCGCCGCCGCGATTCGAAAGCGCCCGGCTCTCCACCTACATCCCCGATGACGCCCACCCCTCCCAGGCAGAAGCCAAGGAGCGCATCGGCGCCTTCGCGCACTCCCTCTCCGCCTCACGCGGCTCCTCCGGCGGGCTGCTCAGCAAACTCGGCTTCGGAGGTAAGAAGAAACCGCAGACCGCCCACGGGCTCTACCTCGACGGTGGCTTCGGCGTCGGCAAAACCCACCTGCTCACCTCCCTCTTCCACGAAACCCAGGGCAAAGGCGTCTACGGCACCTTCGTGGAATACACCAACCTGGTGGGCGCCCTCGGCTTCCAGAAGGCACTGGATGTGCTGAGCGACGCCCTCGTCGTCTGCATCGACGAATTCGAACTCGACGACCCCGGCGACACCCTGCTCATGACCCGGCTGATCCGGGAACTCTCCGACCGGGGCGTAGCCATCGTTGCCACCTCCAATACGCTCCCCGAAGCCCTCGGCGAAGGACGCTTCGCAGCCCAGGACTTCCTGCGTGAAATCCAGGCCATGAGCGAACGCTTCGATGTGCTGCGGATCGACGGGCAGGACTACCGTGGCCGCTCCGCCGTGGACGCCATCCCCTCGCTTGCCGAGCAGACAGTGCGCTCGCACGCCGAGACGGCGGGAGAGGGCGCCACCCTGGATACCTTCGAGGACCTGCTCGTGCATCTGGGCAAGGTGCATCCCTCCCGGTACGGGGCAATGATCGACGGTGTGGACAGCGTGCATCTCCTCGGCGTGCGCACGATGGAAAACCACAATGATGCGCTGCGCTTCGTGGTCCTGATCGACCGCCTCTATGACCGTGAAATCCCGATCCTGGCAAGCGGCGCCGACGGCGGCGAGCACCTGCCGGAAATCTACACCGAAAAGCTTCTGACCAGCGGATACCGCAAGAAGTACTTCCGCTCCCTCTCGCGCCTGGCATCGCTTGCCCGCGATGGAGAAAAGCTCGTCAGCGGGTCCTGAAGCTCGCACCGGCGGCGGACCCTGAGGCCCGCGGCGAGTTCTCTGGGACGCCCGCCGGGGCAAGGAGAATCCCGTCAGACCAGACGGACGACGAGGGCTCCCGGCCCGTGGAGCGTGAGCGCGTCAGTCGGGCGCTGCGCGCTGGTGCGAGCGTCCGACGGTGCCATTGCTCCCTCGGGAGGAAGCGCCCCGTCGGCATCAATCCCCGCGAGAACTTCCCGCACCGTCCACGGCACCGTGAGCGTGTCGGGGCCGCGATGCACGATCACCGCATGATCCCCGCGCACCAGCATGACCGTGTGCTCATCGTGTACTTCTAACCGCGTGCGGTGAAGATCCGAATCCCGGAAGTCCGCCACCTCGCGGCGGAGCGCGATCAGCCGACGATACCACTGCAGAGTGACGGCGTGCTCGCCCTTCTCCCGTTCCTGCCAGTCCAGAATCGAGGCCTCAAAGGTGCCGCGGTCCTGCGGATCCGGCACCTCGTCGGCCCAGCCCATCGCCGCGAACTCCTCGGCGCGGCCCTTCGAGACGAGCGGGCCCAGCTCCTCATCGTGATCGGTGAAGAAGGCGAAGGGGCGGGTCGTGCCCCACTCCTCGCCCTGGAAGAGCATCGGGGTGGCGGCACCCAGCAGAACCAGAGCGATACCCGCGCGATGCTCAGCCGCGCTAATGGAGTGGTGGATGCGGTCCCCGGCAGCGCGGTTACCCACCTGGTCATGATCCTGCAGGAAG
Source organism: Actinomycetes bacterium (assembly GCA_023389045.1). Classification (GTDB taxonomy): domain Bacteria; phylum Actinomycetota; class Actinomycetes; order Actinomycetales; family Dermabacteraceae; genus Brachybacterium. Next base: position 8,601 of record JAEWEZ010000153.1, read on the forward strand.
GCGACGAAGGAATGCGCGTCATACCCGTCGGCCCCCGGATCCACCGGGGCACCCCACATCTGCTCGCGGAAGGTCGAGAAGGTTCCCGCATGCTCAAAGACCCGGGTCAGGGTGCGCTCGAGAACCTCCGTGGACCCAAAATCAACGTAGTAGCCGGCCCGCTCCCCGCTCAGCCAGGCGTGAACCGCATGGTGGATGTCATCAGCCCACTGCATATCCATCCCGAGCCCGCCCTGAGCGGTGGGCGTGACCGTGATGGGGTCATTGCGATCCGACTCCGCAATCAGCGTGAGTTCCCGGCCCGTTTCACGCTCCCACTCGCGCACCGCATCGGAGAGTTCCGCGAGGAAATGCCGCGGGGAATCATCGCGCAGCTCATGCACCGCATCCAGGCGTAGACCATCCAGGCCCATGTCCACGAGCCACTGACGGGCCGAGCCGATCAGGAAGGCCCGCACCTGATCGCTGCCCTCATCATCGAGGTTCACCGCCGCACCCCACGGGGTTTCGTGCCGCTGCGTGAAATACGGGCCAAAAACGCCCAGGTAGTTACCGGCCGGACCCAGATGGTTATGCACCACATCCAGGATCACGGCGAGGCCCCGCTCATGCGCGGCCTCGACGAAACGGAGCATGGCCGCCGGGCCACCGTAGGCCTCATGCACGGCGTAGAGACCCACCCCGTCGTACCCCCAACCGCGATCCCCGGGGAAGGAGGCAACCGGCATGATCTCCACGGCATCGACCCCGAGATCCACGAGCGCATCGAGCTTCTCGATCGCCGAATCGAAAGTGCCGCCGCGCCCCTCGGGACCCGGCGTGAACGTACCCACGTGCATCTCGTAGATGACCCCGCCGCGCACACTGCGACCCGCCCAGGAGGAGGTGCCGCGAAGCGCCGACAGATCCACCACTTCGCTCTCCCCGTGCACCCCGTCGGGCTGGGAGAGGGAG
>JAEWEZ010000028.1 GCA_023389045.1 Actinomycetes bacterium
TGAGAAAAGGAACTGAGCAGGGTTCCAATCTGGTAGCGCTCCCTCACCAGGCGCTCGCCTGCTCTCCCCCACCGACGGGACGTGTCCGAACGCTGCCCCACGCAATCGTTCGCCGCCACACTCACCACAGCTGGGGTGCGCGTTCCTCTCCCCCGCCCTCACCGCCGTGCCGAGATCTGTGAGGGGGCTTGCCTGGGGAGTCACCATTGCGCTGGTCCTGTGCGCTCCCGTGGTCGTCATCCTCCTGCGCAGACATCGGAGCGTTCAGTGACATCGGGATGGTGGCTGGCGGCGGCATCGCGCCGTGGCCCACGACGGAGGCACGCGTGATCGCGGTGTCACCGAACCGTGCCTGTGCGCGGTCCCAGGCTTCTTCGAGCCCGCTCCAGCCGGTGTTTCGCCCGGCCAGTTCCTGTGCCGCGCCCCCGACGCTGCGCTCCAGATGCGCGGCACGAACCCCCGCCAGCCGAATACGGGGCATCCTGCTCTTCTCCCTTTCCCACAGCGCCACCACGTGTTCGCGCAGTCGCTCGCTGCTGGCCGTGGGCTGCGGCATGGTGGCGGAACGGGTGATCGTCGTGCCGTCCCCGGCGCGTAGTTTCAGCACCACCGTGCGGGTGATGAAGCCGTGGCGGCGCAGATCTCGCGCCACGTCATCTGCCATCTGGGTGATTCGACGGCGTACCTCTGCCGGATCGGTGAGGTCCTCATCCCAGGTGCGTTCCTTGCCCAGGGACTTATCGCAAACGCGTGAACCCACCCCGGTGCGGTCTTCTCCCGAGGCAAGGAGCACCACCTCGGGGGCCCGTGGACCGAGAATCCGGGCAAGCGTGCTGGGCGGCACCTCCAGGAGATCACCGATCTGCCGCACCCCGAGGCGTGCGAGCCGCTCCTGGGCTTTGGGGCCGATGCCGGAGATCGCTCCGACCGGCAGCGGTGCCAGGAAGGCACGCGTCTGCGCTGCCGGTACGATGAGCATGCCATCGGGTTTGGCACGGGCCGAGGCGATCTTGGCAACGGCTCGGGAGACGGAACCGCCCACGGAACTGGGTAAGCCGAGTTCCTCGCGGATACGGCGCCTGAGGAGCTGGGCAACCTGTTCAGGCGTGCCGAAGAGCCGCCGCGCCGGGCGGACGTCCAAGAAGGCTTCATCCACGCTGATCTGTTCGATATGCGCGGCCACCGACCGCAGGATCTCCATCACCTGTGCCGAGATAGCCCGGTAATGATCCATGCGCCCGGGGATGATCACGAGATCGGGGGCGAGGCGTCGAGCAGCAGCCATGGGCATGGCGGAGAAGATTCCGCGTTCCCGGGCCGGATAGCTGGCGGCGGCCACCACTCCCCGCGCGCCGCTACCTCCCACCACGACAGGTAGGCCTCGAAGGGAGGGATTATCACGGATCTCCACGGAGGCGAAGAACGCATCCATATCGAGGTGGAGGATCCCGGGTGACTCTTCACCCTCGAACGCGAGATCTGCTCCCATTTCGACCGGCTGGGCAGCGTCAACCGGTTGCACAGCTTCGACCGGCGCTACCAGATCGGCCTCATCCGCCCAGGACCGTCGCTCACGCCCGGGCGTATCTTCCCTGACCATGCGCTCACCGCCTCTCAACGACTAGCCGTGATGCTCCATGCTCTCGCAGAGCGCCGAACTCTGCCTATTCAGCTGGCGAGCGCCGCGATGCGCCCAGGGAGAACGTCCAGCACCTCCTCCCGCACCTCCTGGGTATGCGCCCGAGTGTTCTCCAGATGCACCCGCAACAGCTCCGCCGTGGGGACCCGCGAGGGATCACGATCCAGAAGTTCTCTCTCCGCCACCATCACTGCCACGTCCTCAGCGCGAGCGGCCGGCCGCCTGCCCAGGCGGCGCAGCGCCGCCCAGACATTCAGGGGAAGCGGGCGCTTGCGCTCACGGTTCGCGCGGGTCACCAAGACCCCGGCCACGCGCAGTGCGGCCCGGTGGATCAGTTCAAAGGCCTCCCGCGGCTGCTCCACCATGAGCTGTTCTGCCTCCTGCAGAAAACTCTCGGCGCGCTCGATGACCTGAAGGTCAGCATCGAGCAAACGCAGGGCACGCATCTGATCACCCTGCGCACCGCGGGCGGTGGCGTATTCAGCATCGGTCTGAAAGATCGTGCTCATCGTCGGCTCCTTATCGCGTCGTGGCACCCCTGCAGCCGAGCCCTGTGCTCGGCGGGTCACCCCCATGTCCACGACGCTAAAGAGACCCCCTGACAAACAAGACGCCTAGACTTCCGCCGTGGCCCGTCGTTCCTCCCGCCGTTCCCCCGCCCCGGGCGCATTCGAGCATCTCGGCCCGCTCGACCAGCCCCTTCCTATCTCCACCGGAACAGCACGTTTAACTCGCGAAAATGACGGGTCCGTGCTGCTGGAAGTCAACGGGGCTCCCTCTTCACATCTGCACCCCGATCCCCGCCACCTCGTCTTCGAGTACCTGCGCTGGATGGATCTGGTGATTGGTCTGCACCTTCAGGACCACGAGATCAGCGAGCCCCAGATCGCGCATCTGGGAGGCGCCGGCTGCTCCCTGCCCCGGGCGCTGGCGGCGGCCCATCCGCGGGCACGCCAAATCGTTGTGGAAATCGACGCTTTACTCGCGGAGCAGGTACGGGTCTGGTTTGATCTGCCCCGGTCCCCCCAGCTGCGGATCCGGGTCGAGGACGCCGCTGCCGCGCTGGCCGGCTGGCGCGAAGACCGTTTCGATGTGCTCACCCGAGACGTTTTCGCCGGCACCCTCACCCCGTCGGAGCTCACCTCGCAGAAGGCCGCTGCCCATGCGGCGCGGGTGCTGCGCCCGCAGGGGATATATCTCGCGAACTCGGCGGCCCCTCCGGGCACGCGGGTGCTCGCCGATGAGTTAGCCACTCTGGCCAGCGTTTTCCGGCATGTGGGCGCAATCGCCGAACCCGCGCATCTGAGCGGAAAGCGTCGGGGGAACTGCGTTCTCCTGGCGTCCCAGGTGCCGCTTCCGGAGGGGATTGATCGGGCGCTCCGTTCCGATCCGGTGTCGGTTCGCCTCGCCACAGCCTCGCAGGTCAAGGGACTCATCGATGGCGGCCGCGTGCTCCAGGGAACGATGCCGGCCACTCCCCCAGGACCGACCGACAAAGAATCGCACCCTCCGCTTCGCTTCTGAGCGCGCATCGCATCAGGGAATCACGCAGCGCCTCAGAGATTCGCGCATCGCCTCAGAGAATTGCGGGCGGCGCTTGATCCGCGCCGGCTGCGAGAGCAACGACAAGAACCGGGGCGCAGCCTGCTGCACCCCGGTTCTGGGAGTTCATGCCGAGAGTCCCTCACGCCCGTCGCAGCCAGTCAGGTCTGGGGCACGGACGTGGGGATGCTCAGATCAGAGCGGGCGAACGTTCTCCGCCTGCGGGCCCTTCTCCCCCTGCGCAACGTCAAACTCGACGCGCTGACCCTCATCGAGAGTGCGGTAGCCGTCCATGTCGATGCGGCTGTGGTGCACGAAAACGTCGGCGCCGCCGCCGTCAATCTCGATAAAACCGTAGCCCTTCTCGGCGTTGAACCACTTGACCGAGCCCTGTGCCATGTCTGTCACTTCCTGTGTCGTCCGTCCGGGCGCGCCTCTGCGCTCCCCGTGCCGCGTGAGGCCCGCGGGTACGGGCCCTTCGATGCGTGCCGGTCGGTCCAGTCGGGCCGACGACGGACGATCCCAGAAGCGCCATGGCTTCCAGAGACCTGCATCACCGCAACGCGGTCATTCTGTCACGACCGTGGCGCAGTTCACTGTCTCCGTTCGCGCCTGCGATCACGAAGCCGTAACGGAAGTGCAACGAATATGGATCGATGACTGTCAGACCCGCTCCGGTGCCCGGAATGTCGTTTCTCGCACTGTGCGATCCGGAGCGATCCGGCGCAGCCTCATCAGCGCTACGAGGCGGATTCCTCTCCCCCGCGATGCGCATCGTGATCGGCCAGGAACTGTTCAAACCGCTCCGCGATCTCATCCGCCGTGGGCAGATCCACCGAGGCGGCGAGCGGAACCCCACCCTTGGCGCGCATCCGGTCGTACTGCTCCTCGAAGGTCTCGACCACATGACGCACCTCCTCATTGCCGAGCAGGGTGATCTCCAGGGCACTTGAGGCGGCCTCCGCGAGATCCCCCAGCTCCATCAGCGGCAGGTCGAGACCCGTCGCATCACTGAGTCGGCGCAGCAGGGCAAGCGCCCCCGCCGGGAAGTTCATGCGCGCCAGATAGTGCGGGACCTGCGCGGTATACCCCAGGGCGGGAAGCTGCGCCCGCCCCATCTGGTACTCGAGGAAGGTGGCAAAGGACGACGGCACCACGATCTCGCGCTGTTCCGCATCGCCACCCTGGGAGGGATGCTCGCCGCCCTCACCCGCACCGGGCATCCCAAACATGGAGGCGCCAGCGGTGGCCGGCGAGAGCGCGCATTCCTCCGGGCACAGCAGCGAGGAGTGCGTGGCATGCGCGATCAAGCCAATCGGGCGGGTATGCGGCACCGGCATCGGCACCGCTGCGATGCCCACGATCCGCTCCACCTCGAAGAACTCCACCAGGTCGATCACAGCCTGCGCGAGACGATTCCACTGCAGATCCGGCTCCGGGCCGTCCAGCAGCAGGAATGGCCGATCGGATTCGTCATAGACCAGCCAGAGAGCAAGCTCGGGAACCTCGATCGAAGAACAGGTCACCCCGTCGAACCGCGCCTGCAGCCGCGCCGCTCGATAGTCCAAAAGCTCATCGGCGTCGAAGGTGACCAGGCGAACGTGACGCAAACTCTCGCGTAGGTAGGTGGAAGCGATCCGACTGGCGCTCCCGGCATCCATCAACCCTGGCAGAGCGTGAACCAGAACCAGTTCACCGCGTGGAACAGCCTGAAGCACCTCGGTGGACTCGAAGGAGTACAAATCACGCGGATCACGCATCCGGTTCACTCCTTCCTGGGACGCCGGTTCTTTCGAGACCTCGGCCATGCAAGGCTCCCGCCTCCTCGCGCTGTCCACCATAATGGAACACCGTGCCTGAAAGCCGATCCACGCGTGGACCGCCCGGGCACAGCAACGGACACGGCAGTGGCGAGGAGACGACCAGCGTGGACGACACCGACGAGCGGCTTACCCAAGAGCTCGCACGCGAACAGGGCTATGCCGACCGGCTCTACCAGCGGCTGGATGAACTGATCGCTCAGATTGAACGCAATCTGGATGACATGCAGGCCTCGCAGCACGCCACCACCCACCAGAACCGCTCCGAACGCGACTCCTTCGTCACCATGTACGAAGACCGTCTCTCCCTACTGCGTTCCGTGAGCCGCGAAGTGGTGTTCGGGCGTCTGGACATGGACGACGCCGCCCGCCGCTACATCGGGCGCATCGGCCTGTTCACCCCCGAACGCGAGCAGCTCCTCGTGGATTGGCGCGCTCCCGCGGCCGCCGCCTTCTACCAGGCCACCAGCCGCGACCGGCAAAACGTGCGACTGCGCCGGCATCTCATTTCCCGTGGACGCACCATCACCGGCCTGGAAGACGACGTTCTGGATCAATCCGTTCTCGAGGGTGCACAGGACGTGGTTCTGCACGGCGAAGGCGCACTCCTCGCCGCCGTCTCCTCCCAGCGCACTGGACGGATGGGCGACATCGTCGCGACGATCCAGGCCGAGCAGGACCGCATCATCCGCTCCGAGAACCGTGGCGTGCTGGTGGTGCAGGGCGGACCCGGCACCGGCAAAACCGCGGTCGCCCTGCACCGCGCCGCTTACCTGCTGTACACGCATCGGCGCCGACTCGAACACACCGGCGTGCTGATCATGGCCCCCACGCACGGCTTCCTGCGGTACATCGAACGAGTGCTACCGAGCCTGGGCGAATCCGGAGTGGTCATGCAGACCCCGGGCGACCTGTTCCCGGGGGTGCAGACCACTCGGCACGACACCGATGACGTAGCCCGGATCAAAGGTGATGGGGCGATGGCGACTCTACTCGCGCGAGCAGTGAAGCACCGCCAGCTCATCCCCCAGCACGACCTGCACTTCCGTATCGACGGGGTGGATGCGACGCTCACCCGGGAGGATGTGCGTGCGGCCCGACGGGAAGCGCGCGCCAGCCACAAACCGCATAACGCTGCCCGTGGCGTCTTCGTACGCGCCGCCCTCGAACGCCTGGCCGTGAACTATGAGCAGGGCCTGCGCGCCACCGGAACCCCCGTTCTCCCTGAAGACCGCCCGGACATTCTCAGCACCCTGCGCCACGACCCGCAGGTGCGACGCGCCCTCAACCTGGCCTGGCTGCCGTACACCGCTCAGCAGTTCCTGCGGATCCTCTTCGCGCATCCCGAGCGCATGGCTGCGGCTGCGCCGCGCTCCCTGGCCTCGCATACGCATCTGCTGGTGCGCCCCAAGGATGCACCCTGGACCGTGGAAGACGTACCGCTGCTGGACGAGGTAGCGGAGCTCCTGGGGGAAGACGACGCCCCCGAGGAGATGCGGCGCCGCAAAGCTAGTCGCGATCACGAAGAGAGCGTTTCGTACGCCCGTGAGGTGCTCGAGAACATCGACTCCTACGGGATTGTGCGTGCTGAGGATCTTGCCGCGCAGATGGCTCGAGCCCGCGATGGGCGCACTCTCGCCGAGCGTGCTGCCGCTGAACGCACCTGGACCTACGGGCATGTGGTGGTAGATGAAGGCCAGGAGCACTCGGCCATGATGTGGCGCGCGCTCATGCGCCGCTGCCCCACCAAGTCCTTCACCGTGGTGGGCGATGTTGCGCAGACCTCGAGCGCTGGCGGCACCGACACGTGGCAGGACGCCCTCGGTCCCTACGTCGAGGATCGCCTGCAGGTGGCCGAGCTGACCGTGAACTACCGCACCCCGCGCCGCATTATGCACCGGGCCCAGGCCATGGCTGCCGCTCACGACCTGCTAATCACGCCTGTCACCTCGGTGCGGGAGGGCGATCACGATCCGCTGCTGCACCCCGTGCGCTCTGAGGATCTCTCGCGGCGCACCGTGCAGGAAGTGCGCTCTCTCGTCTCGCAGAATATGGGTCGCCTTGCGGTGATCTGTGCGCCCGAACGTGTTCAGGATCTGGTGCGCGCACTGCGCACGGAGGGCGATCTCCCACCGGCCGGTGAGGGATCCGCTGGTGTGGATGACGTGATCGCCGTGATGACGGCGCAGGATGCCAAGGGCCTTGAGTTCGACGCGGTGGTGCTGGTGGAGCCGGCGGAGCTGCTGCTGGGGCATGCGCGCGGAGCCAATGACCTGTACGTCGCCATGTCGCGGCCGACGCAGGTGCTCTCGATCGTTCACGCCGCGGCCTTGCCGGCCGGGATCGCGGGCTCGCACCACGCCTGAGAGCGGTGTGGCTGCGGCAGGTGTATTCGTGCCGTAGGCCGGGCATAAAAGAGACCAGCGGCCGTGGCTTCCCCTCCACGACCGCCGGTCGGTGTGCACTGCGCTAGCGCACGACGAATATTTTATGCATTCCCAGGGAGTGCTCAGGACCAGATTTCCAAATTCCACCCCTGTACTTTTGTCGGATTTCCGGCGGGCCGGACCCTCCCTTCGTCCCGGCAGGGCCGGGATCCGCGCCATTAGGCCTCAGACGAGGGCTTTTCAGCAGGAGCTTCCTCGCGCAGACGACGGATAGCCGCCTCGAAATCGTCGAGGGATTCAAAGCTCTGATAGACGCTCGCGAAGCGCATGTACGCGACCAGATCGAGTTCCTGCAGGGGCTGCAGAATGGCGAGGCCTACATCATGGGCATCGATTTCGGCCTGACCCGAGGAGCGAATGTCCTCTTCGACGCGCTGAGCGAGGATCGCGAGTTGGTCGTCTGTGACGGGGCGACCCTGGCATGCCTTGCGCACGCCGGAGATCACCTTGGCGCGACTGAAGGGCTCACTGACCCCAGAGCGTTTACGCACCGAGAGCGAAGCGGTCTCCGAGGTGGAGAAGCGTCGGCCACATTCTGGGCACTGTCGTCGGCGCCGGATGCTCGCGCCGTCATCGGACGTGCGCGAGTCCACGACGCGGGAGTCAGGATGGCGACAGAAGGGACAGTGCACCGCCCCAGACTACCCGGCGAACCGTGTTCAGTGCGGCGGTGTTCAGCGGTCCAGATCGCCAGTGGGCACGGTGAGGCGGTCACCTGCCGTGACACGGCCGGTGGGCAGATGGTTCATTTCGCGCACGGCAGTCACGAAAGCCTGAGGGTCTTCCTCGGGGGCGTACTGCTGTGCGTACCCCCAGAGCGTGTCCCCTTCCTGCACGGTAACGACGGTGCGGTCAGTGGGCTCACCGCCAGCCAGGGCCGAGGACACATCGAGCGCGAGCATGGATACGGCGGCGACGAGGAGACCCAGCACAAAGGCGGCGAGAACAACCAGCCGACGCCCACGGGCAGTCAGGGCAAGTCGAACATTCTCACGAGAGGCAGGGGCCTGGGCGGCGCCGCGACGAGAGTCAAGGGGAAGAATCGTGGCCATTGTCCGAACTCCTGTTCGATCGAATACAAGTGCGACTGTACGCACCCGAAGCCGCAACACGCAAGATTTCCTCGAACAAATGTTTGGAGATCGTGTGTGTGCGCCCTACTCTGGATGCAGGCACCACTCCACCCGGGGGGTCTGACAAACAACGGCAGGAGAGCACGATGAGCCCGCGCGCTACGCATGATCCGGATCACATCTCCGGCCCCATCTCGGGCGCCGCGGCAGGCAGCGACGAGAACGCCGGTGAGGGTCCCGCCCTCACCGCACGTCAGCGCCGCGTGCTGGAAACGATCACCGCAGCGATTGCCGCGCACGGGTATCCGCCCTCCATGCGTGAGATCGGCGATGCCGTTGGGCTCACCTCCTCGTCGTCGGTTGCCCATCAGCTCCAGGCACTCGAACGCAAGGGTTACCTGCGTCGTGACCCCAAACGTCCGCGAGCCATGGAAGTCGTGATGCCCGGTGCGGACGGAGCCCCGGAAACCTCCGCCGATCACGCCGAACGCCAGCCTGCACCGTCGGTCTCGGTGCCCCTGGTGGGACGGATCGCCGCCGGCGTGCCCATCACCGCCGATGAACAGGTCGAGGATGTGTTCACCCTGCCCGCGCAGCTCGTGGGAAGTGGCGAACTGTTCCTGCTACAGGTGGTAGGCGATTCGATGATCGACGCCGCGATTTGCGATAAAGACTGGGTCGTCGTGCGCAGTCAGCGCACCGCTGAAAAGGGCGAGATCGTGGCGGCCATGATCGACGGCGAGGCCACGGTGAAAACCTTCGCGCAGCGCGATGGGCATATCTGGCTCATGCCGCATAACCCGGCATTCGCCCCGATCCTCGGCGATCACGCCGAAATCCTCGGCAAAGTGGTCGCAGTCCTCCGCGCCGTCTGACCGCACCTCAGCGCCGACGACTCGCGACGCCCCGGAGCCCCTCGACCGGGTGCGCTCCATCCGCGATAGGCGCTCTACATCCGCGATAGTCGCTGCAAAGCCGCCACCGCTGCATCCGGATCGCTGGTCCGCCACAGCGGCGGCAGCGCCCCGCTGAGGAAGCTGCCGTAGCGCGCCGTCACGAGGCGCGGATCCAGCACCGCCACCATCCCGCGATCACTCGCCGAACGAATCAACCGGCCCGCGCCCTGCGCCATGAGCAGGGCCGCATGTTGCGCTGAAACGGCCATAAAGCCGTTGCCACCCCGCTGCTGCACTCGCTCGGTTCGAGCCGACATCAACGGGTCATCGGGGCGCGGGAAGGGGATCCGGTCGATCGTGACCAGACGGCAGGCGCGCCCGGGCACATCCACGCCCTGCCACAGGGTGAGCGTGCCGAAAAGGCATGAATCCTCATCCTCGCGGAACATGCGCACAAGGTTCGTCATCGAGTCTTCGCCCTGCACACCGATGGTCAGATCGGTGCGGGCTCGCACGTAATCAGCGGCGAGGTCTGCTGCTTTACGCGAGGAGAAGAGACAGAGCGCCCCTCCCCCGGCGGCATCCACGAGTTCGCTCAGGTGCGCGAGCATCTGCGGACTCGGACCGTCCCGGCCCGGCTGCGGTAGGTGCCGCGCAACGTACAGGATTCCCTGGCGGGGGTAGTCGAAGGGGCTTCCCACATCCAGTCCTGCCCAGGCCCCGGAGTTCTCAAAGACGGGGAGGTCATCGGCGCTGATCCGGTCGCGTGCAGCAAGGCCCACCGCACCGGCCGGTGGCTCAAAGCGTCCACCGAAGGCAAGAGTCGCTGAGGCCATCACCACGGTGCGCTCTTCCAGGATCGCCGAGCGCATCGCCCCCGCCACGCTCAGCGGGGCAATCTGCAGGCTGGAGCGTCCGGTTGCCTCCGAATGAGAGATGGAGACGACGTCTTCATCCTCCGGATCCAGTGCCGGTTCGCAGGCTTCGATGATTTCTTGCAGGGTGGCTCGCGCCATCCGTCGAGCACCGGCCAGGGCCGGGTCGGAGGTGGGGTCTTTCGTTTCGTCGTGGAGTTCCCGCGCGTGCAGGCGCAGCTGCGTGATGGCGTCGGCGAGGCGCTGTGGGAGCGGGCCGATCACGCGCCCCTCGGTGGTCGCGCTGAGGGCTTCGCGGAGTTCTTCGCCCGCATCGTCCAGTGCGGTCGCTCCGATCCCGATGCTGCGGAGTTCCCGCACGGCACCGCGCACCATTCCCGCGGTGAGCTGCAGGGTCACTGCGCTCGTGACGCGGTCCACCAGGTCGTGGGCCTCGTCGAAAACAACCACTTCGTGGTCGGGGATGATGCCGCGCCGGTCGAATGCGTCAATCGCAAGGAGCGCATGGTTCGTGACGATCACGTCGACCTCGCGTGCCACCTCGCGGGCGCGTTCAGCAAAGCAGTCCTGGGCGACGGGGCAGGAGGTGCCCAGGCATTGTGCTCCGGTCACCGACACCTGCCGCCAGGCGCGGTCAGACACGGGGTCGTGCAGGGAGTCGCGGTCCCCCGTCTCGGTTTCTGCCGCCCAGCTTTGAAGGCGTTTGATTTGTGCGCCGAGGCGTTCGGCCCCGTCGGCCCGGGAGGGATCCACGGTTGCTTCACTAAAGAGCGCCCCCGGTTCCACATCGGTGGGGTATCCGCCCTCCAGTTTGTGTTTGCACAGGTAGTTCGCGCGGCCTTTGAGCAGCGCGAACGACGGCACTCGCGGGAGCAGCGGGCTGAGGGCCTCCACGATCCTCGGCAGGTCTTTGCGCACGATCTGGCTTTGCAGCGCAATGGTCGCGGTCGAGACGACGACGGGACGCCCGGTGCGCAGTGCTTCACGGATCGCAGGCACGAGGTAGGCGAGGGATTTACCGGTGCCGGTGCCGGCCTGCACGAAGAGGTGGCGGCGCCCGTTCATCGCGGTTTCCACGGCCTGCGCCATGGCGCTTTGCCCCGCCCGCGTAGTACCGCCGACCGCTTCGACGGCAGCGTTCATCAGCTGCTCAAGCGGCGGGAGCGCCTCAGCGGCGCAGGGGGCGGGGGTCACCGGTCTACGGTAGCGAGGCCCCCGCACACAGGCCGGCAGACTCGCGGGATATCCCACGCCATGCGAGGCCTTTCACGGCACGACCGGCGGGTTCCGGGGAACCCGCCGGTCGAGAAGGTCTTCCGGTGTATCTGTCAGGCAGCGCCGGTGAGTTCCGCGGCGAGCGCGGCATCCACGCGGGCGTGCAGACGCGTGCCATCGGCGAGGTGCTCCTCGGCGAGGATTTCGCCGGTGTTGTGCACGCGGGAGACGAGGTCCCCACGCGTATAGGGAACCACCACATCGACTTCCACGGCGGGGCGCGGCAGATGCTCGGCGATGAGTTCGCGCAGTTCTTCGATGCCTTCGCCGGTGCGGGCCGAGACCACGGCGGTCAGGTCGAGCTGGCTGCGCAAGCGGGCGATCGTCTCGGGGGTCGCGATATCGGCCTTATTGAGCACCACGATCTCGGGCACATCGAAACCCTCGATCTCACCGAGCACTTCGCGGACGGCGCGGATCTGGCCTTCCGGATCGGGGTGGGAGGCGTCAACCACGTGCAGGAGCAGGTCCGCATCGCCAACCTCTTCGAGGGTGGAGCGGAAGGCCTCGACAAGCTGCGTGGGCAGGTGGCGGACGAAGCCGACGGTGTCTGCGAAGGTGAACTCGCGACCGTCGGGCGTCTGGGAGCGGCGCACCGTCGGATCCAGGGTGGCGAACAGGGCGTTCTCCACGAGTACTCCCGCGCCAGTCAGACGGTTGAGTAGGGAGGACTTTCCGGCGTTGGTGTATCCGGCAATCGCCACGGCCGGCACCCGGTGGCGTTTGCGGTCGGCGCGCTTCGCCTCGCGGCTGGGTGCCATCTCTTTAATCTCGCGGCGCAGTTTCGCCATGCGGTTTCGGATCCGACGGCGGTCTAGCTCAATCTTGGTTTCGCCGGGGCCGCGGGAGCCCATTCCGGCGCCACCGGCGGCAATGCGTCCACCGGCCTGGCGAGACATGGACTCACCCCAGCCACGCAGACGCGGCAGCAGGTATTCGAGCTGCGCGAGTTCCACCTGTGCCTTGCCCTCACGCGATTTGGCGTGCTGGGCGAAGATATCGAGGATCAGCGCGGTGCGATCGACCACCTTGACCTTCACGATGTCTTCAAGGGCGCGCCGCTGGCTGGGGGCGAGTTCCCCGTCGGCGATCACAGTGTCGGCGCCGCAAGCGGCCACGATGTCAGCGAGTTCCTGGGCTTTTCCTCGGCCGAGGAAGGTTGCGGGGTCGGGGTGGGCGCGGCGCTGGAGCACTCCGTCGAGCACCTCGGATCCGGCGGTTTCGGCGAGCGCTGCGAGTTCGCGCAGGCTGTTCTCGGCGTCTTCTGCGTTTCCGGTCTGGTAGAGCCCGGCGAGCACAACCCGTTCGAGTCGCACCTTGCGGTACTCCACCTCGGTGATGTCCTCGAGTTCGGTGGAGAGGCCGGCCACGCGCCGCAGGGCTTGGCGGTCGGCGAGGTCGTACTGTTCACCGTCGGTGTCGGAGGAGTAGGTGATGGCGGAGACGGAGGCGTCGCCGCGATCGAGGATCCGCCGGGTCATCGCCTCGCTGCGGGAGCCGGTGGCAGCACTGGCGTCGGGGCCGCTGTCCATACCGCCTTCGGTGCCGGTCATGTCCTGATCTCGGGGCTCCTCGTGCGGGGGGACGGGGGCGGGGTCGGGTCGGAAGGACGTAGGCACGGTGGTGGGGCTCCTCAGGGTGGTGTCGATGGCGAGCGGCGTGGCGGCTCGCGGTGGTCGTTACAGAATCGCACGGTCGCGGGAAACGGTCGAGGGATTTATGGCTTGCGCCCCAGCGCGCGGCTTTGTGCGCAAGCCCCCGCGAGGTCGCGCGGCGCACAGACTCTCGTGCGCCCTGCGGCGCACCTGCTCCGTATGCTGGGGCGGTGACCGAGCACTATTTCACCGCCTCCCCCAGCACCGATGATGCGCGTTTCCCGCTGCGTGTGGTTCTTGCCGGGAAGGAGCGGGAGTTGGTCTCCTCGGCTTCTGTGTTTAGTGGTCGCAGCCTGGATAAGGCCACGGCGGTGCTGCTGGATCGCCTCGATCACCTCACGGCGGTTCCTGCCGGGGCGAAGATTCTGGATCTCGGCTGCGGCTGGGGTCCGATTGCGCTGTCCGCGGCGCTTCTGCATCCGGATGCGCAGGTGTGGGCGGTGGATGTGTCCGAGCGCGCTCGTTCTCTCACGGCACACAATGCGCAGTTGCTCGGCTGTGCGAATGTGCGGGTTCTTGCGCCGGAAGAGGTAGAGGAGTCCGTGCGTTTCGACGTGATCTGGTCGAATCCCCCAATCCGGATCGGGAAAGAGGCACTGCACGATCTGCTGCTGCTGTGGCTGGGACGCCTGCAGCCGACCGGGACCGCAGCCATGGTCGTCGGCAAAAACCTTGGTGCGGATTCGCTGGCGCGCTGGATCGCTGAGCAGTTCCCGCAGCGGAGTGTGGCCAAGGCTGCAAGCGCGAAGGGCTTCCGGATTCTGGAGGTCTCGCCGGAGGGTGACCTCTCCTGAAGCCCCGGCTCCAGGGCTCGGCCATGCTTAGCCGAGCAGGAGCGTTCCCTCCGCCACGATCGCGGCGGGCCCGGTGAGCAGAACAGCACCGTCAGCACCCCAGGCCACTTCGAGTCGCCCGCCGGGAACGTCCACGGTCCACGGGGCCGGCTGGTTTTCCGCGGCGCTGACGGCACGGGCGGCCGCCACCGCAGTGGCCGCCACGCCAGTGCCGCAGGACCGGGTCTCCCCCACTCCGCGTTCGAGCACCCGCATCGCCACGTGGTGGTCTCCTCGCATCGCCACGATCTCAATATTGGTTCCGCCCTCGGGAGCGGGCTCGACGCTCAGATCCCGTTCGAGATCGAAGGCCTCCAGATCCGTGCCCTCGGGAAGGAAGGCCACTGCGTGGGGATTCCCCATATCCACGTCGGTCGCCTCCAGGGCCAGGTCCCCGCAGCGCACCTCGCGCTGCCCCGTCGCCACCGTCGGAACCCCCATGCCGACCTGCACGATCCACTCCCCTTCGAGGTTTTCGGGAGCCGAGAGGATCTCCACATGACGCACACCGGCGCGAGTCCAGATCGCAAAGGACGGCTCGGCCACATGCCCCGAGCGCTGCAGGTGCGCGGCGAAAACGCGCACCCCATTGCCGCACATTTCCGCGAGGGAACCGTCAGCATTGCGGTAGTCCATGAACCAGTAAGGGGCGTCAGCGGGGGCGTCGATGCCCGATTTCGCCGTGGGGACGACGCGGATCACCCCGTCGCCACCGATCCCGGCTCGGCGGTCGGCAATACGCGCGACCCGCTCCGGGGAAAGGTCCAGCGTGCCCTCGAGATCGTCGATCAGCACGAAGTCGTTTTCGGTGCCGTGCCCTTTGACGAATCGCAGCGGGGCGGGGGTGCAGGGCTCTTCGATGTTCATGGAAAGAGCCTACTGGGCTATGCGGAGTCGATAATCTGCAGTGCCTGCTCACGAAGGCGTTCTGCACCGCCCGGTTGATCGGCGGTCGCGGCATCAAGCCACTGCACCCGGCGGTCGCGGTGGAACCAGGTGTCCTGTTTGCGCACCAGGCGTCGCGTGCCGACGATCGTTGATTCGATCGCTTCTGCGCAGCTCATCTGCCCATCGAGCACCGCAAGCGCCTGCTCGTAGCCGATCGCGCGGCGCGCCGTCACGCCCCGGTCAAGGCCCTGGTCGAGGAGCGTGCGGACCTCGTCGAGGAGTCCCTGCTCGACCATGTGGTGCACCCGTCGGGCGATGCGGTCGTGGAGGTCGGCGCGGTCTCGGCGCAGGCCGATCTGTACCGTCCTCGGGTCCGTGTACTGGGGTTGCGGGAGAAAGGCGGCAAAGGGTTTCCCGGTGAGTTCCCCCACTTCGAGGGCGCGGACGATGCGGCGCGTGTCGTTCACGCCGATGCTTGCGGCGGCCTGCGGGTCGCGGGCAGCGAGTTCCGCATGCAGGGCCGGGGTGCCGATCTGCCGGGCGCGTTCTTCGAGGCGTTCCCGTACGACGGGGTCGGTGGGTGGGAAGGCGATCTCGTCGAGCACTGCGCGGATGTACAGTCCGGAACCGCCCACCAGGATGGGGGTGCGGCCGCGGCTGCGGATCGCGGTGATCGCGGCGCGGGCCTCGCGCTGGTAGGCGCTGACGCTTGCTTCCTCGGTGACGTCGAGGACGTCGAGGAGGTGGTGCGGGATGCGGGCGCGTTCTTCCGGGCTGACTTTCGCTGTGCCGATGTCCATGCCGCGGTAGAGCTGGAGGGCGTCGGCGTTGATGATTTCCCCGTGGAGGACCTCGGCGAGGTCGAGGGCGAGGTCGCTCTTGCCGGTGGCGGTGGCGCCGACCACGGCGATCAGGGGGAGGCTCGGCATAGGCCCAGGGTAGCCGGGGCGGCAGGTTCGCCAGGTACAGCCTTCAGGCCTGTGGGGTACAGCCTTCAGGCCCAGGGGTACAGCCTTCAGGCCTAAGGGGTATGGTGTGGCTCGTTGCCCTCACGCAGCCCCGCGTGAGCGGCGAAGCACCTGCTTATCGAGTGTTTGAGGTGAGACGTGGCTGCACCGCAGAGCGTGGCGGTTCCTGAGGAGGCCGTGCTGCTGGCCCCGATGTCGCTGGAGCGACTGCAGGAGGCGCTGACCCGGCTGGGCTATTCCTTCGTGCAGGATGAGGCGCATCCCGATGTGTTGCGTGCCCGCTTCGACGATTACCGTTTCCACTTCCTGCTGACCGGTGAGGATGGCGGGGTGCTGCAGGCCCGTGGCCGCTGGAACCACTCCGTGGATGTCTCCCGTAAGGTCGAGATGATCAAGCTGTGCAATGAGTGGAATATGAACCGGATCTGGCCGAAGGTGTATGTGCGCCGGGAGTCGGAGGGCCTGCTCGGGGTCTATGGCGAGACCATCGCTGATTTCCGCGGTGGCGCGATCGACGCCCAGATTGATGCGGCCCTGACCTGCGGCCTCTCCACCGTGATCGCTTTCTTCCACTCCCTGGAGGAGCGCCTCGGCGACGAGATTGACGATCTCGACGACTGAGTAATTTTCCCGGCACACTCCGCTGCGTGAATAGTGGCCGCGTGAGTGCGCCCAGTGGGCGTGCCTCTCTCAGCGCACCCGCAGGCTCGGAATACCCAGGCTGACGGGTCCCCTGGGCGCGGGCGCCCCGGTTCCACAGGATCCTCCGGGCTCAATCCCCTGTTCGCGCGCCTCCCAGGCGTCTCCCGAGCGGGTGCGACGCACCGAGAACTCTTCGGGGCGTAGCTCCGCTGCCGGACGCCCGGCGAGTCGGGCGCTGTCGGCAATCAGGTAGTGCGGGGCGGCGTGGGTGACGGTCGCCTTGACCAGGTCGCCCGGCCGGGGGCGCTGATGAGCGGGCAGATCCGCCGGCAGGGCGAGGTGCACGAGGCGGTTGTCGCGGGCACGCCCGGAAATGCGCTGGGTTTCCGCATCGCGTTCGCCTTCGCCCTCGGCGATCAGCGCTTCCACCACGGTGCCTTCGAGGGCGCGGTTTTCTTCCAGAGTGATCCGGTCCTGCAGTGCCACGAGACGTTCGAAGCGTTCCTGCACGACTTCCTTGGGGATCTGGTCTTCCATTGTCGCGGCGGGGGTGCCGGTGCGGATGGAGTACTGGAAGGTGAAGGCGCTGGAGAAGCGGGAGGCTTCGACCACCTCGAGGGTCTGCTGGAAGTCCTCTTCGGTCTCTCCGGGGAAGCCGACGATGATGTCGGTGGTGATCGCGGCATGCGGGATGCGCTCACGCACGCGGTCGAGGATCCCCAGGAACTTCTTAGACCGGTAGGAGCGGCGCATCGCCTTCAGGATCCGGTCCGAGCCGGACTGCAGCGGCATGTGCAGCTGAGGCATGACATTGGGGGTCTCGGCCATCGCCTCGATCACATCGTCGGTGAACATCGCCGGATGCGGGGAGGTGAAGCGCACGCGTTCGAGCCCCTCGACCTCACCGCAGGCGCGCAGGAGTTTCGCGAAGGCTCCGCGGTCGCCGAACTCGACGCCGTAGGAGTTCACGTTCTGCCCGAGCAGCGTCACTTCGATAGCGCCGGTATCCACCACGTCGCGGATCTCGGCGAGGATGTCGCCCGGCCGGCGGTCTTTTTCTTTGCCGCGCAGCGAGGGGACGATGCAGAAGGTGCAGGTGTTGTTGCAGCCGACGGAGATGGAGACCCATCCGCTCGATGCGGAGTCGCGCTTGGTGGGCAGT
>JAEWEZ010000053.1 GCA_023389045.1 Actinomycetes bacterium
CCGCCTTCCACCTGCTGATCGGCGACCACGCTGCACTGCCCGCGATCGCTGCCGCCCTCGAAGCACTCGAGCCCTCCGCACGTGGCGTGGCCATCGTGCAGCTCGACCACGAAGAGGACGTGCAGGAACTGCAGGCGCCGGAGGGCGTGGACGTGCAGTGGCTGATCGGCCCGCGTGAAGCGCTTCTGGAGGCCGTGCCCGCCGTGGATCTGCCCGGCGTCGAGGGCCTGCAGGTCTTCTGCCATGTGGAGCGGGGCGTGACCAAGCAGCTGCGCCGCCACCTGGTGGTGGAGCGGGAAATCCCCCGCGAGCAGATCTCCATTTCCGCCTACTGGGCACTCGGCCGCATCGAGGATCAGTTCCAGGCGGAGAAGCGCGAACCGATCGGCAAGATCGACGACTGAGCCGGAAAGGCGCCATCAGAAAGCGCCCTTACTAACACTTAGCGTGCTAAGTGTTAGTAAGGGCGCTGTGAATGTTAACTTCCGGCGGCTCGGGTCGGTTCCCGGGGCCGACGGGGCCGAGGGGGCCGACGGGAATCGCCGTGCCGGGGCTTAGCCTTCCGAGCCGGCAGCGGCGCTCTGCAGGCGCTCCAGCTCCTCCTCGACCACCGAGGCATCCAGCTTGCGGAAGATCGGGGTGGGCTTCACGACGGGCGCACCCACACGCACCTCACGATGCGCCCAGGCGGGAACCTGGGAGTAGTCGCCGGTGATAATCGGGTAGCCGGGGCCACCGTCAAGATCCTCGGCCTCTTCAATCCGCGGAAGCGGTGCCACCTCGAGGTCGCCACCCAGGGCCTTCTCCACCTCATTGGCGGAATGCGGCAGGAAGGGGGCGAGCATCGTGTTCAGATCCGTCACGGCCTGCGCGAGCACATGCAGAACCGTGAGCAGGCGGGGCCGCTGCTCCTCCGCCTTCATCTTGAAGGGCTCGGTCTCGGAGACGTAGCGGTTCGCTTCCCCGACCAGACGCATAATCTCGGCGATCGCAGCGCGCTGACGGTGCCGCTCGATCAGGCCACCCACCGTCTCGAAACCGGCGGTGATCTGGTCGAGCAGGGCCCGGTCGATCTCCTCGAGTTCACCGGCGGCGGGAATCTCCCCAACGTTCTTGGCGATCATCGCGGCGGTGCGGTTGACGAGGTTGCCCCAGCCGGCCACGAGCTCATTGTTGGTGCGGGAGACGAACTCGGCCCAGGTGAAGTCAGCATCCTGGTTCTCCGGGCCGGCCGCAGAAATGAAGTAGCGCAGGGCGTCGGCCTGATAGCGCGACAGCACGTTACGCACATAGATGACCACACCCTTGGAGGAGGAGAACTTCTTGCCCTCCATGGTCAGGAACTCGCTGGAGACCACCTCGGTGGGCAGGTTCAGTTCCCCGTAGGTGCCGGGGGTGCCGCCTTTATCGCCCTTGCCGTTCTGGGCGAGCATTTCGGCCGGCCAGATCTGCGAGTGGAAGACGATGTTGTCCTTGCCCATGAAGTAGTAGGAGAGGGCCTCGGGATCGTTCCACCAGCGGCGCCAGGCCTCCGGGTCGCCACTGCGTCGGGCCCATTCAATGGACGCCGAGAGGTAGCCGATCACCGCGTCGAACCAGACGTACAGGCGCTTATTGGGCTGGTCTTCCCAGCCGGGAACCGGGATGCCCCAGTCGATATCGCGCGTCATGGCGCGCGGTTTGATGTCCTCGAGGATGTTCTTCGAGAAGCGGATGACGTTCGGGCGCCACAGGCCCGTGCCCTCACGCTGATCCAGCCACCGTCCAAGTTCCGCCGCGAGCGCCGGCAGGTCCAGGAACCAGTGCGCGGTTTCGACGAACTGCGGGGTTTCGCCATTGATGCGGGAGACCGGGTCGATCAGGTCGGTCGGGTCGAGCTGGTTGCCGCAGGCATCGCACTGGTCGCCGCGGGCGCCGGGGGTGCGGCAGATCGGGCAGGTGCCCTCGATGTATCGGTCCGGCAGGGTGCGACCGGTCGACGGGGACATCGCGCCCTGCGTGACCTTCTCGATCATGTAGCCGTTATCCCGCACGGTGCGGAACATCTCCTGCACCACCTGGTAGTGGTTGCGGGTGGTGGTGCGGGTGAACAGGTCGTAGCTCAGGCCCAGGGCCACGAGGTCTTCGATGATCACCCGGTTATTACGGTCGGCCAGTTCGCGGGCGGTCACACCCTCGGCATCGGCGGCCACCAGGATCGGGGTGCCGTGTTCATCGGTGCCGGAGACCATCAGCACGTCGTGTCCTGCCATGCGCATGTAGCGCGAGAAAACATCGGAGGGCACGCCGAATCCGGCGACGTGTCCGATATGGCGGGGACCGTTGGCATACGGCCAGGCGACGGCAGACAGGACTGTGCTCATGGTTCCAGTTTACGGACCTGCGGCAATGTCTCGGGCGCCGAGCAGCATGAGACCCATTACGGTTCCGCTATATTTCACGTTTCTCTGCCCCGGAGACGCCCTGACGCAGTGGGTCCGCTCGATTCCCTTGGTTCCCTGGGCCACCCGGCTAGGCTGGTGAGCCATGAGCACTGAAGGACTCGCAGCAGCGCAGAAAAAGATGGAGGACGCCGGCGTCCCCCGCACCGCGATCGATGTCTTCACCCACTATTACGGCCAGCTGGAAGAAGGCGTGACCGGCACGATCCCCGAGGACACCATCACCCCGTACCTCGATGCCCCGCATCTGGATGATGTGCGGATCGACCCGGCCCATGCCAAGCAGATCTTCGACCGTCTGGCGATCATCAAACTGAACGGTGGCCTCGGCACCTCCATGGGGATGGACCGTGCGAAGTCCCTGCTGCCGGTGCGGGACGGTAAAACCTTCCTGGACATTATCGTTGAGCAGGTGCTCGCCGCCCGCCGCGGCACTCTCTCGCCGCTGCCGCTGATCTTCATGAACTCCTTCCGCACCCGGGAAGACACCCTCAGCGCCCTGGAGAAGTACACGAATCTGCAGGTCGGGGACCTGCCGCTGGACTTCCTGCAGAACATGGAACCGAAGCTCACCGTCGATGGCCTGGAACCGGTCACCTGGGAGCAGGACCCGTCCCTCGAATGGTGCCCGCCCGGCCACGGCGACATTTACACCGCCCTGCAAACCTCCGGGCTGCTGCAGAAGCTCCTGGACGCCGGTTACAAGTACGCGGCCGTCTCCAACTCGGACAACCTCGGCGCCGTCCCGAGCCCGGTGCTCGCCGCCTGGTTCGCCTCCACGGGCGCGCCGTATGCCGCGGAGCTGTGCCGCCGCACCGCCGCTGACCGCAAGGGCGGGCACCTCGCGGTGCGCACAAGCGATGGGCGTCTGATCCTGCGCGACACGGCGCAGACCCCCGATGACGAGATGCACTTCTTCACCGATGAGCACCGCCACCCCTTCTTCCACACCAATAACCTCTGGTTTGACCTGGAGCAGCTCGATGCGGTGCTGAGGGAGCGCCACGGGGTAATGGGGCTGCCGCTGATCCGCAACCGCAAGACGGTGGACCCATCCGATAAGACCTCCACCCCCGTCTACCAGATCGAGTCGGCGATGGGCGCGGCGATTGAAGTGTTCGAGGGAGCCACGGCGATCGTGGTGGGCCGCGACCGCTTCCTGCCCGTCAAAGCGACAAGCGACCTGTTCGTGGTGCGTTCTGACGCTTACGCCCTCGATAACCGTCGGGCTCTCGTGCAGCAGGTGCAGAATCTCCCCACGGTGAGCCTCGCGGACGCCCCCTACAAGCTGATCGGCGACTTCGAAGCGCGATTCCCGCACGGGGTTCCCTCGGTGCGCGAAACCAGCCGGGTTGAGGTGCGCGGCGACTGGACCTTCGGGCCGGACGTCACCCTGGTGGGTGAGGCCGTGCTCGGTGAAGAAGGCGGCGAGGTGCCGGAGGGCGCGCGCGTCGGCACCATCGGATAACAGCGACGCCCCGCCCGTAGCCCGTGACCGCGGGTGCTCGGGTGGGCGGCATGAGAAAGGGGCCGACGCGGGCGATGCCGCGTCGGCCCCTTTCCTTCGTCCGACGGAACTCACGTTCCTCTGGCGTCCGACGGAACTACGTTCCGTGCCGTTGCCGCATGGGTGCGCTCAGGCGTGAAGCCCTGTTCCGTGGTATACAGCGGAAAACAGGTGTTTCGGTGTTGTTAGCAGAGGTCTGCCCAGTGGCGGCGCGGCATGGCCGCAAGAGCAAGGAGGCGAGCGAAACCGGCCTGCGCGAGCACCTCGAGTTCGCCCTGGTCATTGCGTTTGGTGAGCAGATCGGTGGCGGGATCGCGCTGATCCGCCCAGGCGCGCTCCGCGACCGCGCGGGTAATCCGCACTCCCTCGAACTCCTCACCGATGAGGGCCTGCGCCATCAGCAGATTCGAGCAGAGAATCGCATTGAAGAACACCGGCTGATCGGCATCCAGGCGCCCGCCGCGGTCGAACACCTCGTAGTGCTCGACGATCGCGCGGTACAGCTCAAAGGCGCGCTTGCGATGCTCCGCATCGCCCGTGATCCGGTACAGCAGGGCCTCCACTCCGAGCGGAACACCCTGGTTGTAGCTCCAGAAGGTCTTCTCGATGCTGCCGTCGCGTTTGACGTGGTCCCAGAACAGGCCTTCGGGCGCGAGCAGATGCTCGCGGGTCCAGTCCACCCAGCGGATCGCATCCTCCAGGAAGGACTCATCCCCGGTGATCTGGTGCATCCGCAGCAGGATCTTCGCAGCCGGCATCGTGGCGACCGTATTGCGGTCCCCATCGTCTCCCTGCGACCAGTACAGACCACCCGGGCGCACCTGGTTCGGATCGGTCGCTTCGGCCGAGCGCAGCAAGGCGATCACCTCGTGTACGCGTTCCAGGTTTCCGCGCTGACCGCAGGTGATCAGATGCTCTTCGATTTCAGCCAGGGCCACCCAGGAGTTGTCGTCGTAGAAGTAGGTGCCGTGAGCGCCCTGCTCGAGGTCTGTGGCGGAGGCGTATCCGGGCAGGCCCGTGGTGCCGCCGGGGGTGTGCCAGTAGCGTTCCTGGCCGCGGTCGCGGGAGTCGATCAGGGCCTCGAGGTCCCCGACGGCCTCCTCGCAGTGCCCGCCGGCATGGGCAAGTTCCAGCACCGCGATCCTGGCCTGTGAGAACGGCCATTCATAGGAGTAGGGCTCACCATCGCTGCGCGTCGGATGGAACTCGCGCAGCAGATCCGAGCCGTCATCTACGGCGAAGTTCTTTTGCAGGGCGGCGACGGCGCGGGCGGCGCGTTCGCGGTGCACGGCGTGCCCGGACAGGGAGACCGTGCCGGGGGAGTCGTCCTCGGGATGATCGGCGCAGGCCGAAGCAATCCCGGCCACGCCCGCACAGGCTCCTGCCACCCCCGCACCGATCACGCGGCGGCGGGTCGGTGCTGCACCATTGTCCTCTTCGCGCTGGTCCTCGGGCTGCTGGTCCGTGCCGATCATGAGGTCTCCTTGACTGTGGTCGATCGTCGGCAGTGACGAAGGTCTCACATCGTAGGGAGCCTCGCAGGGCGGATCAACAGGGGGAAGCGGGGCGGATCACCAGGAGTCTCGAAGCGCGCCAGTGACGCCCCGGGGAATGGAACGCCAGAAGCGCACGGGCAGGCGCGCAGGAAAAGGGGCCCGACGGTATGACCCGTCGGACCCCTTCTTCTCACCTCAGCGCCCAGCGCTCAGAGCACCGGGGCTGGGCTGTGTTCAGCGAATCAGCCCTCGAGGGGACCGCGCGCGTAGCCGCCCTGACCGACCAGGTCCAGCGGCACCGGCAGCGGATTCCCGTAGCGGTGGTTGGTCGCCGAAATGGCCTGCTCATGCAGGAAGGTCAGCAGTTCCACGCGACCGGAAGCCGTCACCGGGCCGGTAAACAGCGCCACCTCGACCCGACGCGAGATCGCCTCGTGCAGGGCGTCATCCACGGTGCCGATCACACGGATTCGCAGCGGAGTGAGCGCATCCACGCGGGCCGCGAAGGTGCGTGCATCCTCGACCCGCACGGAGCCGGAGGAGATGCCCGCCTTCAGGGCCGCGGCACGCTGCTCCTCGGTGGCCAGGCTGACCTCAACCTCGGCGCCGACCATCTGCGCGGCGTGCAGCACGCGCTCCACCTCGACCGGTCGTGCATCCTCGGCGGCACGCACCGCCGTGCCCACCGGCAGGTAACGCAGCACATTGATCTCGCCGTGCAGATCCTGCACATCGCGCGGGGCGAAGACGGTGGCCATATGGTCACGGTCGGAGTGCTTGGCGGCGGCGAGCCATTCCTGCTCGGGCAGGTCAGCGTGCACATCCTCGGCGTCCATCAGATGCACCAGGTAGTTGGGGCCGCCGGCCTTGGCGGTCTGGCCGATCGCCGAACGCTTCCACCCGCCGAAGGCCTGGCGCTGCACGATCGCGCCGGTGATGCCACGGTTGATGTACAGGTTTCCGGCCTGCACATGCTGGGTCCACCAGGCGATTTCCTTCTCATCCAGGGAGTGCAGACCGGCGGTGAGGCCGAAGGCGGTGCCGTTCTGCATCCGCACCGCGTCCTCGAGGGTGTCGGCGTGCATGATGCCAAGGATCGGCCCGAAGTACTCGGTGAGGTGGTACTCCGAGCCCTCCCGCACACCGGTGCGCACACCGGGGGAGAAGAGACGGCCGGTGTCATCCAGCGGCTGCGGCTCGGCGAGCCAGGTTTCACCCTCGCCCAGTTCCGTGAGGCCACGCATGAGCTTCTCGCCGGGCTTTTCGATGACCGGGCCTACCTGCACGGTCGGATCGGTCGGATGCCCCACGTGCAGGCTCAGCACCGCATCGGCAAGCTGCGCCTGGAAGCGGCGCGAGCGGGAGACGGAGCCGACGGTGATCACGAGAGAGGCGGCCGAGCACTTCTGCCCGGCATGCCCGAAGGCACTGTAGGCAACATCGCGGGCAGCCAGATCCAGATCCGCATGCGGGGTGACGATGATCGAGTTCTTACCGCTGGCCTCCGCCTTGATCGGCAGCTGCGGACGCCAGGAGGCAAACAGTTCGGCGGTCTCATAGGCGCCGGTGAGGATCAGCTGGTCGATGCGCGGATCCGAGATCAGCGCCTGCCCCACCTCATTTTCCGGGGTGTCCACGACCACGAGAACGTCCTTGGGCACCCCCGCCTTATGCAGCAGAGAGGCCGCGAAAGTACCGCAGCGCAGCGCCTGCGGGGCCGGCTTGACGATGACCGCAGAGCCGGTGGCGAGCGGAGCTGCCATGCCGCCGGTGGGGATAGCCACCGGGAAGTTCCACGGCGGAGTGACCAGGGTGATCGGCCGCGGGGTGAAGCGCACATCGGTGCAGGTGGCGAGGGCCTCGGCCTGATCGGCGTAGTAGAGCAGGAAGTCGATCGCTTCGCTGACCTCGGGATCGCCCTGCTCGAGGGTCTTCCCGGTTTCGGCAGCCATCACTTCGAGCAGCTCTGCCCGGTGCGCAGCGAAGATCTGAGCGGAGCGGCGCAGCACGCTGGCGCGTTCGCGCGGCTCCAGGGCCGACCAGGTCTCAAAGCCTTTCTGTGCCGAGGAGATGGCCTTCTCGACACCCTCGACGGTGGTGCAGGCGGCGGCGCGGGCCACGTCCTCGCCCACCTTGCTGCCGCGGATCCGATGGGTGATCTCCTCCGCCCAGGCCTGGTTGGCGGCGGTGGACATATCCGTATCGGGGGTGTTTCGGAACGCGCCAGGGATAGCCGGGATCACGCTCGAGCCGAGCTCGGGCAGGCCCTCGCGGGCTTCGCTGCTGCGGTCCTGATCGCGGTGCGTGGGCAGGGAGGTTTCTTCGACGGCGCGGCGCAGGGAACGCTCAAAGCGGCCGCCCTCGCGTTCGAAGAGTTCGGGGCGGGAATCCAGCTCGAACACCGCGGACATGAAGTTTTCGCTCGAGGCGTTTTCTTCGAGGCGACGCACCAGGTAGGAGACGGCAACGTCGAACTGCTGGGGTTCCACCACCGGCACGTACAGGCGCATGGATCCGACGGTTTCGCGCACCACGGCCTGCTGGCCGGGCGCCATACCGGCGAGCATCTCGAACTCGACGCCACCGGCATCCCCGACCTCGATACCGCGTTCGCGCATCACCAGGTAGGCGTAGGCGGCGTCGAAGAGGTTGTGCCCGGCCACACCGAGGTTCACGGCCCGCAGATGCTCGGGCCGCAGGGCATCCAGCAGCACTCGCTTGTACTGCGCATCGGTGGCTTCCTTGCTGAGCAGCGGCGCCTGGGTCCAGCCGTGCAGGGAGGCATCCACGCGCTCCATTGCGAGGTTCGCGCCCTTGACCAGACGCACCTTGATCGGGGCGCCCCCGGCATCCACGCGAGCGGTGGCGAAGGCGCGCAGGCGCTCCATGGCATGCATCGCATCGGGCAGGTAGGCCTGCAGCACGATGCCGGCGCGGTAGTTCTTCAGCTCGGGGCGGTCCATGAGCTTCTCGAACACCTCAAGGGTGATCTCGAGGTCCTTGTACTCCTCCATGTCCATATTGATGAACGTGGGGCGGGGACCGGAGGCCGCCTCGAGGTACAGCGGCAGCAGGGTTTCCACGATCCGCTCGACCGTCTGCTCTGCGGCCCACAGCGGCAGGTGGTCAACGATCGAGGAGACCTTGATCGAGACGTAGTCAACGTCGGGCCGCGCCACCAGATCGCGCACACCCTGCAGACGGCGGCGCGCTTCCTGCGCGCCGAGCACCGCTTCACCCAGCAGGTTGATATTGAGTTTGGTGCCGTCGGCGGTCAGACGCGCAATGGAGCGTCCCAGGTGAGGATCGCGGGCATCCAGGATCAGGTGGGACACCATCTGACGCATGGTCCGACGGGCCATCGGCACCACCAGCTGCGGGGCCACGCGCGAGGCGGAACCGCCCAGGGAGACGATCCGACGCAGCGCGGCCGGCAGGAAGGCCGGCGGGTTTTTCGCCAGACGCTGCAGCTCCTCGGCGGCGGCGCGGGGATCCTCGGGGCGGATCACGCGGTCCACGAAGGCCAGCGTGAAGTCCAGACCGTCGGGATCGCGCAACAGATCCGCGAGCATCTTCGCGGGGCCGGGAACGGGCCGCGTGGCGGCAGCCTGGACCCAGGTGGAGACCTGGTCCGCGACCTGCTTCGCGGTGACGTTCGGGACGGAGCCGTGATCGGCGGTGGCGGCGACGGACGTCACTGTTCGTCACTCCTCTTCATGCGTGGGAACCGGAGGCACTCCCTCCTGTGCGAATCGTAGTTGCTTCACGGCACTGCTGAGGCACCGCAAACGCCCCGATCTCCGGTGGGATGGATAGGGACCAGCTGGCGTACAGGGCGGCTGTGCAAGGATGAGGGAGTAACTCCCCGTCTACGACTGGAGATCGTGATGAAGAAGTTCCTGTTCCTGTCCGGCCTGGCAATCGGTTTCGTCGTCGGCTCCAAGATGGGTCGCGGCCCCTACGAGGCGCTGGAGTCCAAGACACGCGAGCTCGTCGAGGATCCGACGGTGCGCGAGCGCGCCGCGCAGGCCCGCGACACCGCCGTGAAGGTGGCGTCCGACGTGACCGAGACGGTCAAGGAAAAGGCTCCCGAAGTAGCCGAGACCATCAAGGAGAAGGCTCCCGAGGTGGCTGCCGCTGCTTCCGCCAAGGCTGAGGACGCCAAGGCTGCCGTGAAGGACCGCGTGGACTCTGCTCGTTCCGGCGACAAGACCGAGGACGATGACAAGAAGTCCGATGAGAAGGCTGACGAGAAGGCCGACACCGAGCGTTCCGAGGGCACCGCGGACGCCGCCGGTGACGCCGAGGTGGGCGAGGACAAGCCGCTCAGCTCCTGAGAATCAGCTCCTGAGAATGCGTCAGCATCTGGCCTGCACCGCAGGGTGATCGCCCGAAGCGTCGCCGCGACGGGCCGGGGAACTCAGCCGATCAGGCGAGCCCCGGCCCGTTTCTGTTCCGCAAGGAAGCACGGACCGCACAGAGACTCATAGGTGACTTCTGCACCGGTGCCACCGTCGATAGCCACCTGCTCACCCTCAAAAACATGCACCCCGTTCACGGTGCGGCAGTTGAACTCAGCCTGCGAGCCGCAGCGGCACATCGTCGGGAGTTTCTCGAAGTTATCGGCGAGTTCGAAGAGCCGTGCACTGCCGGGGAAGGTGTGGGAGAGGAAGTCGATGCGCAGCCCGTAGCAGATCACCGAGATGCCATCTTCTTTCGCGACCAGGAAGAGCTGGTCGATCTGCTCGCGGGTGAGGAACTGTGATTCATCCACGAGCACGCAGTGCAGCGGGCGCAGTTCTTTTTCGTCGGCCACGCGGTGAATATGGGCGCGCAGGTCTTCACCGTGCTCGACGAGCACATCGACCTGCCGCTTCGCACCGCCACGGGCCACCACCCAGTCCTCACCCTTGGTGTCGAGCGCAGGCTTCACGGTGATGGTCGCGAGCCCGCGTTCGGCGTAGTTGTACGCCGTTTTGATAAGGGTGTCCGACTTCCCGGAGTTCATCGCTCCGTACTTGAAGTGCAGCTTGGCCATGGGGATGCGGCTCCAGGGGCGTTCGGGGGCGCGGGCGCGCAGACTATTGAGGGATCCCCGCCAGTCTAGGTGCTGTGCCCAAGGACCCCCATCAGCCCGCAGGCCGGGCATAAACTGCAAGAGCCCGGCCCCGGGGCGCGGTTCGACGCCGCCTCGCTCCCCGCGGGATCTGCACGGTGGGAGCAGACCGGTGCCGGCGGCGACGAAGGAGGAGCCGTGAGGCCGCAGCCCGAGGAGAAGAACCCTGGCAGCGAGCACATGCGCCCAGCCCAGCCAGCCCCTATCAAGCACCAGGCCCGTCGGCGCGGTCAGCGCCCGCCCCTCACCCGCTCGAACCGCGCCGCCCGCACCGGGCACGAAGCCCTCTCGCGCCGTCTGAGCGCCGGTGACCCCCTCAGCGAGCAGCACCCAGCTCGTCGGATCCCCGTCGGACTCTCCAGTTCCAGCGTGTTCCCCGCCGGGGTGGAGGAGTGTTTCCGGATCGCGCGCGACACCGGCTACGACGGGGTGGAGGTGATGGTCTCCTATCCCAAAGACACGCAGGATGCGCGCACCCTGCGCAGCTACGCCGAGTACTACGGGCAGCCGATTCTCTCCCTGCACGCCCCGACCCTGTTCCTTTTGCAAGCGCTGTGGGGCCGCGATCCGTGGACGAAAATCGAACGCACCGTGCAACTGGCCGTGGAGCTCGAGGTGCCGACGGTGGTCGCGCATCCACCGTTCCGCTGGCAGGGCGCCTACGCCCGCGGCTTCGTCGAGGGCGTCGCCGCGCTCGAGGAACGCTACGGCGTCGCGATCGCCGTGGAGAACATGTACCCGTGGCGCCTCGGGGTGCGTGAGGGAATGGTCTACCTGCCCGACCATGACCCGACCGATGAGGACTACGCGCACGTGACCGTAGACCTCTCCCACGCCGCGACCGCCGGCGATGACGCCCTCGCGATGATCGACCGGCTCGGCGACCGTCTGGCCCACCTGCACCTGGCCGATGGCACCGGTCGGACCACCAAAGACGAACACCTCCCGCCGGGGGAGGGGAATCAGCCCTGCGCGGAAGTGCTGCGTCGGCTCTCCAACCGCGGCTGGACCGGTTCCGTGCTGGTCGAGGTGACCACCCGAGGCGCCAAGAGCACGGCGCAACGAGAGAACACCCTGCGCCAGTGCGTGGACTTTGCCCGGCACCACCTGGGACACCACCTCGGTGAGAAAACGGCAGAAGAGACCCGAGGCGCCGTCCTCAGCGGTGATCGACGTGGGATCGGCCACCCCTCACCCGATGCCCAGCACAGCAGTGAAAGAATGACCCCAGCGTCCGCGCCCACCGCCGGGCCCGCTCCGCGTCACCGCCCCGGGTGACCAGGACGAAGAGCACGAACGAGGTAGCAACTGCACATGGCGAATACGTCCATCGTCCACCGCAATACCGCCCTGCTCGCCATTGAGGCGACCGAGGCGCAGATTCCCGTCACCTCCGATGAGATTGACGAGATGCTCGCCCCGGCTCGGAAGCGTCTGCGCCTCCCCAAAGGCATCCTGCAGCGCGTGGCCGGCGTGTACGAGCGCCGCTGGTGGAGCGACCCGGTCAACGGATGGCGCCAGGGCATCGTGCTCGCCGCCGAACGCGCCATGGCCAAAGCCGGCATCATGCGCGACCAGGTGGGGCTGATCATCAACGCCTCCGTCTCCCGCGAACACCTGGAACCGGCGGTCTCCACCTCCGTGCACCATGCGCTCGGCCTGCCCACCAGCTGCATGAACTTCGACATCACCAATGCCTGCCTCGGCTTCATCAACGCGATGACCATGGCCGCCGGCATGATCGACGCCGGGCACATCAAATACGCCCTGATCGTCGGCTCCGAAAACGTCGAAGGCGTCCAGCGCGGAACGATTGAACGTCTCAACGGGAAAGCCTCGACCCGCGCCGACTTCAACAACCAGTTCGCCTCCCTGACCCTCGGCTCCGGCGCCGCTGCCGCCGTGCTCGGCCCCGCCGACCTGCACCCCGAGGGCCACCGCCTGAACGTGACCGAATCCCGCGCCGGCACCCAGCACCACGCCCTGTGCATCGGG
>JAEWEZ010000130.1 GCA_023389045.1 Actinomycetes bacterium
CGCCGCCAGTGCGCTCTCGAATCCTCCGGGCCAGATCTGTGCCAGCCGCATCTGCAGAACCATCATGGTGGCTGTGGCGACCCCGATGGCCAGACTCCCCCACCGACTGCGTTCAAAAACACCGAACCAGGCGCCGGCCAGGGGAAGGGCAAGACCGGTCAGCAGGTAGCCGTACAGGGTGATCGGATCGGGAACCGCGCCGCCGGCCACGTCCTTGATCGCCAGCACGGCGCTTTCGATCCCCCAGACGATCAGACACAGCCCTGCGGCTCCGAGCAGCACCAGATCGGCACTAAGCTGTTTGAGCGTGTAGTAGAGCGCGAGCAGAGCGGTCAGGCCGCAGACAAGGTGCACGAGCACCGTCAGCACCGTCATCTGTGCAGCTCTCCTTCCGATCATCAGGCGTGATGATCTCGCGTTATTTTCGTTCAGGGTGTCGTTGAGGGATCTCTGTTCAGGATCCGACGTGTCGGACACCGTCCCTTCCCAGCATGCGCTCTGTGTCACCCGAGCTCACAACAGCACCTACGATATGCCCCATGTCAGAGATCACAGTGACCACGAATGACGCCAAGGCCGTTGAGGCCGATGTCCTCCTGCTCCCGATCCTCGCCGGTGAGGATGACGCCCCCGCCACCGTTCCCGGCATCGACGCCATTAGCGAGGCCGTGAAGGACCTCGACGCCCCCACCGGCCGGGGCGAAACCACCCGTATCCCCTCCTTCGGCACCGTCGCCGCCAAGAGCATCGTCCTGGTGGGCGTGGGCGGTAAGAGCCTCGAAGAGCCCAGCCTGGAAGATCTGCGCCTCGCTTTCGGCGCCGCATCCCGCGGTCTGGTCGGTGTGGACCACGCCGCTCTCGCCCTGCCCGGCGGCACCGCCGAGCAGCTCGCCGCCGCGGTGGAGGGCGCTGCTCTCGGCGCCTACGTGTTCAACACGTACAAGTCCGAGGCCTCCTCCCCCAAACCGCCGCTGGCTCGCATCACCCTCGTGGCTGAGGATGAGTCCTCCGCATCTGCCGCGGTGGAGCGCGCCACCCTGCTGGCCGAGACCGTCAATATCGCTCGCGACCTCGTCAACACCCCGCCGAACCTGCTGTTCCCGGCCGAGTTCGCGCGTCGCGCCGAGGAGGCCGTGAAGGACCTTCCGATCAGCATCACCGTGCTGGATGAGAAGGAACTGGCCGACGGCGGCTACGGCGGCATCGTCGGTGTGGGTCAGGGATCCTCCCGCCCGCCGCGTCTGGTGCGCCTGGAGTACGCCCCCGAGGGTGCGACCGCGAAGGTCGCCCTGGTGGGTAAGGGCATCACCTTCGACACCGGCGGTATCTCCATCAAGCCCGCCGCCAGCATGGACGATATGACCTCCGATATGACCGGCGCTGCCACCGTGCTCGCCGCGACTGTCGGCGCTGCCCGCCTGGGCCTGAACGTGAAGGTCACCACCTTCCTGGCCCTGGCCGAGAACATGCCCGGCGCGAATGCTCAGCGTCCCGGTGACGTGGTGACCATGCGCAACGGCATGACCGTGGAGGTGCTGAATACCGACGCCGAAGGCCGCATGGTCATGGCCGACGCCCTCGTGGACGCCGCGGCGACCGAGCCCGATCTGATCATGGATGTGGCCACCCTGACCGGTGCCGCCGTGGTCGCGCTCGGCACCCGCACCGCTGCCGTGATGGGCACCGAGGCTGGCCGCGACGCCGTGATGGCGGCTTCCGAGGCCAGTGGCGAGCCGTTCTGGCCGATGCCGTTCCCGCAGGAACTGCGCAAGACCCTCTCCGGTCGCGTGGCTGACCTGAGCAATATCGGTGAGCGCCCCGGTGGCATGCTCTCCGCCGGCGTGTTCCTCAAGGAGTTCGTGGGCGAGTGCGAGTGGGCTCACCTCGACATTGCTGGCCCCGCCTACAGCGCCTCCGGCACCCACGGCTACATGAACAAGGGCGCCACCGGCATGAGCGTGCGCACCGTTCTGGCGGTGCTCGAGCAGCGCGCGAAGTGATCGCCTTGCGCTGAGGCTTCGCCATCATCGACGCGGCGGCGTCGCATCCTCCGGGGTGCGGCGCCGCCGCTATTTTCTCCCCCGGGTGTTCGTCTGGGCTCGCCGCGCGCCGGGGTTCCTCACAAGCCAGCCGAGGGGAAACGGTCCGACGGGCCGGTCGCGATGCGTGAGTCACAGTGCATTCGGGCCCTTCCCCGGGGCAGGTGTGCCCTAGCATGGGACGAAGCAGGCGGCGCCCGCGTCGACCCCGTGCCGAACGCATGCTCCGCGCCGCTGGACAACCCACCCACACATCGAGGGAGCTCACAGGTGGCTGAACAGAAGGCTGACCAGTACGACATCGTGATCCTGGGCGGTGGCAGCGGCGGTTACGCCGCGGCGCTGCGCGGGGCTCAGCTCGGAAAGACGGTCGCGCTCGTCGAGAAGGACAAGCTGGGTGGCACCTGCCTCCACCGCGGCTGCATCCCGACCAAGGCGCTGCTGCATGTGGCCGAGGTTGCCGAAGCCCCCTCCGAGGCTTCCGCCCTGGGCCTGGACCTCACCCTGAACAGCATCGACGCTGCCAAGGTGGTGGACTTCAAGGACAAGATCATCGCCCGCATGTACAAGGGCCTGCAGGGTCTGGTGAAGTCCCGCAAGGTCGAGTACGTCGAAGGCTTCGGCCGCCTGACCGGCCCGAAGACCGTCACCGTGGAGACCGCTGACGGCACCCGCGAGCTGACCGGCGAGAATGTGATCCTCGCCTCCGGCTCCTTCTCCAAGACCATCCCCGGGATCGACCTGGGCGGCCGCTTCCTCGATTCCGAGGCTGCCCTGAACCTCAAGGAGGTTCCGAAGAACCCGATCATCCTCGGTGGCGGCGTCATCGGCTGCGAGTTCGCTTCGGTGTGGAAGTCGCTCGGCGCCGAGTCCGTGACCATCATCGAGGGCCTGCCGCATCTGGCCGCCAATGAGGATGAGTCTCTCTCCAAGGCTCTCGAGCGCGCCTTCAAGAAGCGCGGCATCACCTTCTCCCTCGGTGTGTTCACCGAGAAGGCCGAGCAGAGCGAGTCCGGCGTCAAGGTGACCCTCGCCAACGGCAAGGAGTTCGAGGGCGACTACCTGCTGGTGGCCGTGGGCCGTGGCCCGAACACCAAGGACATGGGCTACGAAGAGCAGGGCATCGAGATGGATCGCGGCTTCGTGCTCGCGAACAAGGAGACCCTCGAAACCAACCTGCCGGGCGTGTACGCCGTGGGCGACATCGTCCCCGGCCTGCAGCTGGCTCACCGCGGTTTCCAGCACGGCATCTTCGTGGCCGAGCGCATCGCCGGCCTCACCCCCGCCCCGCTGATCGAGTCGGAGATCCCCCGCATCACCTACTGCGAGCCGCAGATGGGTTCGATCGGTCTGACCGAGAAACAGGCCAAAGAGAAGCTCGGCGACGACAACGTCGTGGCCTACGAGTACAACCTCGGCGGCAACGGCAAGTCCCAGATCCTCGGCACCACCGGTTTCATCAAGCTGGTGCGCGAGAAGGATGGCCCGATCATCGGCGTGCACATGATCGGTGCGCGCATGTCTGAACTGATGGGCGAAGCCCAGCTCATGGTGGCCTGGGAGGCATTCCCCGAGGATGTCGCCGACCTGCTGCACGGCCACCCGTCCCAGCACGAGGCTATGGGCGAGGCCGCGATGGCTCTCGCCGGCAAGCCGCTGCACGCCCACGCCTGACGTCCCCAGGAGGAGAAGAATCATGTCTGAAACAGTGAAGATGCCCGCACTGGGCGAATCCGTCACCGAGGGCACTGTCACTCAGTGGCTCAAGGCCGTGGGCGATACCGTCGAGGTCGACGAGCCCCTGCTCGAGGTGTCCACCGATAAGGTCGACACTGAGATCCCCTCCCCCGTGGCCGGTGTGATCGAGAAGATCCTGGTCCAGGAGGACGAGGACGCCGAGGTCGGCGCCGACCTGGTCATCATTGGTGACGGTTCCGGTGCCAGCTCCGACGACTCCGGTGACTCCGGCGCCGAGGAGAAGGCCGAGGAGTCCGCCGCTGAGGAGAAGGCCGAGGAGCCTGCCGAAGAGAAGACCGAAGAGCCGAAGGCTGAGGAGAAGCCCGCCGCTGGTGGCTCCGCCTCCGGTGAAGAGGTCAAGATGCCGGCTCTGGGCGAGTCCGTGACCGAGGGCACCGTCACCCAGTGGCTGAAGGCCGTGGGCGACACCGTCGAGGTCGACGAGCCGCTGCTCGAGGTGTCCACCGACAAGGTCGACACCGAGATCCCCTCGCCGGTGGCGGGCACCCTGCTCGAAATCCGTGTGCAGGAAGACGAAGAGGCCGAGGTTGGCGCTGTTCTGGCCATCATCGGCGACGGTTCTGCTGCTCCCGCTGCGGAGGAGAAGCCGGCTGAGCCCAAGGCTGAGGAGAAGGTCGAAGAGAAGGCCGAGGAGCCCGCCCCCAAGGCAGAGGAGAGGCCGGAGCCGAAGGCTGAAGAGAAGCCGGCTGAGCCCAAGGCCGAGGACAAGCCCGCTCCGAAGGCTGCCGATGCGGTCTCCGGCGCGGATTCCTCCGGCTACGTGACCCCGCTGGTGCGCAAGATGGCGGCCGATGCCGGCATCGACCTCTCCGAGGTCAAGGGCACCGGTCTGGGCGGCCGCATCCGCAAGCAGGATGTGCAGGAAGCGATCGACGCGAAGAAGGCTGCCCCGGCTGCTGCCGAGGCTCCGGCTGCCGCCCCGGCCGCTGCTGCCGCTCCCGCGAAGGCGCCGGCGGTGGAGGTCTCCCCCAAGCGCGGCACCGAGGAGAAGATGTCGCGTCTGCGCAAGATCGTGGCGTCCCGCATGGTCGAGTCCCTGCAGACCCAGGCGCAGCTCACTACCGCGGTCGAGGTCGATATGACCCGTATCGCCAAGCTGCGTGGCCGCGCGAAGGATGCTTTCGCTGCCCGCGAGGGTGCCAAGCTCACCTTCCTGCCGTTCATCATGCAGGCCGCTGTGGAGGCTCTGAAGACCTACCCGCAGCTGAACGCCTCCATCGAAGGCGACATGATCAAGTACCACGGCTCCGAGAACATCGGTATGGCCGCGGATACCGAGCGCGGCCTGGTCGTGCCGGTGATCAAGAACGCTGGCGACCTGAACCTGGCTGGCCTGGCCCGTCAGATCGGTGAGCTGGGTGCGAAGGCGAAGGGCAACAAGCTGGGGCCGGATGACCTGCAGGGTGCCACCTTCACCATCACCAACACCGGTACCGGTGGCGCACTGTTCGACACCCCGATCGTGCCGAACCCGCAGGTGGGCATCCTCGGCTGCGGCACCATCGTGAAGCGTCCGATGGTTGTGCCGAACGCCGAGGGCGACGACTCGATCGCCATCCGCTCGATGATGTACCTGTTCCTGTCCTACGACCACCGTCTGATCGACGGCGGCGACGCGGCCCGCTTCCTCACCCATATGAAGAAGCGCCTCGAGGACGGCGCCTTCGAGGGCGAGCTCGGTCTGTGATCTGAGCTGAGCACTCGGCGGCCCGCGAGGCCGTGACTGTGCGGAGCCCGGCACCTGTGGATGGTGCCGGGCTCCGTGCTGTCTCGTACTGTTGTGTGTGGTTCTCTGCGGTG
Source organism: Actinomycetes bacterium (assembly GCA_023389045.1). GTDB lineage: Bacteria > Actinomycetota > Actinomycetes > Actinomycetales > Dermabacteraceae > Brachybacterium. The sequence continues at coordinate 5,598 of JAEWEZ010000130.1, forward strand.
ACCTCCTGTGTGGTGGGGTTGGTGTCCTGCTGTGCTGTGTCCTGCTGTGGTGTGCTTACGTGGCGCTCAGCTCGCAGCCGTCTAGTTCTCCGTCAGGGTGTGAATCCTCCAGCGTTCCCCATCCCAGTGCAGGGTGACCGTGACGGGGCTGGGGGTGACGGCGGGGATGCGTCGTGACTCTTTTCCATCCCCCACCGAGGCCGTCTTGCTCCCCGCGAGTGCAGTGACCACGGCGATGCCGCCGTCGGCATCGTAGTTCCGTAGCGCCACTTCGCGGATCACCGGTTCTCCGCCGAGGATGGTGCGAGTCGCGTAGCTCGCCCGCACGGTGTGGTCGTGCTCTTCGGCTGGGCTGCCGGGCAGGGCGGGTGAGGCGTCGGTGCGTCCGGTGATGTAGTCGTGGCGTTCAGCGGCGAGGGCGGAGAGGAGCATGCCGGGGTCGCTGGCGGGGGCGTTGCGTTGGAAAGCGGCAATGGGGCCGACGGGTGCCGTGCCAGGCGTCGCCTTGCTCGACTGTTTGGAGTCCCGTGTGGCAGCGGTCGACGATGCCTCGCCTCTGCTATCTCCACTTCGCGAGGCGGATTCGTCTGTAGCGTCAGCGGCAGCCGGCGCGGAGCTCGGCTGGCTGGCCGCGGCCACGGTGGGCGTTGCCGCCGTTGATTCGGTGGGAGCCTCGGGCATGAACTGGGAGATGGTGAGCCAGGTGGTCAGGCCAAGGAGTACGCCTGCACCGAGCACGGCGAGGTAGCGGCGCTGGTGAACGGGTTCGTGCTCGGTGCGCCCGCCGGGGCGGATGCGGCAGTCACCGTCGGCATCGACATGTTCGGGGCGGTGCGCGGTGAGGCGTCGCGAGGGGCCGCTGGGGCGAGCCGAGGTG
>JAEWEZ010000090.1 GCA_023389045.1 Actinomycetes bacterium
GAGGACGCCCGGGTGCTCGAAGAGGAAGAAGCATTCGCCGAGGATGAGGAGGTGCGCTGATGCGTGCGCAATACCTGCTCAGCGAGATCCTCATTGGTCTGTGGCGGAATATCGCGATGGTGGTGTCCGTCGTGATCGTGACCGCCGTGTCCCTCACCTTCGTGGGGGCCGGTGTTCTCATGCAGAAGCAGATCATGGATATGAAAGCCACCCTGGTCGAGCAGTCCCAAGTGACGATTTACATGTGCTCCCCGCATTCCACGACGGCCTCCTGCGCCGGGGGTGCAGCCACAGATGCGCAGATCCAATCGGTGCGGGACGCACTCGAAGGGGATGTGCTGTCGCCCTATATCGGTTCCTTCACCGAACGAAATCAGGACGAAGCTCTCGCGATCTATCAGAAGCAGTTTGCGGGCCAGGGCTTCGTATCGAACTTTACGGCGGAAGACATGCCGGTTTCCTTCCACATCACTCTTTCTGATGCTCAGAACTCCCGGGCAGTGGTGGAGTTCTTCCAGGGACGCGACGGAGTAGATGAGGTATCCGACCTACTCAGCGTCTTCGCCCCGTTCATCGATGTGCTCAACCAGTCCACACTGTTTTCTCTCGGGCTTGCCGTCTTGATGCTGGTTGCCGCAGTGCTGTTGGTGGCGACCACGATCCGTATGTCGGTGGCGAACCGTCGTCGAGAAATCGCCATCATGCGCCTGGTGGGTGCTTCCAATGTGTTCATCCGCGCTCCCTTCCTGCTGGAGGGAACTGTGGCCGCGCTGATCGGTGGCGCGATCGCTTCTGGACTGTTGTGGGTGGGCTTGGAGTACCTTGTTCAAGGATGGCTTGCTCCGACCCTTGGAGCTCAACTCATCACTGTCGGCCCCGCTGATCTGCTGTGGGTAGCACCGCTGCTGCTCGTGCTGGGTGCGGTCCTGTCGATTGCCTCCTGCGTTGTGTCCCTCAATCGCTATCTGAAAGTGTGAGTGCCCATGTGTAGCAGCTGTGATGAGACGACGGCCTCGTCGCCGCGTCGCCCTGCGCGCCGATCGCTCTTCGCCGCCGCGATCGCGCTCAGCCAGACTGTGTTGCTCCCGCTGCCGGCGTCGCTCGCCGACGGAACGAAACGCGATAAACAGCGCGAACGGTCCAATATCGATCGTCGTCTGGAAGAGATCAGCTCCAGCCTGGAAGGCGTGGAAAGCGACCTCGTGCAGACCTACCTGGATCTGGCCGAAACCGAAATGCTGATCCCGCAGGCCCAAAAGGATCTCGATGCCGCGCGTGCGGAGGAAGCTGCCGCGAAAAAGGCGTACGACGAGGTGGCGCGCCGTCTGACAGCGGCACAGACCGAAGAGCAAAAGCTCAGCGCGATTGTGGAGTCCGGCCAGAAGGAGCTGGACCGGTCCGATCAGGAACTGTCGCAGATCGCGCTGGAGGCCTATAAGGGCGGTAGCGCCCCGAACCCTGCAACCGTGTATTTCGGCTCGGCCTCTCCCCAGGACACGGTCGATAAGGCGATGAACTATCGCCTGACGCTTGCCTCGCAGGGCAAGCGACTGGACTCATTGCGCACCAGCCAGGCCGTCAACGTGAACGCGGAAGATCGTCTCATTGCCGTGCGCAAAGAGATTGAGGGCCTGAAGGCTGAAGCGGAGCAGACGCTGAAGCGGAAAGAAACTGCAACGGCAGCCGCCCAGAAGGCCAAGACAGACCTGGACGCTCTGTATGCGAAACAGCAGACCCAGCGTGAGGCCCTCGAGGCGAAGAAGAGGCAGTACGAGGGGCAGCAGAAGAGCCTTGAGAGCCGCCAGCGCGAGCTGGACGAGGAACTGCGCCGCCTTGCAGCAGAGGAGAAGAAGAAGGAAAAGCGGCGCCGCAAGGAGAAGCCGAAAGGTTCCGAAGCTCCGATCGATACGGGTGGAGGCGGCTGGCGTCGCCCCACGTACGGGCGCATCAGTTCTCCCTTCGGATGGCGTGTGCACCCCATCTATCGGACGCGAAAGCTCCATGGCGGGATTGATTTTGCTGTTCCCTGCGGGACACCCGTAGGAAGCACTCGTAGCGGCCGCATTATCGCGAACACCTACAACCGGGCGGCCGGTAAGAAGGTGATCGTGAGTCACGGCATCATCAACGGCAAGCTGATGACCTCCTCCTACCATCATCTACGCGGCTATGCGAAGCCGGTAGGCGCACTGGTGAGGCCGGGGGACACGGTCGGTTACGTGGGGACCACAGGTTCCTCCACGGGCTGCCACCTGCACTTCGAGATCCACGAGGATGGCCGCAAGGTTAACCCGCGGAAGTACGTGTGAGCGGTGTGATCACCGTATGTGGCTGACTATTGAGTCGCTGCATCCTCGGCGGTGCCGGTAGGCTGGTGGATCCGGCCAGAAGCGGCCGGAACGGCTCTGGCTCGCTGACTTGGAAGGAGGGGCCGTGGCGACGAAAAAAGCCGCCAAGGCGGTGAAGGACGACGGTCCCCGTAAGCAGCTGATCGCCTCGAACAAGAAGGCCCGGCACGACTACCACATCGACGACACCATCGAGGCTGGAGTTGTGCTGACCGGCACCGAGGTGAAGTCCCTGCGTGACCGCGGGGCCTCCCTGGTGGACGGCTTCTGCTCCATCGACGGGGGTGAGATGTGGATGGAAGCCGTGCACATCGCGCCCTACGTGAAGGGCACGTGGACGAACCACGCCGCCCGACGCAAGCGCAAACTGCTTCTGCACCGCCGCGAGATCGACAAACTCGCAGGAAAAACCCGCGAGAAGGGCTACACGATCGTGCCGCTGGAGATGTACTTCCTCGGCTCGAATGCGAAGGTTCTGATCGCCCTGGCCCGCGGTAAGAAGGAATGGGATAAGCGCCAGACCCTGCGGGAAAAGCAGGATCTGCGTGAGGCGCAGCGCGCCATGCGTCGGCGGGAACTCGTCTAGAGCTGTAGCAGCGGGTCGGGGAGTGCCCGACGGTTGGGGAGTGCCGGCTGGTTGGTGAGTATCAGCCGGTCGGGAATACCGACCGGGAGCAGAGCGCTACCTACACCAGGACTCCCAGCAGATCCCGACGGCACCGTCTCGGCTCGGGTGTGAAGCGCGGTGGGGTGAAGCGGCCGATATTCACTTGGGTGTCTGGTGCGCGGGGCGCTAGACTGCTGGAACCGTGGAGGGGCAGGAGAGGAGCCGACGGACCCCGTCGGAACCCCACCAGCCCTGATTGACAATTCGATATCGCGATGCGCGGCAGCCCTCGTGCTGCCGGAAGCGACTCCACGCTCGGGGACGATCGGTTTCGACGGTAGTTGTCCAGCGAGGGGAAGCGGGCCGAGAATCCAGAGTCATCTCGTTAATGTCCTCTGGAAACCAATAAGTGCCGAACCTAAGCGCACTGACTTCGCTCTCGCTGCCTGATCAGCGACAGCAGTCTGGAACCCCGGGGGTGCTCCTGACCCGGACCGTTCCATCATCTAAGGAGCCACTGCTGCCGACCCTGGTCACCGGGGTCGGGTGAACACCTCAGAGTGACTGAGTCTGTCGACGACGTGTCCGTGCGAGCGTCGGGACTGAGAACACGCCTTCACGGACTGCGCCCGGAGAAGCCCTGGCTTCGCACTATCGGACGCGGGTTCGATTCCCGCCGTCTCCACTCGAGTACGCAGGCTCGAACTCCGCTTCACGCGGAGACACTTCGTGCTTGACGTACTGCTGGCGTAGACCAGAAAGAAGGCACCGTCCATCAGGGCGGTGCCTTTCTTCGTGTCTGGGGTGACTCTAGGCAGCGGCTTCGCGATCCAGTGCCCGGTAGAGGGTCTGCCGGGAGACACCGAATGATCTGGCCACGGAGGCGACGCTCTCGCCGCTGTCGATGAGCTGGCGGGCTTGGCGGGCTTGTTCATCGCTCAGCTTGGGCTTGGGGCCTGCTACGCGGCCCTGAGCACGGGCATGGGCGACGCCCTCACGGGTGCGCTCCACCAGCAGCTCTCGCTCCCACTCAGCCAGCGAGGCCATGACGTGCACGACCACCTTGTCTGCGGGGCGGGAAGTGTCCAGCGCAGGGTCAAGGACCTGGACGTTGATCTCACGGCTGGCAAGGTCAGCAATGGTGGTGACAGTCTCGTACATATTGCGCCCGAGACGGTCTAGACGGGTGACGACAAGGGTATCGCCGGTGCGCATGTACTCCAGCGCGTTGGAGAGGCCCGGACGGCTCCCCTTGGTGCCGGAGATGGTGTCCGAGTACAGGTGGTCGGGGTCGCAGCCCGCTTCGATCAGCGCCTCACGCTGGGTGTCGAGAGACTGACCCTGCCGTGCGGTAGAGACTCGGGCGTATCCGATCTTCATGGATTAATCACTCCTCGCTCGAAGACACCACCAATCGAGGCTGCATCCGATTGCTCCAAAAGGAAGGTTGTCGCGATCATTGGGCTTCCAAGCCGGTGACATTTCGCGTCGCCTCAATCTCGCGGGCAGCGAATTCGCAGACACCCTTTACCACCAGCTTGTGCGCAGCACCAATGACGGCATCCATCAGCTCCCAGTCAGGCTTGCCGTCCTTTGCAGGCAAAGAGACATTCAGCGCGTCGGCGTCCTTCGCGTAGAAGTTCCGCCCATAATCAAATGCCCCAGTGTGGGCTGCTTTGTGCGCCGCACTGGTGACAAAAATCGCGGCATTGCGAGTGAGATTCTCTGTGTGCACTACGGCCACATGGTCGTCGCCGCCGTAGTTGTAGTTGCGGAACTTGGCAGAACCGAACATGTCGATGGTGAACGATCCCGCAGGGAAAACCTTCACCTCGTTACCGATAAAAGCAGAGACGCCTGTTTCAGCCTCACCAGCCGTCACGAACGGCAGACCCCCTGCGGTCCGGTCTGCCGACTTGAGTCGCTTCCCGCGTGTGGCCGGGCCGAAGAGTTCCTTGAGGTTGAAGGAGGCCCAGTCAGCCGAAGCGAGGGCGGTCAAAGCATCACGATCGACCTCGCTGAGAGTGCAATCGGAGAGTCCAGCAGAGGACAGATAAGCTTCCAGCTCGGCGACATGCCGAGCTTCCAGCTCGGCGACAACTCTTTCCATCAATGCAAAATCGAGCGAGTCTCCATAAATAGGAACTGAAATGCACTTGTCTTGCACAATGTTCCATCCGCCTAGCTTCTGCTTGTATGAGTAGATAGGTAGGTCAGTAACCTTATTGATGCACATCGTCAAGAACACATAGATGCGATCCGAAATTTCATCTGGGCCATTCCATCGTATTGCGTACGCGTCAGAAAGAACCGTGAACTCGTGCGGATGAAAATACGAACGATACACGTCACTGTTGGAGGGGATAGTGATGACCCTCGACAAGATCGTCGCTCCCTCAGCAGGAACAAAGCGACTCAAACCCTGATTGACAAAACTTGACGTCAATGCAGGTAACACATATTCCTTCGTGCGCTCTATCGGTAGCTCTCGTGCCTTATAGGGAAGCTTTGCGGTGTGAACCCTGTCGAACAGATCGCCGATTCTGACCTTGCCCCACTGTGCGCTCTCCAGCTGTGCGCGCAGTGAGGCATCTATTTTCCCAAGCGATCATCCTCCAGGTCGGTGTTCTTCAGCAGAGTCGCAACTTCCCAGGCGAGATAGTCAGATACTGTCTTCTTGAAGTCTTCCAATGTGGGAGTGATGTCAATGGGAGCGCTCTGGTTCCAGTCCGCTCCGTTGGTCGGGTCAATGGTGCCCTCGAAGAAGTCTTGCGTGCGAATATGGTGAAGCTTCTTAGCCCCATAGCGCACTACGTTAACCAGTTCGGCGTATCGCTCCGCTGCATGGTCAACATCCTTGAGGTTAACGCTTGCCTTCTTGCGGTTCGACCGGGCATACCCGTCACCAGTGAAGTCGATAAAGCGAACCACGTCATCAGGCTGGTGCGCCTCACCAACCCGGAAAACGTAAATATAGGTCTGGACACTCGACTTGCCGAGGAACAGGTCAATGGGCATCTTGATGCTGGCCAAGAGTGTGGACTGGGCGAGAATCCGCTTGTTGTACTCCACAGCCTTACCAGAACCGGCGGAACCCTGGATGATGATTGCCGCGTATCCGCTAGACATCATCGACAACGCCTTTTCCACAAAGACCATGCCGTTTCCTGGTGCCGAGTACGGCGGGTTGAGGACAAATGCGTCCGCCGGGAACTGGGCGTCCTTATCGTCGAATTCCTTGAGCGAGTCTCGATTGAGGATGTTCGAGGACCCATCGCCCATGAGAATCATGTTGAGGATGGCAAGCATGTAGATGCCCGGCAGGATTTCAAGACCCAGCAGCTGGTTCGCTTTGATATCGGCTTCCTTGCGTGCTAAGTCTTCAGGCGAGGTTATGGACCTCTTTGCATCTGTGAGCATCTCGTTCATCGCAGCAACGAGCAGACCGGCAGAACCGGTGGCGAAGTCCCATACGTGGGAGTCCTTGTTGACGCGGGCCAGCCTCACCAGCAGCGTCGCCACGTACGACGGTGTCAGCACCACGTCGTTGAGCTTGTCCTGGCTGAACCCGAGCCACGAGTACATTTCGTTGAACAAGCGGCCTGTGAAATCAGTGGTCAGACCGATCTTGTAGTAGATCCCCAGATCGTCGATAATCTTGGTGAAGATGCGCCGAAGCTGACTCTCGCCATTTTCCGGCTTGTTGATCCGCTCTTGTAGTAGCACGTTTGACAGCGTGTTCACTACGAACTGGCGCTTTTCTTCAGGCAGATTCTTATGCCGCAAGAAGGCTTGAATCTTCCGATAAATAATGTCTCCGTCGCGACTACCGACCTCAGTTGACGACTTAAGTTCACTCTTGTCCAGTGGTGCGACATGGTCGGGGATGCCGAGCGTAGCAATGATCGATGCGGCCACAAGGTAGACGCGGTCCGACTCCCCGATACCCTTCTCGTTCTGGTAGATATCGTTGTTGAGCTTGGTGAGGCTGGCAGCGATCTCACCCTCACGCTTTTCGCGCAGAGCCTCAAGTTCGTGCTGCGTGAGAGACAGCTGCTTGACGCGTTCGATGAAGCCACCGAAGTGTTCAGGGGCGAGGAAGCTCAGATCACTAAAGTCCGCGACCTTTTGACCCACGCCCAAGTTGGAGCGCGACACGTAGTAGACGCCAATCTCATGGCGCAGCGTGCCAACATCTGGGTCGAGGTGCCCGGTGATGCCGATGGCAATGATGTCCGTGTAGCCGGTGAAGTGAAGCAGGGCGTTTGCGTAGTGAACCGCACCATTGACTGCGAACGCTGCGATGTTTCGGTAGTCGGGTTCGCCCTTGCGATCCCGGTTGGCGATGTGGCCTTGTGCGTCGCACTTGATGAGCTTATCGCGGTAGCCCTTGTACTCGATGAGGATGGGCCAGTGCTTGTTCTCGCGGTCGGTCAGTAGCAGTTTTGCGTCTGGACGGTTCCCACCCCTTCCTCCGCCTTTGGACTCGTATTCGGCTAGAGCTTTGTCGATCTCCTCGTTGAGAGATTCTTGTTCAAGCTTGTAGTCCAACCCCATGTCGCGCATCCAGCGGTTGCAAAGGTCGGCGATTTGAGGTTCAACTGATTTTGTTTGCTTGGCCACTTTCTACCCTTTCCGAGCCTTAGACCTGTCCACAATCGGTCGATTTCGGACACGCCGGTGAGGGGGCTGCGGACGGGGCCTATGGGGCGGTCCGAACTGTTCCATAATCGGTGTCCGTATTCATAAATGTACCACAATTTACGGATTGACGATAGCGGACCCGTCGCGGAGGCATGGGGATTCAACTTCTGGCGTCGGTAGGTTTAGCTATCACCTCCCTCGTCTCTCATGAGGGTGGAGGGGTGGATACAGGGGGTGATCGCTCGGCCTGACGGCCTCGCTTAGTGGTCTGGGTATAGGGGAAAGGCCGATACTTGTGGATTGTCCATCCGGCGGCCTCGGGGAAGACCATCAGGTGCAGTTTCGGTGCACTTCTGGTGTAGTTTTCGTGAAAACTACACCGCACTACACCGCCTACTACACCAGCTTTTCACTGATATACCAGGCTTTTCTCGACGTGGTGTAGTTGATGCAGTTTTGGTGTAGTTTCCTACACCGCTCTTCGAGCTACCTGTTGATCCTCATCAAGAGAAGGTCTGGAACGACTTCCTCGCGTCCACCCTTGTCAATGAGGAGGTCCGCGACTTCGTTCAGGAGCTTGCAGGGCTGACCCTCCTGGGAGACCAGCGCGAACAGATCGTCGTTTTCCTGACCGGCACCGGTGCCAACGGCAAAGGGACGTTCTATAAGGCACTCCGACACCGGGCGGGTAGCTATTGAGGTAGAGCGCGGTCAGCGCTTCGGTCGTCGCCGCGTCGAGCGACCGCAACTTCACGGATGAGAACGTCGAATGCGCACGCCGCCGGCGACCCTGGGGTCACCGGCGGCGTGCACAGTGCATCAGTCGAGCAGGCCTCAGCCCCCGGTCACCTCAGCGCGGGAGGCCACGAAGGCCTGCACGCAGGCTTCGATGTCCTCATCGCTGTGCGCGGCGGAGAGCTGCACGCGGATGCGGGCCTTGTCCTTGGGAACCACGGGGTAGGAGAAGGCCGTGACGTACACGCCGTGCTCGAGCATGGCGTCCGCGATCTTCCCGGCCAGGGCGGCATCCCCGAACATCACCGGGATGATCGCATGCTCCCCGTCGAGCAGGTCGAAACCTTCCTCGCGCATGCGACGGCGGAACAGGGCAGCGTTGGCGAACAGCTTCTCGCGCAGTTCACCGCTGGTCGCCACCAGTTCCAGCGCCTTGAGGGAGGCCGCAACGATCGAGGGCGCCATTGAGTTGGAGAACAGGTAGGGGCGGGCCTTCTGGCGCAGCATCGCGATGATCTCCGCGTGTCCGGAAACGTAGCCGCCGCTGGCCCCACCGAGAGCCTTGCCGAAGGTGCCGGTGTAGATGTCCACCCGGTCGCTCACACCAAAGTGCTCGGGGGTGCCGGCGCCGTGCTCACCCATGAATCCGACCGCATGGGAGTCATCCACGAGAACCAGGGCGCCGTACTCCTCTGCGAGATCGCAGATGCCGGGCAGCGGCGCCAGGTAACCGTCCATGGAGAACACGCCGTCGGTGACGATCACGGTGCGGCGGGCGCCCTTGCCGTCGTTCAGTTCACGGGTGGCTTCGAGCTGGGCGCGCAGATCCTCAAGATCAGCATTGCGGTAGCGGAAGCGGGCCGCCTTGCACAGGCGGATCCCGTCGATCAGCGAGGCGTGGTTCAGCTCATCGGAGATGATCGCGTCTTCCTTACTGAAGAGCGATTCGAACACTCCGCCGTTCGCGTCAAAGCAGGAGGAGAAGAGGATGGTGTCCTCCGTGCCGAGCATGGCGGAGACAGCCTTCTCCAGCTGCAGGTGCAGGTCCTGCGTGCCGCAGATGAAACGCACCGAGGCCATGCCGAAACCGCGCTCATCCAGGGCTTTCTTCGCGGCAGCGATCAGCTCGGGGTGATCGGCGAGCCCCAGGTAGTTGTTCGCGCAGAAGTTCAGCACCGCAGCGCCCTCGCGGCCGATCGGCCCGGCGGTGATCGCATTGGACTGCGCAGTGGTGATCACGCGCTCCCGCTTGAAAGTTCCCGCCTCGTCGATGGCGGCAAGTTCAGCGGCCAGCTCATTCTTCAGATCGGTGTACACGGATTGTCCTCCCTGGAGGTTTCTCGGTGAGTGGCGGGGCGATGGGTTTGGGCTCAGAGCTTTTCGAGGTCGAACAGCACCTTGCCGGCGCTGCCGCTGCGGGCGATCTCGTAGCCGCGCTCCCACTCTGTCACGGGCAGCACATCCGTGATCGTCGAGGCGATCCGTTCGCGCAGCTGGGCAGAGGTCGAGAGCATCGCGCTCATCGCATACCAGGTCTCGAACATTTCACGCCCGTAGATCCCCTTGAGGGTGATCATGCGGGTGATGACCTGGGTCCAGTCGATCGCGAAGTTCCGCGGGGGCAGACCGAGCAGGGCGATCTTTCCGCCATGGTTCATATTGGCGATCATCTCCTGCAGGGCGGAGGCCTGCCCGGAGATTTCCAGGCCCACGTCGAACCCTTCGCGCATGCCCAGTTCCTTCTGCACATCGGCTACGCGAGTGGAGGAGACGTCGAGCACGGCGTCGGCCCCACAGGATTCGGCCATATCCAGACGGTGCTTGACCACATCGGTCACAGCGATCTTGCGGGCCCCGGCGTGGCGGGCCACAGCGGTGGCCATCTGCCCGATCGGGCCGGCCCCGGTGATCAGCACGTCCTCACCGATCAGCGGGAACATGAGTGAGGTGTGCACGGCATTGCCGAGCGGGTCGAATACGGCTCCCAGCTCGGGGGAGATCAGTTCGGTGGCGCCGTCATGCTCATGCACCCACACGTTCTGGTGGGGGATCACCACGAACTCGGCGAAGGCGCCGTCGCGCTGCACACCCACCGAGCGGGTGCGGATGCACATCTGTTTCCGGCCGGCGCGGCAGTTACGACACACACCGCAGACCACGTGCCCCTCGCCGGAGACGCGGTCCCCGACGCGCACGTCGAGCACCTGCTCGCCAACCTCCACAACCTCCCCGTAGAACTCGTGCCCAGGAGTGAAGGGCACGGTGTCGCACATGGACTGGGCGGAGGTGTCCCAGGCCAGAATGTGCAGGTCGGTGCCGCAGATTCCTGCGCGCATCACCTTGATTTTGACGTCATCAGGCCCGCATTCCGGTTCGGGCACATCCACCAGTTCCAGCCCCGGACCAGGGGCGGTTTTGCGCAGGGCACGCATCATGTCTCCTTTGATCCGCCCGGTCGGCGCCGATGCCGATTGGGCGTAGTCGCGCGGATCGTGTCACGCCGGCACGGGATTGTTCGGCGTGACCTTGAGCCCGAGTCTAAAGTGGAGCACCGTGACCCGTCCCGCCGATCAGCCCGCCCCGCTCGATATCCGGTACCCCGCAGACCTACCGGTGTCGCAGCGGCGAGACGACATCATCTCCGCGCTGCGTGAGAACCAGGTGGTGGTCATCGCCGGCGAAACCGGTTCGGGCAAAACCACGCAGATTCCGAAGATGCTTCTGGAGCTCGGCTACGGGCAGGGTAAGCGGCTCATCGGGCACACCCAGCCGCGCCGCATTGCCGCCCGCTCCGTGGCCGCCCGGATCGCCCAGGAGCTGGGGGAACGCCTCGGCGAAGGTGCCGTCGGATACCAGGTTCGCTTCACCAAGGAGACCAGCCGCGGAACCCGTCTGAAGGTCATGACCGACGGGATCCTGCTTGCGGAAATCTCGCGCGACCGTCTGCTGCGCCGCTACGACGCGATCGTGATCGACGAAGCCCATGAGCGTTCCCTGACGATCGACGTGATCCTCGGATACCTCAAGCAGATCCTGCCCGAGCGCCCGGACCTCAAGGTCGTGATCACCTCCGCGACGATCGATCCGGAACGTTTCGCCGCGCATTTCGCGCGCCGTGCCGCTGATGGCAGCGCCATTCCCGCCCCGATCATCGAGGTCTCCGGGCGCACCTACCCCGTCGAAATCCGCTACCGGCCCCTCGTGCTGGAACCGGAGATCGACGAGGACAACGAGCTCGAAGACATCCACTCGATCGAACGCGATCTCACCGAGGCCATCACCGACGCCGTCGATGAACTCTGCGCCGAAGGCCCCGGCGACATCCTCATCTTCCTCCCCGGCGAACGGGAGATCCGTGAGATCTCCGACGTGCTGCGCGACCACCTCGGTCGCGGAACCCGCGGGCGCACCTCCCTACCCGTCGAAGTGCTCCCGCTGTTCGGCCGCCTCTCCGCCCAGGACCAGCAGAAAATCTTCACCCCGCCCCCGCCCGGCACCTACCGGCGGATCGTGCTGGCCACGAACGTCGCCGAAACCTCCCTGACGGTCCCCGGGATCACCTACGTGATCGACTCGGGCCTTGCCCGCATCTCCCGCTACTCCCAGCGCACCAAGGTGCAGCGCCTGCCCATCGAACCGATCTCGCAGGCAAGTGCGAACCAGCGCTCCGGCCGCTCCGGCCGTACCGCCCCCGGTATCGCGATCCGCCTGTTCTCCCGGGAAGACTTCGAGACCCGCCCCGAGTTCACCGAACCGGAGATTCTGCGCACCTCCCTGGCCTCCGTGGTGCTGCTGATGACCTCGATGGGGATGGGTGATGTGGAGTCCTTCCCCTTCGTGGAACCGCCGGCAAGTCGCGCGGTGACCGACGGTGTGCGGCTCCTGGAAGAACTCGGTGCGATCGAGAACGCCCCGCGCGCCCCCGGTGGTCGTCGCCTCACCCCCGTCGGCCGGATGCTCTCCCGCTTCCCCCTGGACCCGCGGATGGCGCGGATGCTGATCGAGGCGGACCGTCTCGGTGCGCTACGCGAAGTACTCGTGATCGTCGCCGCCCTCGAGATTCAGGATCCGCGCGAACGCCCCCTCGGGCAGGAAACGCAAGCCCGGCAACAGCACAAACGCTTTGACGACGACACCAGCGATTTCCTGACCTTCCTGAAGCTGTGGAACCACCTCAGCGAGCGCCGCAAAGAACTCTCTGCCTCCGCCTTCAAACGCGAGGTGAAGAGCCAGTACCTGCACTACCTGCGGATCCGCGAATGGTGGGACCTACATGCGCAGCTGCGGGAGATGGCACGCGATGCAGACCTGCACATGAATGACACCCCGGCCTCCCCGGACCGGATCCACCAGGCGCTGCTCGCGGGGCTGCTGAGCCACGTCGGACTCTTCGATGACCGCACCCGCGAATACACCGGAGCGCGCGGCGCCCGCTTCGCCCTCTGGCCCGGATCGGCCCTAGCGAAGAAACGCCCCGACTATGTCATGTGCGCGGAACTCGTGGAAACCTCGCGCCTGTGGGGACGCCTTGCCGCCCAGATCGACCCGCGCTGGGCGGAAGAGATCGGCGCGCATGTGGTGCGCCGCTCCCACTCCGAACCGCACTGGTCGAGCAAACAGTCCTCCGCCATGGCCCACGAACGGGTGACTCTCTACGGCGTCACCCTCGCCGCCGACCGCCTGGTGGGCTACGGAAAGATCAATCCCGAGGCAGCCCGCGACATCTTCATTCAGCATGCCCTGATCGAAGGGGACTGGCGCACCCGCCACCACTTCTTCCGCGACAACCGCGCCCTGATCGAGCAGCTCGAAGAACTCGAAGCGAAAACCCGCCGTCGCGACCTGCTGATCAGCGATGAGCAAATCTTCTCCTTCTATGACGCGCGGATTCCGGCGAGCGTTGTCTCCGGCCGCCACTTCGATGCCTGGTGGAAGAAACAGCGGCACAAGACCCCTGACCTGCTCACCCTCACCGAAAAAGACCTCCTCGCCGCCGACGAATCCGTAGCGGCGGCGATCCACGCCGACTTCCCCGACACCTGGGTGCAGGGCGATATCACCCTGCCGCTGACCTACTCCTTTGGGCAGATCGGGGCGCAGGGGCACGACGGGGTGACCGCGACGGTGCCGCTGGCCGTGCTGAACCGTCTCACCCCCCGCGGCTTCGACTGGCTGGTGCCGGGAATGCGCGAAGAACTCGTCACCGAGCTGATCCGCACCCTGCCCAAACCGATCCGCCGCCACCTCGTGCCCGCCCCGGAACGCGCCAAAGCCGTGGCCGCCACCCTCCACGATGACGACCCCGACGCCGGGGAGCCCTTCCTCGAAGCCGTCGCTGATGAACTCGTGGCCCTGCCCGGGGTACCCGATGACCTCGAACTGTACGGACCCGAGTTCGACCTCACGAAGCTCCCCGCCCACCTGCGGATGCACTTCCGGGTGGTCGATGCGAAAGGCCGGCAGGTTGGTGCCGGCGATGACCTCGACGCGCTCAAAGCACGCCTAAAGAAACGCATGGACGCTTCCGTGTCCACGCAGGGGGAGGACCTCGCTCAGCGTGACCTGCAGGAGTTCCCCGCCGGGGGAGTGCCCGCTGTGTATGAATCCCGCACGGGTGGGCTGAAAGTCACCGGTTACCCGGCGCTGGTGGCTATCCGTGGGGCCGACGGGCGTCTTGAACGGATCGACCTCACAGTGCTTGCGAGCGCCGATGAGCAGGCCCTCGCGCATCGCGCCGGCGTGATCGCCATGATCGATCGGGACCTCGGGGCGGACCTCGGCGGGGTACTCACCGGACTGCCCAATCCGACGAAACTCGCGGTGGCCGGCTCGAGGTACGCCTCCACGGCGGCGCTTCTCGCCGACGCCTCCCGCGCCGCCACAGAACACCTCGTGGGGCAGGGGCAGGTGCGCGACCGCGAGGCCTACCAGGCGCTGCTTGCGAGAGTGCGGGAACAGCACGACGAGATCGCGCGGCAGGCCGTACGGGATGCGGCATCCGCGCTCGCCGCCGGAGCCGCCGTCCACCGGGCCCTGTCGAAAGTGTCGGCGCTGTCGATCCTGGATCGCCTGACCCGTCTGCGAGAACACACCGACGGTCTGCTCACCGAAGGATTCATCTCCCGCACCGGGATCACCCACCTGGCTGATCTGCCCCGCTATCTGGAAGCAGACCGGATCCGTCTGGAAAAAATGCAGGAGAACCCGCATCGAGACGAGCAGCTCGAATGGCAGCTGCAGGTGGTCTGCCAGGTGTGGGAGCAGGCCCGCAGTCGCCTCTCCGCGCGGCGCCTCGCCGAGCCCGATGCGCAGGAAATCCCCTGGCTGATTGAGGAGTTCCGGGTGAGTCTGTTTGCCCAAACCCTCGGCACGAAACAGACCGTCTCGGATAAACGTATCCGGGCCGCGATTGCGGCGCTCTAAGGTAACCGCGGCGCTTTCCGGGAATCGCAGCGCTTTGAGGGAATCGCGCCGCACTCAGCGCAACGCGCCCCTCCACGCAGCACCGTCGGCCGGCATATACCCACCCCGAGTGCCGCAGACCGGGCACAAAGCACGTACCTGCCCAGACACGCCTCAAAACTCTCGGTAAGAGGGAGGAAAATCAGGCCGATCTGGTGCGAAGTGACGAGGCAAATGGCACGAAAGGACGGTTCAGGTCACGGAATGGTCTCGCTAGCGTCGAAGACAGATGGCACGGTGCTGGCCCCTCCAGCGCCGACCAAGTCCACATGACGAAGGAGATGCCATGACCCCCTCGATCCCGACGACCTCCACGACCGACCTCAGCCGCCGCAACCTCTTCCGCCTCGGCGCTGTGGGCACCGCCGCAGTGGCCACCACCGCCGTGGTCGCGGCCCCCGCCAAGGCCGATCCGGTCTGGAGCGAGGAGTTCATGACGCGTATCGAGACGCATCAGGGCTTCGACCTGCACAACATGACCCCCACCCAGGTGGATAACGCGAAGTTCATCATCGCGATCGGTAAGGCACATGGGGTGGATGCCCTGGGTATCCAGATGGCGATCGCCACCTCGATCGTGGAAGCCTGGCTGTACAACTATGGCCCCGAGGTCGATCACGACTCCGGCGGTATGTTCCAGCAGCGTCCTGCCACCGGCTGGGGCACCTACGACCAGGTGCGCAACAAGAAGCTCGCGACCGAAGCCTTCCTCGGCTTCGCCCCGCACACCAACAACCTGGGCCTCATGCAGGTGCGTCCGGACTACCACAACCGCCCCTTCAGCGATGCGTGCCAGGCCGTGCAGGTCTCCGCTCACCCCGAGCGCTACGGCCAGCAGGAAGGCGCTGCCCGCCAGATCTGGGATTGGTGGAACGCGGAAGTGGCACCGTTCCAGCTGTGATTCCAAGCCCGCATAGCCCCTGAGGCGGATTCGTACACGCCGCCTTGCCCGTCGGCCCCTGCGCTGAGGAGCTGACACCCCGGACCCACACCCGTTCCTCGGGTGTGGGTCCGACGGGTTTTCGGCGCATGAAAAGTGCGGGGGAGACGACGGGAGCCAGGCGCGGACCGGGGAGGTCAAGAGAGTCGGTAGGAAACGGAGCGAGACCGAGCCAGCGCGTATATCCTGGCCGCATGTCACCGACGCCATCCGTGAGCTACTCCATCACCATCCGCCTTGAGTTCGCCGCGCAGTCCGCTGCGGTCAGCGATATCACCGGCTGCATCGAACGACACGGAGGCACGGTCACCGCACTGGACGTCTCCGCCTCCGGCACGGAACGCCTGCGCGCCGATATCACCGCGCTGACCGCCGGGCACGACCACGCTATGCAGGTGGTCGAGGCGCTGCGGGCGATCGACGGGGTGGAACTGGGGAAGGTATCCGACCGCACCTTCCTGGCTCACCTGGGCGGCAAACTCAAGATCGAATCAAAGGTGCCGATCCGCCACCGCGATGACCTCTCCATGGTGTACACCCCGGGTGTAGCCCGCGTGGTGCGCGCCATCGCCGATAACCCCGAGGACGCCCGCCGTCTGACCATCAAGCGCAACACGGTTGCGGTGGTGACCGACGGTTCCGCCATCCTGGGCCTGGGCGACCTGGGCCCCCTCGCGGCCATGCCGGTGATGGAAGGCAAGGCCGCGCTCTTCAAGCGTTTTGCCGACATTGACGCCTTCCCGATCTGCCTGGACGCGCACACCGTGGATGAGATTGTCGCGCACGTTAAAGCGATCGCCCCGGTCTTCGCCGGCATCAACCTGGAAGACATCTCGGCGCCGCGCTGCTTCGAAATCGAGGACCGCCTGCGCGCTGAACTGGACATCCCCGTCTTCCACGACGACCAGCATGGCACCGCGATCGTGGTGGTTGCCGCCCTGCGTAACGCCCTGCGCGTGGTCGAGAAGGACATCTCCACCGCCCGGATCGTGCTCTCCGGCGCGGGTGCTGCGGGCACCGCGATCCTGCGTCTGCTGCGGGCCGCGGGGGCGCGGAACATCACCGTCTGCGATATCGACGGGATTGTGCACGCGAACCGGCCCGGCCTGGTGGGCCGACTGCCGTGGATCGCCGAGGTGACCAACCGCGAAGGCATGACCGGAACCCTCAAGGACGCTGTGGCCGGGGCGGATGTGTTTATCGGTGTGAGCGCCGGCAATATCCTCACCGCCGATGACGTGGCCACGATGGCGGACCGCTCGGTGGTCTTCGCGATGGCCAACCCCACCCCGGAGATCGACCCGGCCGAGGCCTCAAAGCATGCCGAGGTGGTCGCCACCGGCCGCAGCGACTTCGCCAACCAGATCAACAATGTGCTCGCCTTCCCCGGCGTGTTCCGCGGCCTGCTCGATGCACGCGCCACACATGTAAGTGACCGGATGCTGCTCGCGGCTTCCGCTGCGCTGGCCGACGTGGTCACCGATGAGGAGCTCAACCCCACGTACATCATTCCGAGCGTCTTCAACGAGGGCGTGACGAAGGCCGTGGCCAATGCGGTGGAGCAGGTGGCGCGCGAGGAGCTCGGCACGGTGGACACCATCACCGGTGCCATGCCGGCGATCCATGCGGACGAGATTTTCCTGGAGGGCTGAGGCCCGTCGTCGTCATGAAGGGCTGAGGCCCGTCGGCTCTCACCACGGCTTTGACCTGCCGTGACGTCGCCGCAGACGCAACCGTGCGGCCTGCCCCGGTTCTCCCGGGGCGGGCCGCACGGTTTTTAGCACTTTCGTACCGGTCCTTCCGGTGGAACCTGCCAGAAGGAACGAAGTTCAGTTCATTTGCTGTTTTCGCGGAAGTCACTTCTGTACCGTGTCCGCATGTTGTGTGGGTCACACCGATGATGGTTGTGAGCGCGCGGGGAGGACCGCTGCACTCCATGAGCTGACATCAAGCCCCGACCCGCACCGTGTAGGACAGGAGGGGTCCGCCGATGACAGCAACACCATCGTTTTCGCGCCGCAGCGCCTTGCTCGCGGGGCTCGGCGTCAGCGCCGGTGCCGGCCTCGCCGGAGGCCTCACCTCATGCGCACCTGAATCCGCAACATCCTCGGGGGCGCCGCCGCTGCGGATTCACGCCAATGACGTGACCACCTACAACGCGAACTTCAACCCGTTCTCGCCCACCGCGCTCTCCGGGGCAAACGGCATCATCTACGAGCCCTTGATGCTGACCACCTCGATCAATGCGGAAAACCCTGTGCCGTGGCTGGCTGAAAGCATCGAGTTCAGCGACGACGGCACGGCCGCCGATATTCAGGTGCGTCAGGGCGTGAAATGGACCGACGGGAAAGACCTCACCGTCGAGGACGTCGTCTACTCGCTCCTTCTACTGCGCGATGAGCCCGCCACCAATGGCGCCGCGCTTCCCGTCAAAGACGCCGAGATCACCGGTGAGAACACGGTGCGCGTCACCTTCAAAGCACCCTCCTTCGCCTTCGCGCCCACCCTGCGCGCCACCTACGTCGTTCCCAAACATATTTTTGAAACCATCGACGTGGTCGGCGACACGATCGCCGAACCGGTGGGCTCCGGCCCCTACAAACTCGGGCGTTTCGGAGACCAGCTCTACACCTTCGTGAAAAACGAGGACCACTGGGCAGCCGATGAGTTTGAAGTGCCCGAACTGTTCTGGCCCTCCTTCACCCCCGAAACCTTCAACACCGCCCTCCAGGCGGGAGAGATCGACTGGTCCGGCGGCTTCGTGGCCAATGTCGAGAAAGTCTTCATCAACCACGACCCCGAACACCGCGGCCATTTCTACCCCGGTCTCGGCGCCGTCAATCTCACCTTCAACCTCGAGCGGGAGAAGTGGCAAAACATCGAACTGCGCCGCGGGATCTCCCTGGCGATCGACCGCAAACTCATCGCCGATATCGCCATGTACGGGTATGTGCCACCGCCGCACCCCACCGCCCTGCCCCGGCCCACCTTCGAGAAATACATCAGCGAGGAATACAAGGGCCTGGAATTCGTCTATGATCCCAAGGAAGCAGAATCCGTGCTGGACGCCGCCGGCTACCCGCGCGGCGCAGACGGTGTGCGAGTGGGAGCCGACGGGGAACCGCTCGACCTGGTGCTCGAGTTCCCCTCCACCTTCGTGGACTGGGTGACCGTCACCCAGATCATCGGCGAACAGCTGCGGGCAGTGGGCGTGAACCTCACCCCGCGCGGCGTCTCCCTCGAAGCATGGATCGAAAAACGCAACTCCGGGAAATTCGACGTCACGCTTTCCATCGTCTCGGCCGGTTCCAGCCCGTGGTTCATGTACCGCTCGATGCTCTCCTCCCATCACCGCAGCGATGACGGGAAAGTACTCGCCAACTTCCAGCGTTGGTACGACGACGAAACCGACGAGTACCTGGCCCGATACACCTCCACGGACGATAAAGCCGTGCAGCAGGAGTGCATCGACGGCCTCGAAAAGATCATGGTCGAGAAAATGCCGACCCTGCCCGTCGTGGTCGCCCCCAACTGGTTCAACTACTGCACGACCTATTGGACCGGTTTCCCCACCGAAGAAAATCCGTACGCACTGGGCGCCCCTTACAGCTCCCTCGACAGGGTTCTGGTGCTGCGCAACCTCACCCGCAGCACCGACTAACCCCGTCTGACACATCGGAAGGAGGCCGCCATGAAGTATTTACTGCGCAAACTCGCTCTCTACCTCTTTATTGCCTGGGCCGCGTTGACCCTGAACTTCCTCATCCCGCGGATGATGCCGGGCGATCCGGTGGCGATTCTGCTGGAGGGATCGCAGGGCACCATCGACCCCGCCGCCAAGGAAGCCATCGCCGAGGCCTATGGCCTGACCGATGATCCGCTTCCCGTGCAATACATCGACTACCTCAAGAGCCTGTTCACCGGTGATTTGGGGATCTCGCTCAGCCAGTACCCGGTGCCGGTCAGTGAAGTGATCGGGCAATCCCTGCCCTGGACCATCGGCCTGGTGGGTGTCGCAACCATTGTCAGCTTCCTGCTGGGCACGGGTCTGGGCGTGATCCTGGCCTTCCGCCGCGGCACCTGGAGCGATCACACCCTGCCCGCGCTGACCTTCCTCAATGCGATCCCGTACTTCTGGATGGCTCTGCTGCTGGTGCTCGTCCTCTCGGTGAACTGGGGGATTTTCCCGAACGCCGGTGGATATAACCGCATTCTGTTCCCCGAGTTCAGCGCCGTTTTCATCGGATCGGTGATCTATCACGCGCTACTGCCGGCCATCACCATCGTGCTCGCGTCCTTCGCCGGCTGGGTGCTCTCGATGCGCAATATGACGGTCACCGTGCTGGGTGAGGACTACGTGACGATGGCGGAGGCTAAAGGCCTTCCGCGGCGGATGGTCCTGATGAACTATGCGGCGCGTAACGCGATCCTCCCGTCGATCACCGGTTTTGCTCTATCCCTCGGCGCCGTGGTGGGCGGTTCCATGCTCACCGAGGTGATCTTTAACTATCCCGGGGTGGGGTACTCCCTCTTCCGGGCCGTGCAAGCCCAGGACTTCCCGCTCATGCAGGGAATGTTCCTGATCATCTCGATGGCGGTGATTGTGGCGAACCTGCTGGCTGATGCGGCCTACGTCGTCCTGGACCCGCGTACTCGACAGGGGGCTTGAGCCATGAGCATCTCCTTCCTGATTCCTCAGTCCGGCAAAGTGCGAGTGGGGCTCGCGATCGTTGCCCTGTTTGTTCTGATCGCGATTTTCGGCCCGATGGTGGCGCGCTTCGACCCGCAAACCACCAGCTATGACCTGCTGGAAGCGCCCTCGGCAAAGCACTGGATGGGAACCACCCAGAGTGGGCAGGACGTCTTCTCCCAGTTTGTGCATGGGGCGCGGGTTTCGCTCCTGGTTGGTCTGGTGGCCGGGGTTGTCTCCCAGGTGCTGTCGGTGCTGATCGGTCTGCTCGGCGGGTATCTGCGCGGATGGGCCGACGACCTGCTGTACATCCTCACCGCCGTCTTCCTGGTGATTCCCGGGATGCCGCTGCTGATCGTGCTGACCGGTTACCTGCCTTCGCGTGGCCTGTTTGCGATCGCCTTCGTCATTGCGATCACCTCCTGGGCGGGTGCCGCCCGTGTGATCCGCGCGCAAACCATGTCGCTGCGTAACCGTGAGTTCGTGGTGGCCGCCCGAGCGACGGGGGAGAGCCGCTGGCGAATCATGCTCTTCGAGGTGCTGCCCAATCAGCTGCCGCTGGTCGCCTCCGGGTTCTTGTTCTCCGTGATCGGCGGCATCCTCTCCGAGGCGGGGCTTTCCTTCCTCGGACTGGGGTCGCTGACCACGGTCAGCTGGGGCTCGATGCTCTACTTCGCGCAGGCCGGTCAGGCGCTTCTGGTGGGTGCCTGGTGGTGGTTCGTTCCGCCGGGCCTTGCCATCGCGGTGATTGGTGCGGGCTTGGCACTGATCAACTTCGGTATCGACGAGCATGCCAATCCGCGACTGCGCACCGGTAAGGCGCGTCGTCGAGCCGCCCGCGGAAGCCTTGCGGCGGGAGCCGATGCCGTGACCGCGCAGGCGCAGGCCGGTGGCGGTACCGTGCACGCGGCTGCTGACGCGGCGGTGCTGAAAGGTTCCGACGGGGTGATGGGAGCCGACGGATCGGTCGGAACCGATGATGCCGACGGGGCTCATGGTGCCGACGGGACAGCCGGCACGCCAGCGGAGGGTTCTGCCGAACACAGCCTGGACGCGCCAGCGCAGATCCGCTCGACCGCCGTGGAGAGTGACCCGGTCATTTCGGTGCGTTCCCTGAGCGTGGACTATCCCACCGATCACGGCACGGTCCACGCCGTGCAGGATGTGTCGCTGACCCTGCACCGCGGGGAAATCCTGGGTCTCGCCGGTGAATCCGGATCCGGAAAATCCACCCTGACCACAGCGATCACCCGTCTGCTGCGACCCCCGGCCCAGGTGGTCGGCGGTGAGGTCACCTACCACACGCGAGACGGGCGCGAGATCGACCTGCTCTCTCTGGAGGACCGCGAACTGCGGGCCCTGCGCTGGAGTGAAATCGCGGTGGTCTTCCAAAGCGCCATGAATGCGCTGAACCCGGTCACCTCGATTCATGAACAGTTCGATGACGTGCTGCGGGTGCATCGCCCGCAGATGAGCCCGAGCGAACGCACCGAGCTTGCCAAGGAGCATCTGCGCCGGGTGGGGATCGACCCCGAGCGGATCCACGCCTATCCGCATGAGCTCTCCGGCGGGATGAAACAGCGCGTGGCGATCGCTATCGCGCTGGTTCTGGAGCCCGACGTGATCTTCATGGATGAGCCGACGACGGCACTGGATCTGCTGGTGCAGCGCGATGTGATCGACCAGATTGTGGCGCTGCGTGAGCAGTACGGTTTCGCGATTGTGTTCACCACGCATGATCTGGCGCTTCTGCTGGAGATTTCCGATTCGATCGCGGTGATGCGCCGCGGCCGTCTCGTGGAGTACGGGCCGTCGCTGCAGGTGTGGCGCGATGCCCGCCACCCGTACACCCGCCACCTGCTGACCGCACTGGCCGATCTGGGGAGTCTTGCGGCATGAGCACTGTGAATGCGTCTGTTCCGCCCACGGGTGCCCTGTTCGAGGGAGCCGAGGTGGTCCTGGAGGGCCGCCGCATCGTGAAGGAGTTCTCCCTCGGAGGCCGCAGCGTGCCCTGGGGTTCACGCCGCACGATGCGTGCGGTCGATGAGGTGGATGTGGAGCTGCGCCGCGGCATGGTCACGGCCCTGGTGGGTCAGTCCGGCTCGGGGAAGTCCACCCTCGGCAGGATTCTTGCGCAGCTCATCCCCCAAACCAGTGGCGCGATTGTGCTGGAGGGGCGGACGGTGAAGGCCCGGGGCGGCCGAGAGTTCCGCGAATACACCGGGGATGTGCAGCTCACCCTGCAAGACCCCTTTGCCTCGCTGAACCCTTTGCGCCGCATCAGCTACACCCTGGGGCGTGCCGTGCGAATCCACCAGCAGGTGTCGGG
This sequence comes from Actinomycetes bacterium, assembly GCA_023389045.1. Taxonomy (GTDB): domain Bacteria; phylum Actinomycetota; class Actinomycetes; order Actinomycetales; family Dermabacteraceae; genus Brachybacterium. The sequence continues at coordinate 22,756 of JAEWEZ010000090.1, forward strand.
GAACGACGAGGTGCGTTCGCGCTGTACGCAGTTGCTGGCTCGCGTGGGTTTGGAACCCGCTGAGCACTACCTGGATCGTTTCCCGCATGAGCTATCCGGTGGTGAACGGCAGCGTGTGTCTTTTGCGCGTGCCCTCGCCGCTGGCCCGAAGGTTCTGCTGGCCGATGAACCGGTGTCGATGCTCGACACCTCGATCCGCAAGGAAATGCTGGATCTGATCGATGCGCTGCGTCGCGATGAACAGCTTGCGGTGTTGTACATCACGCACGACCTCGGCAGTGCTCGCCGCTACAGCGATGAGGTGCTGGTTATGCATGAGGGGCGCGTGGTGGAACGCGGGCTGAGCGCTCAGGTGATCGACGATCCGCAGGACGACTACACCAAGCGACTGCTTGCCGCCGCCCCCGATCCGAGGCGTCGCGCGGATGCGCGCTCGTAGACGCTGCGCTGATGCACGCTCGCAGACACTGCGCTGATACGCGGTGATCGGGCTCGGGGTCGGTTAGGCCTGGGGCTCGTCCTGCGCGTACTCGAGGTATTCCTCGTCCTCGACGTTGTCTTCCATCTGCTGAGCGATGAGGCGTCGCTCGTACCACCAGCAGCCGAGCCCCAGCACGATGCCACCGAGATCGGCCACCAGATCCCAGGGATCGGCAGAGCGGTTGGGGAGCAGCGTGTGCAGCAGCTCGATGAGGCCGGCGTGGACGGCGGCGAGAATCACCACCCACCCCATGGGGAAGCGCTTCAGGGGAGCGAGGAGCCTGCCGATCGCCCACACGGTGAGGGCGAAAATCGCCACGTGCACCACCTTGTCGAGCCCGGGGATACTCACCCCGGGGGTGGCTGAGGGCACCTTGGGCAGGTAAAAGGCGATATTGGCCAGGAGTGCGATGACCGCGATGCCCAGGCGCAGCGGCAGCGAGGCACCGATGCGGTACAGCTGGTCCATTACCTGGGCGGGCAGGGCTGCCAGGGAGTTCATGGGCACCTCACGGTTCGGCTGGACGCAGGGGTGAATGTAGTCCGACGCTACCGCTGCGGAACAGCCTGCGAGGGGAGGCGCCGGTGATATCGGTGTGTCCCGGTTAGGGGAGGGGTTCCCTGCGGAGCCCTGGGCAGAACGGTTAGGCTTCGGGCACGCCCGCATCGACCCAGGAGGACCCGTGGCCCGCACCGCACGCGCGCAGTTCCGCAGCCAGATCTCACCGATGATCTGTGCATCCGAGATGAGCACGCCGTCGGATCCCTCGCGCCTGGACCCCTACCGCGAGGATCCCGGAGCGTCCCCGACCTCGACTGCGGTGCTGGATCGGCAGAAGCAGGAGCAGGAAGAGCGCACCGATGACGGCGATCATGACCGCTTCGCGCATTACGTGCGCAAGGACAAGATCGCGCAGGCAGCGCTGTCGAACTCGCCGGTGATCGCCCTGTGCGGGAAGGTCTGGGTGCCGGGGCGTGACCCCAAGAAGTACCCCGTCTGCCCCCAGTGCAAGGAGATTTACGACGGGATCCGTGACCCGCAGGACGGGGACGGCGGCGACGGTAAAGGTGGCTCCGGCGGCCGCGGTTTCTTGGGTGGCCTCTTCGGCGGGCGACGCTGAGCGTCGGCAAATGCGCTGATCAGTCGGTGAGGCCTGCGCGCTGAAACCGGGCCTGTCGAGGTCATCACACCGCCGGTGGCTCTTGTTTGTCGCACCGCGGCGGTACGGTGGATCGCGCTGTGACTCCTTCGCCTGTCTCCTCCCATCACGACCCGCGCCACCCCTCTGAGGCTGCCGCCCGGTCGCTCCCTCCGGCCTACCCTGAACGCGCTGCCTGGGGCACTGTCCCGAAGCTGCGCGCCTGGCAGGCGGAGGCCCTGGACCTCTACGACCGCTCTGCCCCCAAGGACTTCCTGGCGGTGGCAACCCCGGGCGCTGGCAAGACCACTTTCGCCCTGCAGATCGCAGCACGTCTGCTCTCGCAGGGTGTGGTCCGGCGTGTCACCGTTGTGGCTCCCACGGAGCATCTGAAGGCGCAGTGGGCGGACTCCGCAGCCCGCGTCGGCATCGCCCTGGACCCCAACTTCACCAACGCCCAGGGCACCCACGGTGCCCACTATCAGGGCGTGGCGATCACCTACGCGCAGGTCGGCATGAACCCGGCCCTGCACCGCGCCCGCACGGAAGCGGATCGCACCCTCGTGATCCTCGACGAGATCCACCATGCCGGTGACGCCCTCACCTGGGGTGATGGTGTGCGTGATGCTTTCGACCCGGCCACCCGCCGGCTCTCCCTGACGGGAACGCCCTTCCGCTCGGATGACGCGCAGATCCCCTTCGTTACCTATGAGCCCGATGGCGAGGGTTTCCTGCGTTCCAAGGCGGATTACACCTACGGGTATGCGCAGGCGCTCGCCGACCATGTGGTGCGCCCGGTGCTCTTCATGACCTATTCCGGGCGGATGCACTGGCGCACCAAGACCGGCGATGAGGTCTCGGCGCAGCTCGGCGCGCAGGAAACCAAGGACATTACCCAGCAGGCCTGGCGCACGGCGCTCGACCCGCAGGGGGAGTGGATCCAGGCGGTGCTCTCGGCCGCTGATCGCCGCCTCACCCAGGTGCGAAAGAACGTGCCGGATGCGGGTGGCCTGGTGATTGCCACCGACCAGAAAGCCGCGCGTGCTTACGCCGATATTCTCGCCCGCCTCACGGGCGAGAAGCCGACCGTGGTGCTCTCGGATGATGCCGGGGCCGGTAAACGTATCGAAGACTTCTCCGCCTCCCAGGACCGCTGGATGGTGGCGGTGCGCATGGTCTCCGAAGGCGTGGACGTGCCGCGCCTGGCGGTGGGCGTGTACGCCACCTCGACCGCCACGCCCATGTTCTTCGCGCAGGCGGTGGGGCGTTTTGTGCGGTCCCGTACGCGCGGGGAAACCGCGAGCGTCTTCATTCCCTCGGTGCCGATCCTGATGGCGCATGCCGCCGCGATGGAAGCCGAACGCGATCACGTGCTGGACCGTCGCCCTCCTGAGGGCGATCCGCGCACGGGCCTGGACGACCACGAAATCGAGAAAGCCAACCGCGAGGAGCGTGCCTCCGAGCAGCTGACGATGAGCTTTGAGGCCCTCGAATCCGAGGCGGCCTTCGACCGGGTGCTCTTCGATGGCGGCGAATACGGGGCCGGTGGCCTCGTGGGCAGTGAGGATGAGCAGGAGTTCCTGGGCATCCCGGGGCTGCTCGATGCCGATCAGATGCGCACGGTGCTGCAGCAGCATCAGGCGCAGCAGCAGGCACGTCGTTCCCGCACTGCAGCCTCGGCCGAGAACAGCGGGGTCAGCGACCACCGCCGGCTCATGGACCTGCGCAAGGAACTCAGCTCCCTGGTCTCGGCGTGGGCGCGCCGCTCCGGCACCCCGCACGGTTCCGTGCACACCACGTTGCGCACGCGCTGCGGCGGGCCTGCGGTTCCGCAGGCCAGTGCCGAGCAGTTGCAGGCTCGGATCGACATGGTTCGCGGATGGTTTGTGGGGCGGCGTTGAGCCCTACCGTGAGTGCGCCGGCAGGATGGGCCGACGGGGTTGTTTGTTGGGCCAGCCCGACGGGGTGATTCCTCGGGCTGGCCCCTGGTACTGCGAGCGGCTTAGCTGAAGAGCGCCGCTGCCGCCGTCCCGTCGGTGATGGTCGGGATCGCCACCGGCCCGTCGGGCCCCTCATCGGCACTGATACCGAGCTGCGCAACCGACACCGCGTGATGTTCCCGCGCCGCCAGCACCGCCTGAGCGGGTGAGACAGCCTCGACCCGCTCCCCACCGCGCATCAGAGGAACCTGCAGGGGCTGCACCTGCGTGCGCTCCCACTGCTCCTGCGCGCTGCGGTCGGTGAGAGCGCTGCGCAGCTCCCGCTGGAACTCCTCCACCTCGGCGTCACCGGGCAGCACGAGTTCTGCCCGGGCGGTGCCCTCGGTGATCAGACGGTAGGCGTGCTTTCCGCAGCCGAGGGTCTGCTTGTCCTGGGATTTCTTGGCCACCGGGTGCATCGCCCCGTCGGCCCCCTCCCGCTCCACCAGCTTGTAGACGAAACCGGGCGCCGGGTGCCCACCGCCGGTGACGAGTTTGGTGCCGATACCGTAGCCGTCCACGGGGGCGTCGCTGAGATCTTCCAGACGGTACTCATCCAGATCGCCGGTGGCGGTAATGCGGGTGGAGGTGGCGCCGAGGGAGTCGAGCAGTTCCCGCAGCCAGGCGGCCTGCTGTTCGAGATCGCCGGAGTCCAGGCGCACCGCGCCGAGGGCTGGGCCGGCAAAGTCCACGGCGGTGCGCACCGCCTGTTCCACGTCATAGGTGTCCACGAGCAGTGCCGTGTTGGGTCCCTGGGCGGCCAGCTGCGCGCGGAACGCATCTTCTTCTGTGTCGAAGAGGAGGGTGAAGGCATGCGCGGCGGTTCCTGCCACCGGGATTCCGTAGCGGGCACCGGCGGCGAGGTTTGAGGTGGAAGCAAAGCCCACCAGATAGGCGGCGCGGGCAGCCGCGACGGCAGCCTCTTCATGCACCCGGCGTCCACCCATTTCGATGCAGGGGCGGCCGCGGGCTGCCGTGGTCATGCGCGAGCCGGCCGAGGCAACGCCACTGTCGTGGTTGATGATCGAGAGGATCACCGTCTCCAGCATCACCGCCTGCTCGAAGGTGCCTTCCACGCGCAACACGGGTGAGCCGGGGAAGTACAGCTCGCCTTCGCGGTAGCCGTGCACATCCCCGGTGAAACGGTAGGAGGCCAGAAAATCCAGGGTTTCCTCGGCGAGCAGGCCCGTGGACCGCAGGTAAGCGATGTCCTGTTCATCGAAACGAAAATCGGTAATGGCCTGGAGCACTCGGTCGGTGCCGGCGAGCGCGCCGTAACGGCGGCCCTTGGGAAGGGAACGGGTAAAGACTTCGAAGACGCAGCGACGCTGTGCCGTGCCCGCGCGACGGGCAGCTTCCAGCATCGTCAGTTCGTACAGATCGGTCATCAGCGCGGTGGTCACGCCCACACGGTAGCGGCCTCGGCGGCAGCGGGAGAGTGTGCCCACTGTGTGGCGGCCGACTCGTTTGTCACAGCGGCCCACTAGACTCAGCCGCACCCGGGGTACAGGAAGGTACAGGAATCTGTCTGGCCGGTCCCGGGCCACACGATCGGGAGGTGCATTGTGCAGCAGGACAGGTCTAGTGCCACGCCTGCCCGCGGTCCCGTGGGCGTGGCCGATGTGCGTGGTGAGGAAGCCTGTGCATCGACGGGGCCGTGGCGCACGGTGGTGTGGAATGATCCGGTGAACCTGATGAGCTATGTGTCGCTCGTCTTTCGTCGCTACTTCGGGTACTCCCGGGCTGTGGCGGAAAAGCTGATGATGCAGGTGCACCAGGAGGGTCGCGCTGTCGTCTCCCGTGGTGCACGCGAGCAGGTGGAACGGGATGTGCAGGCCATGCACTCCTACGGTTTGCAGGCCACGATTGAGAGGACCGACGAGAACTAATGGCGCATCTGTTCCGACGCCGCTCCGACGGCTCCTGCTACTGCCGCCTCGAATCAGAAGAAAAAGCGATCATTGCCCAGGTTGCGCAGGAAACCGCAGACCTGATCCGCATGGACCTCGGGATTGAACCGGGCAGCCGCTCCCTGCAGCAGGCCGCGGAGAGTGACGATCCACTGGAACGTCTCGAAGCGGAGTTCGCGGCGCGGGAAGCGCGTGAACCAGCCGACAGCGCCGTGCAGCGTCTCTTCCCGGCGGCCAGTGAGGACCCCGAACACGCGGAGGAGATGCGCCGCCTCGGGCAGCGGGATCTGGCCGATCAGAAGCTCGCTGATCTGCGCGAGTTGATGGGAATCATGGACCGTTCCGGGCTGCGTCCCTCCGAGGTCACCCTGGACGAGCGGCAGCAGATGATCGTTGCCCGGGCACTGAACGATGTGCGGATCGTGCTGGCCGACCGTCTCGGTTTGGAACGCGACGGGGACCTGGACACGGTGCGGATGCTGCAGCAGATTGGTGAGCGGGTCGAGGGCGCTGATACGGGCGAGACCTCTGCCGGGGGCGCCGAGATTGTGATCGCCGTGTACGAACTGCTCACCGTGCTGCAGGAAAGCTTGCTGCACTGCATGGACTGATGCGGTTAAGGCCTTTCCCGTGCTACCTGTGAGTTCGGGCGCACTGCGCGCGCCATCACAGACCCCGGCGCGGAGCACGCCTAGCCTGGCGTAGATGAACGACGCACCGATCGGGATCTTCGACTCCGGCGTCGGCGGCCTGACGGTCGCCCGCGCCATCCTGGACCAGCTGCCCAAGGAAGAGCTGGTCTACATTGGCGACACCGCCCACACCCCCTACGGCCCGCGTCCGATCGCGGAAGTGCGCTCCCTGGCCCTGGGAATCATGGACAGCCTCGTGGAACGCGGCGTCAAAATGCTCGTCATTGCCTGTAACTCGGCCTCGGCCGCGGTGCTGCGTGATGCGCGCGAACGCTACGACGTTCCCGTGATCGAAGTGATCCAGCCTGCGGTGCGCCGCGCCGTCGCCGCCACCCGTAACGGTCGTATCGGCGTGATCGGCACCCGCGCCACGGTCTCTTCCGGCGCCTACGAGGATGCCTTCGCGGCTGCCCCGTCGCTGGAGATCACCACCGCCGCCTGCCCCCGTTTCGTGGAGTTCGTCGAGCGAGGGGAGACCGACGGCGAGGAGCTCATCGAGGTGGCCCGCGAATATCTCGCGCCCGTGCAGGAGGCTGGTGTGGACACCCTGGTGCTCGGCTGCACGCACTACCCGATGCTCGCCGGCCCGATCGCCTATGTGATGGGCCCGAATGTCACGCTCGTCTCGTCTGCTGAGGAAACCGCCCTGGATGTGTATCGCACCCTGCAGGCGCGCCAGATGCAGCGCACCACGCACGAGCCGCCCCGCCATGTGTTTGCTGAAACGGCCACGACGGATGCGCACGGAAGCACTTTCGCGAGGCTTTCGCGTCGATTCCTGGGCCCGATGGTGACGATGACCTCGACTCTCCCGGTGGTGTCCCCGTGAAACTCCATGTGCTCGGCTGTTCTGGCAGCTACGCAGGGCCCGACGGCCCCGCTTCTAGCTACCTGCTCGAAAGCGAGGATGCGGAAGGCCGCACCTGGCGCGTGCTCATCGACCTCGGCTCAGGAGCCTTCGGTTCGCTGCAGAGGGTGATCTGCCCCTCGACGCTCGATGCGGTGCTGATTTCTCATCTGCACCCCGATCACTTCCTGGACCTCACCGGTCTGGAAGTCTTCTACGCCTACCACGAGCGCAACGATCTGCCCTTCCTGCCGATCCATGCGCCCGCCGACCTCGCCGACCGTCTCTGCCAGGTGCATGATCGCCCTACCCCGGTGCCCTCCGGCGTCACCGAGGTGCCCTTCGACTACCGCACCATCACCGACGGCACCGAGATTCGGATCGGCCCGCTGCAGATCCAGGTGCGTGCAGTGGTGCACCCCGTCGAGGCCTACGGCTTCCGGATCACCGACGGGACATCCGTTCTCACCTACTCGGGTGACACCGATTCCTGCCCCGCGCTCGAAGAACTCGCCCAGGGCGCCGACGTGTTCCTGTGCGAAGCCGGCTACATCGAAGGCCGCGATGACCGCTTCACCGGCGTGCATCTGACGGGCCGCCGTGCTGGAGAGGCTGCCGCAAAAGCCCAGGTGAAGCGGCTTGTGCTGACGCATATCCCGGCCTGGACCGATCCGCAGGTGCCGCTTGCGGAAGCCCGCGACGTGTTCGACGGGCCGATCGAGCTGGCGCGTCCGCTGGATATCCTCGACGTGTCCTGATCACGATACGAGGAGGCGAGCGATGAGCTCCGTTCCCACCGCCCCGGCGGGCACCCGCCACGATGGCCGCCAGCCCAGCGAGCTGCGCCCGGTGCGCATTACCCGCAACTGGCTGGACCACGCCGAAGGGAGCGCCCTGATCGAGTTCGGCCGCACCCGCGTGCTGTGCGCCGCCTCCTTCACCGAAGGCGTGCCGCGGTGGAAGAAGGGTTCCGGCACCGGCTGGGTCACCGCGGAGTACGCGATGCTTCCGCGCGCAACCAACACCCGCTCGGACCGTGAAAGTGTGAAGGGGAAAATCGGTGGGCGCACCCACGAGATTTCCCGCCTGATCGGGCGTTCCCTGCGTGCCGTCGTTGACCTTAGTGTGCTCGGGGAGAACACCATCCAGCTCGACTGCGATGTGCTGCAGGCCGACGGTGGCACCCGCACCGCCGCGATTACCGGCGCGTATGTGGCGCTCGCCGATGCAATCTCCTGGGGTAAACGGCACACCGACCTGCCCGCCGCGGCGCAGGTTCTCACCGATTCGGTGAGCGCGATCAGCGTGGGCGTGGTGGACGGCCGCCCCGTGCTCGATCTCGACTACGCGGAGGATTCCACCGCGGGAACCGATATGAACGTGGTGGTGACCGGGGGAGGGGCCTTTATCGAGGTGCAGGGCACCGCCGAGGGCGCACCCTTTGACCGCTCCGAACTGAACGCGCTGCTCGACCTTGCCGTGCAGGGCTGTGGAGAACTCGCCCGCATTCAGCAGGCCAGCCTGGAGGAGACGCGATGACTACCTCTCCTTCCACCGTGTCGGTGCCGGATGGCGCGCGTGTCATCCTCGCCTCGCATAACGCGAAGAAACTGCTCGAACTGCAGCGCATCCTCACCGCGGTGGTGCCGGATCTGCCTGCGGAGGCGGTGATCTCTTCAGCGGGGCTGGAGCTGCCCGATGTGGTCGAGGATGCCGTGACCTTTGAAGACAATGCCCTGCTCAAGGCGCGGGCAGCGGCGCAGGCCACGGGTCTGCTCGCGGTCGCGGATGATTCCGGTCTCGCGGTGGATGTGCTGGGTGGAGCGCCCGGGATCTTCTCCGCCCGCTGGTCGGGACGACACGGAGACGATGAGGGCAATATCGACCTGCTCCTCGCGCAGCTCGCCGACATCCCCGCTGAGCATCGCGCTGCACGCTTTGTGTGCGCGGCGGCGCTCGTGGCGCCCTGTGGTGCCGACGGGTCTGCGGAAGAAATCGTCGTGCGCGGGGAGATGCCGGGCATGCTGCTCTTTGAACGACGGGGTGAGGGTGGTTTTGGCTACGACCCGATCTTCCAGCCCGAGGGGGAGCAGCGCTCGAGCGCGGAACTGACCCCCGAGGAGAAGGATGCCATCTCGCATCGCGGCAAGGCATTCCGCGCGCTCGCCGAGCAGGCAGCGCGATTCCTCCTCGACTGACGTATCGGCCTCGTTCCGACGAAAGCCCCGGTGCGATCTCGCCGGGGCTTTCGTTTGCGCTTCTTTATTGAGAATGGTACTCATATGCGCCAGGTTGGTGCGTGGACGGACGTGATCGACATGCAGAACCTGAGCCTGCGATCCGCCCCGATTCTGTCGCGACATACGGTGCCCGCCTCTGGACTGACATTGGGCAGGCAGCAGCCCCGTGAAAGGTCCTCATGATTCTGAGCCGCCCCCTTGGTTCGGTCCGGACGTTCTGTGGGTCGTCGGTTTCCATGTGATGGGTGCACTGCCGAGCGTACTTGGCTGGGGTGAGGTAGCCGAGCCAGGAGTGCCGCCGGTGGTGGTTGAACTCGTTCTTCCAGTCGTCGATGATGACCTGTGCGTGTAGCAGCGGGTAGAAGCTGTTGGTGTTGAGGTACTTGTCGCGGATCCGGCTGGTGAACGATTCGACGTACCTGTTGCGCCACGGCGAGCCCGGAGGGATTTAGGACAGGCCGGTGCGGGTGCCAGCCCAGTTGGCCATCGCCTTGCTGATGAACTCCGGCTCGTTGTCTGACCTGAGCATCGTCGGGGTGCCCCGGGTGGCGACGAGGTCTTCGAGGTGGGCGGTGAGTTGGTCGGCGGTAATCGAGCGTTCCACGAGGCCGCCGATGCATTCCCGGGTGTGTTCGTCGGCGATCGAGCAGATCTTGATCAATCGTCCGTGCTCGTCGGCGTTGAACTGGACGTCCACCGCCCACACCACGTTCGGCGCGTCGATGGTCGAGGACCCGACGCGCTTGCGTCGACGCTGCTGCGGGACCCGGAGCTCTTCGTCACGCCACAGGCGTTGGATCTTCTTGTGGTTCACCACCCATCCCTCGGCGCGGGCGTCGTGATACGCCCGCCGATACTCGTAGCGGGGATGGTCCTTCGCCCAGGCGCGCAGCCACTCCCTGAGCGCCCGATCCGGGTCCGTGAGCGTGTCGCCCTTGAGCGGTCGCCGGTACGCGGAGCGGTTCAGCCTGACCAGACGGCACGCCTTTCGTTCGCTCACCCGCAACGTGCGCTGGAGGTGATTGACGGCGGCGCGGCGTCTGTGCGGGCTGAGAAGTTTCCCTCAGCCAGTTCCTTGAGCGCGGCCTTCTCCAGCTTCCGTTTCTGCGAGCAGACGCTTCAGGGTCGCGTTCTGCTTCTCCAACTCCTTCAGGTGCTTTGCGTTGTCGGCCTTGAGGCCGCCGTACTGGTTCTGCCACCGGTAGTACGTCTGCTCGGACACCCCCAGCTCCTGGCACACCGTCGCGACGTCCTGACCATCGGTGAGCATCCTGTCGGCCTGCCCGAGCTGACGGACGACCTGCTCCGGGGTGTGAGGCTTCCTGCTGTTCGTCATGATCTGACCAGTCTCCCTGCCCGCGACCGCGGGCAACAGGACGACTCTCATAACGACTGGACCTACGAAACGGGGTCAGCCCAAGCGCTGATACCGTCGCCTGGGCTGTCCAGCGCCATAACTACGGAACCCATGCCAGCGATTCTCGACACGTGGCCCCACTGAGCGGTCGTCTGCGGGAAGTTCATGCGCGATCCGGGATTTCCGTTGAGCTCACCACTGCCTCAACAGCAGATCTCGCGAGCTCGAGAGGCCAAGCGCGACGCAGCGCCCCGATCCTCTCGATGAATGCTCGCCTCAACGAGGCCCGCAGGCGCGCCCAGGCGAGCCGCGACGGTCGCGCTTCTCGAACCAACATGCCGAAGGCCCCTCCGATCCAGAGACCAGAGGGGCCCTCGCGCTCCCTCTAAGGGAGAAGCTAGGCGGCACCGAGGGGTTGGTGGGCACATATGTCCCACAGCTGTCCCCGGCCTCCTGGGTGCACCCACTTTCTCGTGAGCTCCAGGCAGTTGCCGCACTACAGATGCTACCCGACCTTCTCGACCCATGAAAGGGGGGTGTGTCACGCGCTCTCGTCGCTCGCGGGAGGGGCATCCTCTGCTTCCATGACCGGACGCGCCCCGTCGTCGGCAGCCTCGGGCTCGATTTCGACCAGATCCTCGGGTAGGTGGGACAAATCAGTGGGAGCGTGCTCCTCGTCGGGCCGGTGGGGTGCGTGGACGCACGGGTACAGGTGTCGGTCGCTGAGGCGGTGGAAGAACGGGAACAGGTGGTAGTCGTGGAAGGCCACCATCGCGTTGCCCTGCTCCTTGCTCTTCTCATCGGCCAGGACTGCGGCACGCCACGCGGCACGCAGCGCCGCAAGCTGATGGACTAGGTGTAGTTGGTCATGACGTTGTCGAGGCCGGTGTGGAGGCGTGAGGCCGGGGGCTGGTCGCTGCAGGCGGTGTGGGGTCGATGGTAGT
>JAEWEZ010000115.1 GCA_023389045.1 Actinomycetes bacterium
CCCCGACCACGGCGGCGAAACCGCCGGCAGCCCCGGCCGCAACCCCCGAGACGGCATCCTCGTAGACGACCGCCTGGTCCGCGGGCACTCCGAGGAGCGCCGCCGCATGCTGGAAGGTGTCGGGGGCAGGCTTGCCGGGCAGGTCTTCCGCGGCGGCCACATTCCCATCCACGACGAACTCGAAACGCTCCCGCAGCCCAGCCCCGCGCAGCACCTCCTCGGCATTGCGCGAGGAGGAGACGACGGCCAGACGCCGCGGCGGCTGCAGGGACGCCAGGTGATCCAGGTAGGCGACGGTTCCCGCGTACGGCTCCACACCCTCGGTGCGGATCATCGCGAGAACCAGGTCGTTCTTGCGGTTCCCGAGACCACGGATAGTTTCTGCGCCCAGTTCCTGATCCGACGGGTCATCGTCGGCCCCCTCGGGAAGCTCAATCCCGCGGGAGGCGAGCATCTGACGGACCCCGTCGTACCGGGGGCGCCCATCGACATGCGCGAAATAGTCCGCATCGGTGTACGGCTCGGGCACGCCGCGGGAGGCCAGGAAGTCGCTGAACATGCGCTCCCAGGCGTGCATATGCACGATGGCGGTGGGGGTGATGACGCCGTCGAGGTCAAAAAGGTGGGCGGTGAAGCCCTCGGGGCGGGTGTCGTTCGTGGCATTCACACGTCCACTCTACGGGCAGACGGGGATAGATCCGCAGGTGCGGTGCGCGGGTGGCGGGGCAGACGGGGAGCCGATGGGGAGGAATCGCCGCGACGGCATGGTGAGCCAGCGTGGCGGCGCGGTCACAGGTGGGCTACTCTTCGATCCGTCCGGCCGCGCGGGAGACCGCCCGTCCGGAGCTGATCGTCATGCGCGAGGAGAACATGACACCCACACCGTCATTCCCGATCATCGAGGCCGTGCGCCGCCGCCTAGAGATTGAGGAGGGCGAAGCCGGCGTGCTCACCGTCATCACACTGAGCACGCACTTTTCGGTTGCCCCTGCACGCCTGTGGCCGCATCTGACCGATGCTGAGCATCTGCGTATCTGGTATGGGGAGGTCCTGGGTGATCTCGCTGAAGGCGCACCGTTCCGGGTCGGAAGTATGCGCGGCACCGTGCTCGAACTCGAAGAACCCCACAAACTGTCCCTCACCCTGGAACGCGGGGATACGAGTGACGCCCTGCTGGTCCAGCTCGACCCCGAGGATGACGGCACCACAGAGCTGCGTCTGCGACACACCGCGCAGATCCCGCGGGATGTTTTTGACCAGTTCGGCTCCGGCTACCTCGCGATCGACTGGGAGATTGCGCTGCTGTCACTGGCCGCCGCCACCGGCGGATGGGCAGGCTGCGGCGCCACCAAGGTGCCCGCCCCCACCGATGCATGGCTGGCGAGCCCGGAGGGTGCGGACCATCTGCGAGCCTGGTCGATCCGGTGGGCGGCCGAAGCCGTGGCCGCGGGCCTGGACGAAACCCTGGCCCGGGAGACCGAAGCGGAAACCACCCGCGCAGGCACGAGCCCCCATCGAGGGCGCCCGCAGGTGATCGACGCTGCCGCGGGTTCCGCGCCGTGAGCCCGGCGCCGCTATCTGGCCACACCTCCCCGGAACATCTGCGCATCCTGCGCTCCCTCACCCCCTCGGTGTACGTGCCGAGCCTGCTAGAGGTTGCCGGTCGCGCCGCGCTCTTCCCGGTCCTGCCGCTGATCGCTCTCAAAATCGGTTTCAGCGTTCCCGAGGCCGCCGGTATCGCCATCGTGTTTGGACTGGCCGAGTTCCTCGGCCCAATCCCCTGCGGAATGCTGATCCGACGGATCGGGGAGCGCCCCGCACTGCTCACCACCGGCGTGATCGTCGCTCTCGTGTCGGCACTTGCCGGAGCGGGAATGTCCGCGGCGATCACCGCGGGAGGGAGCGCCGGTTCCCGCTGGGCCTTGATCGTTGCGCTCGTGGCGATCGCCCTGTGTACCCAGGTGTGGAACCTCGGTCGGCAGGCCTACCTCGGAGGGGCGCTCCCGCCGGCCCTGCGGGCACGCGGCATGAGCCTTTTCGGCGGCACCGTCCGGATCGGCGGCGTTGTGGGGCCGGGCCTCGGCGCGGCCGTGATTGCCCTGGGCCATATCTCCTGGGTGTTCTATCTGAACGCCCTGCTCTGCCTGATTGCCACGATCATGGTGGGCGTCTTCCTGCCTGAGGGTGAGGCTTCGGGGCGTCGTCGCTCTTGGCCGGTCGGCGTGCAAGAGCGCATGGAGAAGAGCACGCAGAAGATGGGGGCCGACGGGGCCTCGCCGCAGAAGCTGGGGCGCAGCTCTGCCCGCAGGCTCCTCAGCCGCGCCGTGCTCGGGCGAATGATGCTGGTCTGGGCGGGAACCGCCCAGATCGTCATCGCCCGTCGGAACCTGCCGGTGATCCTGCCGCTGCTCGGGGACTTCCTGGGGCTCGACGCCGTGTGGATCTCCCTCGCCTTCGCCGTCGGCGCCGTGATCGAGATTGCCCTGGTGCTCCCCGCGGGCACCCTCATGGAAACGCGGGGGCGGGTCGCCGTGGCCGTGCCCTGTGGCGTGGTGATCGGGCTCGGATACCTGCTGATGGCCACGCTCGCCGTGAGCATCGGCGGCCTCGGCATGGCCGGGGCGGTCACCACCGTCATGCTCGGCAGCATCCTGATCTCCCTCGGCAATGGCTTCGGCGCCGGGATCATGATGACGCTCGGGCTAGATCTCTCACCCGTGCATGAGCGCCCCCGCTATCTCGCCTGGTGGCACACGCTGCTGGGCGCGGCGGGGCTCGCGGGCCCCGCGATGGTCTCGGCGATCACCGTGTTTTTCCCGCTCACCGTGGCCGCCGCAGCGACCGGCGTGCTCAGCCTCGGTGGCGGGCTCTGGCTGGCGCGTGTGCTGCCCCGCTTGGGGCTCGGCGTGAAGCGTCCGCAGGGCGAGGCCTCGGGCAGCGAGTGAACGCTGCGCGGTCGGCAGCCCGTGACAGTGCTGCTCAGCCCCGTCGGGAGTGCTGCTTAGCCCCGTCGGGCACGCTCCGCATGCTGCTCGATCACCGCGCCCAAACGCTCCATCGACTCCACGATCACCGCGGGGGAGTGCGTCACGAAACTGAGGCGCATCGTCGAGCGGTCCGGGTTCTCTGCAAAGAAGGACCAGCCAGGCAGGTACGCCACCCCGGCGGCGACCGCATCGGCCAGCATGTCCTGAGCGTCGATGCCCTCACCGAGCGCGGTCCACAGGAACATGCCGCCTTCGGGTCGCGTCAGATGCGCCTCGGCCGGCAGATGCGGGCGCAGCGCCTCGAACATCGCATCGCGCCGCTCCCGGTAGACCTCCGCCACCGTGGCCACATGCGCATCCAGATCAGAGGTGGCAAGGTAACGCGCCACCGCGAGTTGATCCACCACGGAGGACTGCATCGACACAGCCGCCTTCGCCACCGCGAGCGCGGCACGGATCGCAGGGTCCTCGGCGCGGATCCAACCGATCCGCACGCCCGGGCTCATGAGCTTGCTCATCGAGTTCAGCAGCAGGCTGCGCTCACCCATCCCCGGCAGCGAGGCGATCGGCGCGAAACGCTCTCCGGTGAAGCTCAGCTCCCCGTAGGGATCATCCTCGACGAGCACGGCGCCGGTGCGCAGAAGCACCTGCGCCACCTGCTCCCGACGCGGAACCGGCATGGTGCGACCCGAGGGGTTCTGGAAGGTGGGGATGAGGTAGACGAACCGTGGCTGGTGCTCGCGGATTGCCGCCTCGAGGGCCTCGGGAACCA
>JAEWEZ010000010.1 GCA_023389045.1 Actinomycetes bacterium
GCCCCGTTCCGACGGTGCAGCTCGGCTCCGTCGGGCACCGCCCGGGAGATGCTGCGCGCGGGTGACATCAGGGAACAGCCGGAGAGACCCGAGAGGCAGATCGACCGCATATGACGCTATTTATTGCCGGGGTGAGCCGCCTAGGCTGGCTGCCATGAACGAGACCACTGCATCCCCTGCCGCTTCTGCTTCCGAACCGCTGACCGCCGTGGTCACGGGCGCCTCCTCCGGGATTGGCCGCGCCACGGCGGCGCACCTTGCCGCCGACGGCTGGCGCGTGCTCGGTGTGGCGCGCCGTGAGGATCGGCTCGCATCGCTCGCGGAAGAGACCGGCTGCGAGGTGCTCGCCGTGGACGTGACCAATGATGAGTCGGTGGCCGCTCTGCGTTCCCGTGTGGAGGAACTGTTCGGTGGACGTTTGAACGCCCTGGTCACAATCGCTGGGGGAGCGCTCGGGGTGGAGCATGTGGAGCAGGCAGACCTTGCCAAATGGCAGGGCATGTACGACACCAATGTGCTCGGTGCTGTGCGTGTGATCCGCGAACTACTCCCGGCGGTGCGTGCCTCCGGCCGTGGCGACCTGCTCCTGCTCACCTCCACGGCGGCGCAGGCCCCCTACATTGGCGGGGCCGGGTACAACGCCGCGAAGTCGGGGGAGCACATGCTCGCCGGGGCGCTGCGCCTGGAACTGAATGGGGAACCGATCCGTGTGATCGAGGTGGCCCCCGGGATGGTGCACACCGAGGAGTTCTCGCTGGTGCGGCTGGGCGGCGATCAGGAAGCGGCCGACGCGGTGTACGAGGGGGTCACCTCACCGCTGACCGCTGAGGATTGCGCCGACGTCATCGCCTACGCGCTGAACGCCCCGCACCACGTGAACCTTGATCTGGTGACGATCCGTCCGCTCGCGCAGGCCTCGAACTACCTGGTCGCACGCCACAAGGGGCTGTGAGAATCACGCCCACCTGAGCACGGATTCTGTGCCCGGATGGAGTGAAGTCGAGGGTGGTGTCATCCCTGGGTCGTACAGGATCCGGGAGGAATGGGTACTTGGGCCTGATGTGGCCGCGGTCGCCTCTGCCCGATGCTGAGAACACACCGAGGAAATCCCCGGAAACAGCTGGAATACAGCAGCCAGGGACTCGGTGGTTCGACAGCAGAGACGACCGTGATACGGGAGGGCCGAGAGATGACCACCGGAACCGAGCTGAGGGTGCGTGAGCAGGATCGACGCCGCGCTGGCCGCCCGGCCGTGTTCGCGGTGATGCTCGCGGTGGCTGCCCTGATGGCCCTCGGGATCATGCTGGCCGGCCCGGCCGTGGGGGTTGCCCCCGCCGTGGTCGTGGCTACTGCAAGCCTGCTGATCGTCGCACTCGCCTGGCTGCTTGCGGGACCGCGCGACTGACAGGCCGCAGCGCGCCGCTCGGGGTCAGACGTCGATCTCGATTTCGCCGATGCCGCGCGAAACGCACGTGGTCAGCTGGGTTTCCTTTTCGTCGTCCATCAGGAACTCATCGAGATGCTCGACCTCACCCGAGACGAGCGGCACCACGCAGGTGCCGCAGACGCCACCCTCGCATGAGTAGTCCATGGTGATGCCGGCATCGAGCAGAGCCTGCAACAGGGACTGGCCCTCCTCCACCTCCACGGTGATGCCGGACTTCAGGCACTTGGCGGTGAAAGGCTCGCCGAACAGGGACATGACATCTCCTTGCTGTGTGGTCCGTGAGGGCCCGCGGTGCTCCCGCGGGGCGGGACGAACGCTTTCCAGCATGGCACGGCAAGGCTCGAAGGAGGGAGGACCTGTGCGCCATTGGACATCCGGGCCGTGCCCGCAGGAGACCTCAGAGAACAGCCTGCAGAAAAACTGGTTGAGGAACCGGCAGAGAAGTCGGTGGACGAACCGGCAGACGAACTAGAGGATCCGACGATCCCGCGCCCAGCGGGTCAGCTCCCGTCGGTTCGAGAGCTGCAGCTTCCGCAGCACGCGGGAGACGTGGCTTTCCACCGTGCGGTCGGAAATAAACAGGGCCGAGGCTGCCTCCCGGTAGGTGTACCCGCGGGCGATCAGCTTCATGACCTCCTGTTCGCGGGGGGAGAGAAGATCAAGGTCCGACGGGGAGGCCGGCACGGACCCGCGGAAAGCATCCAGCACGAAGCCGGCCAGACGCGGGGAGAACACGGCATCGCCCCCGGCGACCTTGCGCAGCGCAGCCACCAGATCATCCCCGGTGATCGACTTGGTCACGTATCCGCGTGCTCCAGCCCGGATGACCGCGAGAACATCTTCCTCAGCATCCGAGACCGACAGTGCCAGGCAACGCACCGCGGCCCCGGACGGCGTGGTCAGCCCGCTGAGCGCCTCCGCGACTTCGGCGCCGCCTCCGCCGTGACCGCCCGGAAGATGCACATCCAAGAGCACCACATCAGGGCGGTGCACCGTCGCGAGCGAAATCGCAGAGGGAACATCATGCGCCTGCGCAACCACCGTGATCCCCGGATCGGTGCGGGTGATCTCCCCGGACACCCCAGCCGCGAAAATATGGTGGTCATCCACGACGAGCACGCTCAGCTCCCCCGGAGCGGGAGCCTGCGCGGGAGGAGCCGCGCACAGCGGCGGTTCAGTGTGTGCACCGCTAGATGCTGTGGGCTGCTCGGCGGGATGAGGGGAGTCGGGAACTGGGCGTGCCATAGGGTCATCGTCTCCTGAGAGGAAGGGTGAGAGCCACTTCGGTGCCGCCACCGGGGGCGGGATGCACGAGGGCGCTGCCACCGGCGCGCTGCATACGCCCGATGATGGATTCGCGCACCCCGAGGCGATCCTCGGGAACACGCGAAAGATCAAAGCCGGGGCCGCGGTCGCGGACGAACGCCTCAATCCGATCCTCGGCCACATCCACGAACACATCCACCCCGTCGCGCCCATGCCGGCAGGCATTCACGGTCGCTTCCCGCAGCGCCCCGAGCAGCGGGCGCATCTGCTCACTGAGCGTGGCTTCCCCGACCACCACGGTGTGCACATCGGTGCCGTGCGCATCTTCGAGTTCTGCGGTCAGTGCCACAACCGCGGCACGCAGCTCGGTGGGGGCCTCATCGGTGGCGCCGTCCTGGTAGAGCCAGCGCCGCAGCTCGCGTTCCTGACGGCGGGCAAGACGCCGGATCTCCTCGGCGTCTTTTCCGGGGCGCTGCATCACCGCGAGGGTTTGCAGCACCGAATCATGCAGATGCGCCGTCGTCTCCCGATGATGCTGCACGACCGCCCGCTGCGCCGCCTCTTCCCGCAGACGCCCCCAGAGCCGTCGGCCCCAGGGAACCAGCAGGAGCGCGAGCAGCCCGAGCACCCCGAGGACCGTCAGCAGGAGCAGGGCGGCGATACGCATGCCCAGGAGCACCGTGACCATGATGATCGTGCCGCTGAACAGGCCCGCGATCCCCACCCCGAGGGCAAGGAGCGGAAGGGTGCCGCTCCAGCGCCCCTCGTCCAGATCATCCAGCGGGAGCAACCCGAAGGCGACCCCGGCGCACATGCCTGAGAACAGCAGCAGCAGGAAACCGCCGTACCACTGGGAGTCATCCACGAGGATGCCCATTGATTGGTCCGCTATGAGAAGAAGATCGGCCCCGGCGCTCGCCAAAACCGTCATGGCGGTGGCGCCAACCAGGCAGGATAGGGCGATCCAGCGCCCCACAAGAACCGGGAGGGGCCGACGGTGCACTCGCCGGGCACGCTCGGGCATACCGCGCACCGCGGCGAGGTCATCACTGACCGCGGCGCTGCGTCGCTGCGCGTCGTCATCGGGAAGCGCCCACCACAGCACCGTGTACAGCAGGATGACGGCGCTGGCCGGAAGCAGAATGAGGCGCGCGTCATTTGCCACCGGATAGGAAAAGTCGGCGGTATCGGCCGGGGCCGTGATGGTGATCAGAGCGGCCGGAAGGAACAGCAGCAGCGCCCAGAGTGCGGCAAGGATGCGCACGAGGGCGCGCGGTGCCCGAAGCTGGCGGGCAATCACCGCGCACACACCGGCGAGCACGGCCTCCTCGCGGCGCCGTGTCCACGCTGAGGCCGGCGGAAGAATCAGCTCGGCCATGGGAGCATTGTGCCGCGTCGAGCACCCTCACCGGCTATCACCCGCAGGTGCTCCGGGAGGGAACCGGAGCACAGCCGCCGGGGAATCGGGGAGATCTCCGGGGGCGGCAGGGGATGGGACCGGGCGCAGGGACAGCACCGACGGGGCAGGATAGAGAGCATGAGTGAGACTGAGCAGCGGCCAGCGGATGCCGTGGAGCAGACGATTCGGGCTGCCATTGCGCCGCGTCGTCGCCGCGGCCCCGTAGAGCAGGCCCTGCTCTCCGGCCTGCTTAGGCGTGACGATAACCGCTGGGTCTCCGGGGTCTGTGCCGCGGTGGCGCGGGCCGTGGGTCTCCCGGTTCGTCTGGTGCGGCTCGAGGCCTTCCTTCTTCTCCTGCTCGGCATCGGGCCTGCGCTCTATCTCGTGGCGACGCTCCTGCTCCCGCGAGAAGTGGGGGAGGGACAGAACCCCGAGATCGAAACTCCGCGCAGCCGCGCGGATTCCGGACGGGGACGCGTCGGGGACGCGCTCGCTCTTCTCGCGGTCCTGCCGGCTCTCGGGCTTGGCCTGTTCTGGCTGTTCATCCTCTATTTTTCGCTTCCCTCCCTGGTGGGGTTGCTGCTTGTTGTGGCCGCTGTGATCGCGCTGGTTCTGCGCCTTGCGGCGCATCGCGCGCAGGAATCACGACGGGCCGTGATCCTCGCGGGCCTCGCTGCGCGGGCTGGGCTCGAGGACGAGGACGCCCTGCGCGAGTTTCTGCGTGAGCAGCAGAGTCGGGCACCGTGGGCTTTCGGCGGTGCAGTGCAGCAGACGGGGGAGGGCTCCGTCTCGCAAGCGGAAGCAACATCGGGCGACGGAGCAGCGCCGACGGGGCAGCACCCTGCGGGGCAGCAGCCTGCGCGGCGCAGCTTCCCCGGGCTCGGCAGGCACAGTGCAGACCCTCGTACGCACATTTCCAGTCGCACCGTCAGCGCCACCTTCGCTCTGATGGCGGTCGCTGTGGCCGCCATGCTCACCGTCTTGAACCTCGACCCGGGCCTCGCCGGGAGTGTGGCCCAGGGGCCGCTCCTGCCGCAGCTTGGGCGGATCGCCGCCGGGCTCGGTGCCGCGAGCCTGGTGGCCGCCATCGTGCTGATTCATCAGGGGCTCAAAGGCCGCTACAGCGTGCTGCTGGCCGCGGCCGCGACCCTCACCCTGGTGGGAACGGTGGGAGGCACACTCTGGCTGCGTCTGACGCACGATCCGCAGGCAGAACCCGTGCAGATCGACGCTTCCCATATGACCTACGGGGAACAGCGCAGCTGCCCGCAGGGGCTGGAAGCCTGGAGGCGCCCCGTCGTGATCGACCTGCGCGATCTGAACGAAGCCGATGCCCACCGCCTGCGCGCCCAGGCAACCGAGCAGGCCGGGAACGCCTCCGGGGCGCTCTCCTTCGTGGACTGCACCCAGACGGCTTTCCCCCATGCCACGATCCTCATGCCGAAGGATCCGAACCTCGTCTCGGTCGACGTGATCTCCACCCTCGGAGCCGATCAGCATGCGGGAACGACCACCGGGAACAGTGCGGTCTCGGTGTACGTGCGCAGCGACCTGGGAGAAACGACGATTGTGGATCACGCCGATGCGGTGCCGCTGAAACCCGCCAGCGAGTTCGATCCGGGCAGCCCCACGGGGGAGACGCCACAGCCGAGTGATGCCGGGGGAGCGGAAGGCGGGGCGGATCAGTGAATGAGAAGCGCCTGAGCGGCGAGAGCACCGTCGGCCCCCTGCGAGGAGAAACCGACGAGACCCCGCGCGAGGCCCCTCACGAGACCCTGCAGGAGCATACGCCGCTGCCCGCCCAGCGGACCGGGGTTGGCTGCGGAACCCTCCTCATCGTCGTCCTCATCCTCTGCCTGCTCGCCGTGGTTCCGGTGCCGCGCGTTCCCGGCTGGGTGATTGGCGTCGTCGGCGTGCTGGGGCTATCCGCCATGCTGACCGTCATGGCCCTGCTGCCGCGCCGCCCGCACCAGAACACGAGCACCACGACCCGGGAACCCACCCCGTCGGCCCCTGAGCAGGAACATCGGCCTGAATGAGTCGCGGCTCTCACCGGCGCACGCCCACGGCGCAAACACCGTTAGACTGACCGCCATCGGCATTGACCCGGCCATCACCGGTGAGCCGCGGGAAGAACAGCCGCCCCGCGCGGCCCAGTAGAACCCGCCGGGACCAGCCCGTCACAGCTGAGGAATGAGAGGACCTCCCTCCCGCCGGGAGCGAGATCAACCGAGGTGGTACCGCGCGTACCCGCCCTGGACTGTCAGGGCTGGCGCGTCCTCGGGCAGCACAACGCCCAGGAACGCCCAGAACCGCCGACGGAGGTCCCCCATGGTCTACCCGGTAACCGGAGATCCGCTCGTCCCCTCGCCCCGCCTGCCCGAGATCGAACAGCGCATTCTCGAGCAGTGGAAAAAGGACGACACCTTCCGCGCCTCCATTGAGCGCCGCGAGGGAGCCGACGAGTTCACCTTCTACGACGGCCCGCCTTTCGCCAACGGCCTGCCGCACTACGGGCACCTCCTGACCGGTTACGTCAAAGACGTTGTTCCCCGCTACCGCACCATGCGCGGGCAGAAAGTCGAACGCCGCTTCGGCTGGGACACCCACGGCCTGCCTGCCGAGCTCGAAGCCATGCGCGAACTCGGGATGAACGAGAAAGCCGAGATCGAAGAGATGGGCGTGGCCCGCTTCAACGCGGCCGCCCGCTCCTCCGTCATGAAGTACGCCCAGGAGTGGGAGGACTACGTCACCCGCCAGGCCCGCTGGGTGGACTTCGACAACGACTACAAGACCCTCGACCTGCCGTTCATGGAATCGGTGCTGTGGGCCTTCAAAACCCTGCACGACAAAGGCCGCGCCTACGAGGGCTACTCGGTGCTGCCCTACTGCTGGAAAGACCAGACCCCGCTCAGCTCCCATGAGCTGCGGATGGACGATGACGTCTACCAGATGCGGCAAGACCAGTCCGTGACCGTGACCTTCCCCTTCATCGGGGAGAAAGCCGAAGAACTCGGCCTGGCCGGCGTAAAAGCCCTGGCCTGGACCACCACCCCGTGGACCCTGCCGACCAACTTCTCCCTCGCCGTCGGACCCGAGATCCAGTACGTGACCGTGCCGGCCGGCCCGCTCGGCGCGGCCGACGGTTCCGCCCCCGGCGAGAGCACCTACCTGCTGGCCCGCGATCTGCTCGGCGCCTACGCCAAGGAACTCGGCTACGAGGACGCCGAAGCGGCAGCCGCAGCTGTGGCGGAGCGCAGCTACACCGGTGCGGAACTCGAATACCTCCAGTACGAGCCGCTGTGGGATGTGTACAGCGCCGACCGCGAAAAGTGGGGCACCCAGAACGCCTGGATCGTGACCTGCGCAGACTACGTCTCCACCGAAGACGGCTCCGGCGTGGTGCACCAGGCCACCGCCTACGGTGAAGAAGACCAGAAAGTGAACGCCGCCTACGGGATCCCCGTGATCGTCTCCGTGGACGAAGGCGCAAAGTTCCTGGACTACTTCCGCGGCACCGCCCTCGACGACATCACCGGCCTGCAGGTCTTCGAGGCAAACCGCCCGATCATCAACCACCTCAAAGCCGACCACCGCCTCATGCGGGAAGCCTCCTACGAGCACTCCTACCCGCACTGCTGGCGCTGCCGTACCCCGCTGATCTACAAGGCCGTGGGCTCCTGGTTCGTCAAAGTGGCCGATCAGCGCGAGCGGATGCTCGAACTGAACGAACAGATCCAGTGGGTTCCCGACAATGTGCAGCACGGCTCCTTCGGCAAATGGCTCGAAGGTGCCCGCGACTGGGCGATCTCCCGCAACCGCTACTGGGGCACCCCCATCCCCGTCTGGAAGAGCGATGACCCGAACCACCCGCGGATCGAGGTGTACGGCTCCCTGGCGGAACTCGAAGAAGCTTTTGGGCGCCTGCCCCGCAATGAACAGGGCGAGGTGGACCTGCACCGCCCCTACATTGACGAACTGACCCGCCCCAACCCCGATGACCCCACCGGGGCCTCCACCATGCGCCGCGTCACCGACGTGATGGACTGCTGGTTTGAATCCGGCTCCATGCCCTATGCGCAGGTGCACTACCCCTTCGAGAACGTCGAGTGGTTCGAATCCCACAACCCCTCCGACTTCATCGTCGAATACGTGGGGCAGACCCGCGGCTGGTTCTACACCATGCATGTGCTGGCCACCGCCCTCTTCGACCGGCCCGCCTTCTCCTCCGCCATCTGCCACGGCATCGTGCTCGGTGACGACGGGGAGAAAATGTCCAAGTCGCGCCGCAACTACCCCGATGTGCGCGAGATGTTCGATAAGTACGGCGCCGACGCCATGCGCTGGTTCCTCATGAGCTCCCCGATCCTGCGCGGCGGCAACCTCATCGTGGATGAACCCCGCATCCGCGACGCCGTGCGCCAGACCGTGCTGCCGCTGTGGAACGTGTGGTACTTCCTGGCGATGTACGCCAATGCCGCAGGCCCGAAGGACGCCGACGGAACCCCGCAGGGCTACCAGGGCACGCTGCGCTATGAGGCCGACGATGTGATGGACCGCTACCTGCTGGCACGCACCGGGCGACTGGTCCGCGATGTGCAGGACGCCCTGGACGGCCTGCACCTGGCCGATGCGGCCTCCGCCATCCAGTCCTACCTGGACATGCTCACCAACTGGTATGTGCGCCGTTCCCGCGACCGCTTCTGGGAAGGCCAGGAACAGGCCATCGACGTGCTCTCCACCTGCCTGCGCACCCTGTGCCAGGTGGCGGCGCCGCTGCTGCCGATGGTCACCGAAGAGATCTACCGGCAGCTCACCGGTGAGCGTTCCGTGCACCTGACCGACTGGCCCGACGCCAGCGCCTTCCCGGTGGACGATGACCTGGTGGCCAGCATGGATGCGGTGCGAGAGATCGCCTCCGCCGGTAACGCCCTGCGCAAGAAGGAAGGACTGCGTGCCCGCCTGCCGCTTGCCGAGCTCACCGTGGTGCACCACGACGCCGCTGGCCTCGAAGCCTTCACCGCCATCCTGCGCGATGAACTCAACGTCAAACAGGTGCGCCTGCTCGACGTGACCAGCGAGGAAGCCCAGGGTATGGGTGTTCAGCAGCGCCTGACGGTCAATGCGCGCGCTGCCGGCCCGCGCCTGGGCAAGCAGGTGCAGCAGGTCATCAAGGGCGCCAAGAGCAGCGACTGGTCCGTGGCTGAGGACGGCACCGTGACCGCCGGCGGCATCACCCTGGCCGAGGGCGAATACACCCTGGACCTCGTGGCCGGGGAAGAAGCCGCCCGTGAGGACCGTGCGATCGGTGTGCTGCGCGGCGGTGACTTCCTGGTGCTCACCACCGCCCTCACCCCGGAACTCGAAGCCGAAGGCTGCGCCCGGGACGTGATCCGCGCGATCCAGTCGGCACGCCGCGATGCCGGCCTGGACGTGTCCGACCGGATTCGCCTCACCGTGGACGGAGACGAGGCCGTGGTCGCAGCCGTGCAGGCGAACCGCGACCTGGTTGCCGCCGAGGTACTCGCGGTGGAGGTGGCGGTGCCGGCAGCGCCGGCCGACGGGGCACACAGTGCCAGTGAAAAGGTGGCCGGTGGCACCGTGACGGTGTCCGTGGCAAAGGCCTGATCTTTTCTCGTGACGCGTGAACGCGGTCGCGCCTTTCGAGGCGCGGCCGCATTCGCTCGTGGAACGGTGTTGGGGCGCGCATTGTGGATAACCTTCGGGCGGGTCCTGCACTGCTTAGGCTGTCCCCGTAGGGCGGTCGGCGCCATACCGAAGAGGACGGCATGCACAGGTGCATGGAAGCGGAGGAACCATGGTGTCTCGTCGAGGAGCGCTCGGCGCGATCGCGGGGCTTGGGGCGGCGCTTCTGACAGGCTGTGGCTTCCTGGGTGGGGGATCGCTTGTTTCGCGGCTCAGCTCTGCCGTTGATGAGGTGGAAGGGGCGCGAGCTGAGAAGTTCGACATCGCACGCGATGCCCGCGTCCATCGGGCTCTGACCGGTTCCGTCCGCATGGACCCCGCGGTTGATGCACGGCGAGTTTTCGACGAGGCGATGAAGCAG
Source organism: Actinomycetes bacterium (assembly GCA_023389045.1). Lineage (GTDB taxonomy): Bacteria > Actinomycetota > Actinomycetes > Actinomycetales > Dermabacteraceae > Brachybacterium. Next base: position 10,180 of record JAEWEZ010000010.1, read on the forward strand.
ATCATCACGGTGCTTCATGGTGCTGGCGAGGGTGATCTGAAGGTTGGCGGTGTGATCGGCACCGTGGATGGGAAAACCGCGGTCACTGTGGAGGACCTGAACCCGGACGTGCCGCAACCGAATATGAACCTGGACCTTATTCCGGCTTCAGCCCTGTTCGCTCGCTACGGGCTGAGCTGAGAGAAAGGTGCTGGCCGCGTGATGGGGCGTGACGACGATGTTTGCCAAAAGTCCCCCGGTGGAAGGAGCTTCTTGTGATGGGACGACGCAGTGTGTTTGGTGCGGTGGGAGTAGCGCTGGCCGCCGTATTGGCGGGATGCGGTGGGCCCAAGCGCGCCAAAGACTGGGAAGATGCGATCACGAAGGTTGAGGGCGTGACAGGCGCGCATCTTGAGCGTGTGACGGGCGCCGAGTTCCAACGCTTCGTGCGGGGCACTATCGAGACCGAGGGGGAGCA
>JAEWEZ010000156.1 GCA_023389045.1 Actinomycetes bacterium
CGCGGAAGTTTGAGCACGACGGAAATCTGAGCGCGGCAGGAGTTTGAACGCGGCAGGAGTTTGAGCGCGGCAGAAGTCTGGGCGCGCTCATGTGCGCCTTGAGCGCAACTCGTGCGCGCTGTCGTCAGCGCTTTCCTCAACGCTTGCCGTGAGTGCTTTCCTCGGAATCCTCGTCGTCGTCATCTCCAAGGATCGCCCCGAGGCTCGAATGCTGCTCCTCGCTCTCCCGGGCAAACAGCGGCCGTGAACGGGACTCCTGACCATCCTCGAGGTCCACCTCGGGAGCGGTCGCGGTGATCGACCAGGCCGCCCCCGCGATGATGATCGCGAGCACCGCGATCCCCCAGCGCAGCACCGGGTCCACATCCCCGTTCCAGACCAGAATCGTGGCAGCGGGCGTCACCAGCGCGCCCACCGTCGCCACCGTGAGCACGAGCGGCACTGCCACGGCGCCCACACTGGCGCGCTGCACCCCGGCCAGAACAGCCGTGCTCACCGCCCCCGTATGCGCCCAGGAGCCGGGCCCGCCGAAGCGGCCGGCGGACACCTCGGCCAGTGCCCCGTCGGACACCTCCGCAGTGCCCCGCGCCCACAGGCCCAGGCCCACGGCACCCACCGCGCAGCCCGCGATCATGGCGGGAATCGCCGCAGGTCCAGCCCCGAAACCGGTGGCAACCGGGAGGAGCACGGCAACGAGAAGCGGCGTCATGATGCTGCGGCGAAGACCGGCGAAAGCATCGGAGAGGTCGAGGGCGTCGCGTCCGGCAAGGCGCGCGGTGCGGGCCTCCACGACGGCGAGCGCCCCGGCCCGTCGTGCTCCTTCCAGCAGGGAGGCGGCCAGGAGCAGCACCCCGATCAGCCCGATGGTGAAGCCCGCGAGCACAGGCAGCGCCATCGGGGTGAGGGCGTGCAGGGCGCGGTCTTCCCAGACGCTGGCGGCGCGCTGGGACAGCTGGATCGTGGTCACGATCGGGGCGAGCAGGGCGAGGCCCGCCATGGCAGCGGCCGCCGTGAGCACCGCACGCGGGGCTGCCGCCGCGGAGGCCACGGTTTCACGCAGGGCGGGCTCCGTGCCGGGGCGATCCACGATCGTCGGCGCCGCCAGCGAGGGGGCGAGCCCCGCGACCACTACGAGCGCACCCAGCCCCGCATGCACGAGCAGGGTGGCCGCGAGCTCCGGCACGCCGCCGCTGAGCACACTCAGCACCGTGAGAAGCGCGGCGATCACCGCGAGCACACCGGCCGCGCTGAGCGCTGCCGAACCGGCCGCGGCACTCGCGCCGAGGGCACCGCCGGTGCGGCTGGTGCGGGCAGAGCGGCGCACGCTCGCCCCGTGCGGGCGTCCAAGCGGCGCCACGAGCGCCACGATGGCGATCGCGGCCAGCACACCGACGGCGAGCGCCCCACCGGCCACCGCATTCGGGCTCACGGTGTGCAGGGTAATGAAGTCAAGGAAAACGCTGGCTGCGCGCGAATCATCGGTGGCGGTGAGCCACTGGCTCATGTCCTCGGAGGCTTTCACGGTCTGCTCGGCGAGCTCACTGCGCGGCACCGGCTGCGGCCCCACCAGCGCCGGATCCGTCAGCATCCCCTGCCCCACCTGCGCAAAACGCAGTGACACGTACTGGGTGGGAAGCCACAGCACGGTGAGAGCCACGACCGCGGCGCCGGCGAGACCAGCGCTGATCCAACTGCCCAGGGTGAAGGCTCCCCGCTCCTGCCCGGGGCGGCCCGTGTGCGGAATAACCAGGGTGACGGCTGCCGCAAGCAGCGCTATCCCGAGCCCCAGGAGCACCACGAGAATCGCCTCGGCCGCAAGAACCGGCAGGCCCACCAGAACCCCGGCCGCAACCAGCGCCGTCACCACCGCGACGATGTCGGCACCAACCCCCGCGCCCCGGCGGAAGAGCCGGGCGGTCAGTTCGAGCGGGGCGCCGAGCGTGGTCTCGTCGTCCTCGTGATCTTCCCGTTCGAGAACCCCCGCGAGCATGTGCGCACCCGCCCCGAGCGCATCAACCGGGGCGCTGACCAGGCGCAGAGTGAGAGCGGCGATCGCTGTGCCGCAGGCCATGGCAAGCAGCGGCAGGCCGGCGGCTTCCCGCAGGAACCAGATCACCGCCGCGATCGGCACGACGGCGATGCCGAGGGCGCTCAGTGCAAGCAGCGAACCCACACGCGTCAGCGCCCGCGCCCGTTCCGCCACGGTGATACCGCGGGCGGCCACGAGAATCATCAGGCTGCGCCAGGCGGCGACCGGACCGAGCACCAGCCCTGCCAGGAGCATCGCGGAACGCAGCAGTTTGTCGCCGGGAGTGCCCGGGACCAGGTACATCAGGGCCACCGTCGGCACGCCCACCCAGAGGAGCACCGATCCGGCGGAGCCGAACACCGCCCCGAGACGCGCACCCAGGCGCTCATCCACACCGGTGTCGTCCTGTCGCTCAGCCAGGCGGTGTGGCAGCACAATGCCGGCGGCGATCGCGGCGGCGCCCAGCACGGCGAGAACCAGCAGGATCACCGCTATGTCGTCGCCCAGCGGGTACTTCGTGATCAGGTCCACTCTTCGCACTTCCTTGGATTGCTACGCGGTGAGCAGGGCCCTGTCGTTCAGGGCCGACGGGGTGGGGGGCACAGGATAGGGGCCAACGGCGGGCGCCACAGGATAGGGGCCGACGGGGTAGGCGCCTCCGGGGGCCGACTGAGGGCGCTCAGGCCAGCAGCGACAGATCCAGGCTGTTCGGGCCACCCTCAACCACCCGCACCGGAACACCCCAATCCTGCTGATGCATATGGCAGGCGGGGAACTCCACCTCCGGATCGGCATCGCAGGACGCGGCGCGCGCACTCACGTGCAGCACACCCTCCACATGCGCCGGATCCAGGCGGATGATGCGCTCCAAGGCCGTGTCGGTGCCGGCACCGTCGGCGATCATCGCGCTCGGCGTGGTGCTGATCGAGACCTGCGTGGACGGGCCCAGCGAATTATCTAGCTTGTGCCCCGGAGGCGGGGTGAACAGCACCCGGATCGTGAGCGGGCCCGGGCCGATCTCCGTCACCGGCCGCTCCGAACGACGGCTGCCCTCGTCAATCATCCGCTCCGCAGCCTTCGCCACCGGCACCCAGGTCAAACGGTGCGCCCCCGACTCGACCACGATCAGCTGGCCGATGCCGTCCACCGGCGGGCCAATGATCGCATCCGAAGGCTCCGACAGGTCCGTGGCGACCGTGACCACGTGCGCCTCCGCCCCGTCTTCCCCCTCCTCCACGATGCGGATCGCACCGTTGTACGTATCGGCAACCGCGATGCGCCCGTCGGGAAGCACCCGCACGCCCAGGGGATGCTGCAGACGAGCCCGGCTCGCCGGACCATCCACATGCCCGAAGTCGAACAGCCCCTCCCCCACCAGGGTGCGCACCTGCATCGACTGCGGATCCAGAACCCGCACGGCGGAAGTTTCCGAATCCGCGACGACGATGCGCCCATCGGGCAGTTCGTCAACGCCCGAGGGCTGCGCCCACCACGAGGCAACCGCGGGGCCATCCACGAGTCCCTCCTGCGTGGTGCCGGCGAGCACCGCGAGGCCCCCGCCGATCGGGTCGAACATCCACATCTGATGGATGCCCGCCATCGTGATGACCACGCGACCGAGAGCCTGTGACCAGCACAAATCCCAGGGGGTGGAGAGGTCGAAGCTCAGCGGGTCACCGCTACCGTAGGGCAGGGGGCGGCCCTGCATCCACTGGGCGCCCGTGCCGGCCACAGTGGTCACCGTGGTGGCGGTGCGTGCACGCAGCAGACGGTCCTGGCCCACCTTGATGCCGCGCAGCAGATGGTTCGCGGTATCCGCCACTAGCAGGTCGTAGCCCACCGCATCGGCCACTTCGGGCGGCAGGGCGAGCACGCCATTGGGTTCTGCGAAGGACGCCTCGGCGCCGTCACCGTCGGCCCTCCCCCGGGCGCCCGTGCCGATGATCTCGTCCACCCCGGCCGCATTCGGGTCATAGACGACCACGCGATGCTGACCGGCGTCCGTCACGGCCACCCGACCATCCGGCAGGATCGTTGCCTTCGAGGGGAAACGCAGGGTCTGCGCGGGACGCTCCGGGATCACCGTCGGGGCTGGGCCACGGCGCAGAGACCCGTCGGCCTCCCCCTCCCGCACGAGCGTTGCAATCAGCGCGTCCAGGTTCTCCGCATGCCCCTCGCCCGAGAGGTTCCCGGCGATCCGGCCATGCGTATCCAGCACGATCAGGGTGGGCCAGGCGCGCGCCGCGTACTCGCTCCAGGTGTGCAGTTCGGGGTCATCGAGCACCGGGTGGGTGACCTCGTAGCGGCCGATATTGGCTTCGAGGGCAGCCGCGTCCTTTTCAAAGTCGAACTTCGGGGAATGCACCCCGATCACGACGAGCTCATCGGCCCACTTTTCTTCCAGCGGTCGGAGCTCATCCAGCACATGCAGGCAGTTCACGCAGCAGAAGGTCCAGAAGTCCAGCAGGACGACCTTGCCGCGCAGATCCTCCAGGTGCAGGTCCACCCCGCCCGTGTTGAACCAGCCGCGGCCGCGCAGCTCGGAAGCGCGCGGGCGGGCAGAGATCGGCTCGAGGACGGCGTCTGCAGCATCGTGGGGGGCGGTCATAGGGTCCAGTCAACACTGGTGCGGCGGTGCGGTCCAAGTGTTGTGATCTCGTGCGTCGGCGTGTCTCAGGTGTGTCGCGGGGGTGTCGCGAGGATTTGCGGGGCCGACGGGGGTGGTGAGGTGCCGGGTCGACGTGGGGGTCACCAGCGGGTGATCCACTCCAGCAGCACCGGATCCTCCAGGGTGCGCAGCACCAGATCAGCCTCCGGGGCCGGGCCCAGGCTGCTCGGCACCGCAATCAGACGCAGACCCGCCGCACGAGCCGCGCGAGCACCCGTCGTCGAATCCTCGAAGGCCAGCGCCTCCGAGGGCTCAAAGCCCAGCGCACGCACCGCGGCGGCATACATATCCGGGGCTGGCTTGGGCTGCGCAACCGTGTCCGAGGCCTGCAAGGTGGCGAAATGCTGCAGGATCCCGGCGGCAGACAGTTTGCCGCGCAGCGCCTCCAACCAGGCATTGGAGGCGCAGCCGATCGGCACCGCCGCCGCGGCTGCCTCCACCACCGCCACCGCGCCCGGCATCGGGGCGATACCGCTGGCCAGGCGCCGGTCAAACACCTCGTGCAACTGCGCGAGAACCTCGCTATCCGGTGCTGCGGCGCGGGTGGCGATCAGGGTGGCGGCATCCTCGATCGTGCTGCCGTGCAGGCGCTCGCGATCCTCGGCGGTGAGGGCGTCGGCGGCGCCGCGCTCCTGGATCACCTCGGCCTGCGTGGCCTGCCAGATGCTTTCCGTATCCAGCAGCAGGCCATCGCAGTCAAAGACCACCGCCTGCGGGGTCCAGCTGCCGAAAGCAGTCTGGATCGCGCAGGCGGACGCGAGCGGCTGCTCGCTCATCGCGTGCGGTTCCAGGTGCGCACCCACACCCACAGGGTCTCGTCTTCCAGGCTGGCAAGGGTGCAGTGAGCCTGCGGATTCTGATCGGGGATCGACGGCACCGCAATCAGTTGCAGACCTGCAGACAGAGCAGCCTGCGCACCGGTTTCGGAATCCTCGAAGGCAAGCGCGTCGGCCGGGTCCGCGCCCAGGCGGATCGCACCCTCGCGGTACATATCGGGGGCCGGCTTCGGGTGGGCAACGTCCTCCTCCGCGATGCTGAGGTCCACCACATCGCGCAGGCCGAGCGCGTCGATTTTGCGGTCAAGCATCTCGCGTGGGGAGTTCGAGGCCACAGCCACCGGCTTGCGCTCGGCGATCTCGCGGAGCAGTTCGAGGGCGCCCGGCATCGGGTCAAGCTTGCCCTCCAGGTCACGGCGGTGTTCGGCGACCAGTTCGTCGAGCACTTCCTGCGGGTCTTTGCCCACCTGGCGGGCGATCGCGCCGATCACGATGCTGGCGCTGCGGCCGGTGATCTCGCGGCGGGTGGCGGCGTCGAAGGCGGTGTTGTGGGCGGCGAGGTAGCGGTCCTGAACACGGATCCACTGGGCCTCGGTGTCCACGAGCATGCCGTCGCAGTCAAAGACAACGGCGGCCGGTTCCCAGGTGGGCGGCCAGGGGTCGAGTCGGGTCGGGGCTGCGGGGATGCTCTGATCGCTCATGATGCTGCCAGCCTAACCGCGAGACCTGACCGCCCAGTAGCCCCGGCTGGGAGATGCGGCGCGGCCCGGGTGCTGCCGTTCCAGCTCACCCTGGCCATGGCCTCGTGCAGTCCACCCCAATCCCCGCCTCAGCCACGGCCATTCCCAGCCAGGCCGCGCCTCACCCACCAGCCGCGCCTCGGCCCAACCCCAGCCCATGCCAGCCCAACCCCAGCCACCCCTCACCGGCCAGCCACGCACAAAAGGGGCCTCACGACGCACGCGCCGGAGATTTCCTCCAGCACACGCCACCACAAGCCCCTTTTGTGCACGCGCCCCCTCAGGCCGTCCGGTCCCTCAGCCCGCCGCCGCGGCGGCGAGGCCCCGTTCCAGGTCGGCGAGGATGTCGTCGATGTGCTCGATCCCCACGCTGAGCCGTACAAACCCGGGCTCCACCCCGGCCGCCCGCTGCTCGGCCTCGCTGAGCTGCGAATGCGTGGTCGAGGCCGGGTGGATCACGAGGCTGCGCACATCACCGATATTGGCCACATGCGAGTGCAGCTGCAGCGCCTCCACGAAGCGCCGTCCCGCCTCCAGCCCACCGGGAAGCACGAAGCCGAGCACACTTCCGGCGCCCTGCGGCAGGTAGCGGTCCGCCACCGCCTTATACGGCGAGGAGTCGAGCGACGCCCAGGTCACCGAGGCTACGCGCTCATCGCCTTCCAGGAACTCGGCGACCGCCCGCGCATTGGCCACATGCCGTTCCATCCGCAGCGGCAGGGTTTCCAGCCCCTGCCCGATGAGGAAAGCGTTGAAGGGTGAGATCGCCGGACCCAGGTCGCGCAGCAGGTTCGTGCGGGCGCGGGTCGCGAAGGGCGCCGGAACCTGTGCGAAGACGAGCCCGTTGTAGGAGTAATCCGGCTGCGTGAACTGCGGGTAGCGCTCGGCGTGCGCGGCGAAGTCGAAACTGTCGCCGTCCACGATCACCCCGGCGATGGAGGTGCCGTGCCCGCCGAGGAACTTCGTGGCGGAGTGCACCACCACGTCTGCCCCGTGCTCCAGCGGGCGCAGCAGGTAGGGGGTGGCCACGGTGTTGTCCACGATGAGCGGAACGCCGAGCTCATGGGCAGCATCCGCTACGGCGCGCACATCAAGCACATCGTGTTTGGGGTTGGGGATGGTTTCGGCGAAGAAGGCGCGGGTGGTGTGGTCGCTCGCTTCTTTCCAGGACTGCGGATCGGAGGGGTTCTCAACCCACTGCGGAGTGACCCCAAGCGCGGCCAGGGTGTGTTTGAACAGGTTGAAGGTGCCGCCGTAGAGGCTGGGCGAGACGGCCACGGAGTCGCCCGCGCGGGCCACATTGAGGATCGCGAGGGTGATGGCGGCCTGCCCGGAGGCCACGAGCAGCCCGGCCGCTCCTCCTTCGAGCGCAGCGATGCGGTCTTCGATGGCGCCCTGGGTGGGGTTGGTGATGCGGGTGTAGATCGGGCCGGCTTCGGCGAGCGCGAACCGGTCGGCGGCAGACTCCGCACTGGGGAAGACGAAGCTGGTGGTCTGGTGGATCGGCAGGGCGCGGGAGCCGGCCCCGGGGTCGGGGTCCTGGCCGGCGTGGATCGCGAGGGTTTCGAAGCGGGTCTCGGGGGTGGTGCTCATGGGGTGCTCCTCGGGGGTCGTGGCGGCCTCGGGGGCGCTCTGTTCCAGCGGACTCCCTCACGATGCCTGCCCGGCACGCTCCGAATCGAGGATGGTGAACGAGTGTGACTCGCCCCGTCGCGCCCCCGAGCGCCTTCCACGCTAGACGCCCCGCGCGCCGTCCCCGCTAGGCGCCCCGACGGGGCTCGACCGCGGCGCGGGTGCGCTGCAGGGCGGCGCGCCCCAGGTCGGGGAGCCGACGGGCCACTGCCATGAACAGGCAGTCCACCACGGTCAGCTGCGCGATGCGCGAGGCTGTCGCCCCGGAGCGCACTTCCGATTCGGGGGCGGCGGTGAGCAGCACATGCTGGCATTGGCGCGCGAGGGCGCTGCGCGGTGCTTCGGTGACGGCCACGGTGGTTGCTCCCGCCCCGGCGGCCACCGCGGCAATATCGCGCACGTCCTGGGTGCGGCCGGTGTGGGAGAAGGCGACGAGCACGTCGCCCGGTTCGAGAAGCGCCGCAGCGGGCAACCCGAGGTGCGCATCCACGTGCACGATCGCCGGGAGCCCGACGCGGAAAAGCTTTTGCTGCAGATCCATGGCCGGCAGCATCGAGGCGCCAACTCCCACGAGCAGCACTCGCCGGGCTTCGCGCAGCGCGTCGGCCACGGTCTCTAGGACGGTCACATCCATGAGCCGCACGGTGTTGCGCACGGCGTGTGCGTCGGCGGTCGCGATTTTCCGGACGACCACGGAGAGGTCGTCGTCCACTTCGATATCGGAGGCGTAGCTTTCTTCGCTTGCGCTGCTGCCCTGGCGTTGCGCGGTTTCCTGGTGGAGGGCGAAGCGGAATTCGCGGTAGCCGCTGAAGCCGATTTCCTTGGTGAAACGCACGACGGTCGCTTCGGAGCAGGCGGCGCTTTCGGCGAGGTGGGCGATGGTCATGCCGGCGGCGGCGTCGGGGTCCTCGAGGACCACGTCGGCGATCCGCGCGAGGGCGGGTTGCAGGTCGGCGCGGTGCCCGCGGATGCGGGTGATGACCGTGCCGTCGGCGGTGGGGGTCCGACGGGGTCGCGCGGTGGTGGACGCGGTGGTGGAGGGGTCACCATGTGCCTGTGTGTTCTGCCTGGTCACTGTCGGTTCTCCTCCGTCATGTCGGGCGGGCCGCACCGCTGCGGCACCTCGCGCGTCATCGCGCATTTTTCCCTATAGGCCCGTATTTTCCCTGAACAGAGCACCGGGGGTCGCCGGACCACCACCACGAAGTCGGCGTCCCCCGGTGTCTGGGCTTCCACCGCAGAATCACTCCTGCGGCAAGGTCGGTCCCCGAGACTCGCGACGGGGCCATGCTCGAGACTCCGAGCTGAGCCTCACTCAAGACTCTGCGCGGAGCCTCGTCCGGGCACTGCGCAGAGCCTCACGCCGGGGCGGCCTCAGATTCTGCCAAGTTTTCCGCGGCCCGGTGGCCACTTACCAGATTTACCCTCAGGCGCCCGACTCTGCTCGCAGCATCGCCACAGCGCTGCGAATCCCGGCGGGGTCGCCCACGCGGTGCGGATCGGTGGGGTGGGCGGCCACTGCACGCGCCGCTTCCTGCGCATCGACGCCGGCGAGCAAAGCCACGAGTGCCACCCGTACGCGCCCGTCGGCTGCTTCGAGGGCGCTCGCGGCTTCCTCCGCGCTCACCCCGGTGGCTTGCACGAGGATCCGCACGGTGCGGGCCACGAGTTTCGCGTTCGTCGGGCGCACATCGATCATGAGGTTCCCGAAGGTGGTTCCGAGCCGCACCATCGTCGCGGTGGACATGGCGTTCAGGGTCATCTTTTGGGCGGTAGCGGCTTTCATCCGGGTGGAGCCGGTGACCGCTTCCGGGCCGACGTTCAGCAGGATCGGCACATCCACTTCGGGGGCGAGGACGGCACGCGGGTTTGCCGACACGAGGGCTGTGGCCAGGCCTTTGTCGCGGGCTTCACGGACGGCACCGGCCACGAAAGGGGTGCGGCCGGAGGCGGCGAGCCCCACCACCACATCGCCCTCACCGCAGTGTTTACGCACGAGTTCCCGCCCGGCCTCTTCATCGTCTTCGGCGCCTTCCACCGCGCGCAGCATCGCGTCAGCACCGCCGGCTAGGTGGGCGGTGACCATGTCTTCTGTGGCGGAGTAGGTGGGCACGAGTTCCACGGCGTCGAGCACGCCCAAACGCCCGGAAGTTCCCGCGCCCACGTAGTGCACGGTGTGCCCGGCGGCGATGGCGTTCACGCACAGATCCACGAGCTCGGCGATCGGCCCGGACTGCGCCTGCACGGCGGCGGCCACCTGGGCGTCTTGTTCGAGGATCCGCTCGATCATCCCGCGTGAGTCCAGGGCGTCGAGGTCTTCGGTGGCGGGGTTGCGCTCCTCGGTGGGCGAATCGAGTCCCACCAGGGAGGGCCAGTCGTCACGGTCCAGCATGCTCATCTCGTCTCCTGCACGGTGTGTGGGGATGTGGTCGGGGCACTCGGTGGGGGTGGGGCGGGGGCACTGTGGTTTGGGGCCGACGGGGCCGACGGGACAGGCGCGGTCTCCCCCGTGTCCCCTGTGCCGGCAACCGGCGGGGCCGACCGGGCCTGCGCGGGGTCCGTTTCGCTCTGGGTTTCTGTTCCGGCAACGGCCGACGGGGCTCGTTCCGGGGCCTCTGCATCTGCCGAATGCAGGACCAGTCGGTGCACAGCCCCAAGCCCGTCGGGCTGCAGCAACGCCACGGGCGGGGTGAGTGAGCCGAGCACCTGCGCCGTGTGCGCGCCGGTCGCCGGCGCCCCCTCCTGCGTGAGCGGCACGCCCGGCAGACCCTGCACGGACAGCCATCCCAGCAGCGCCACCAGCAGTGCTTCTTTCGCATCCGAGGGCACACCGAGGTGATCGGCGGAGCCGATCTGCGTGTGTGGCAGATGCGCTGCGATCCGTTCCATGAGCAGCGGGTTTCGCAATCCTCCGCCCGAGACGAGCAGACGGTCCGGCACCGCCGGCTGCGGCCCGCTCAGCGTCGGTGCTGTGGCTGGATAGTCGGGGGCAGCCTGCGGATCCAGTGCCCGCGCGATGCTCACGGCGGTCAGTTCCACGAGGGTGGCAAGCAGATCAGGCAGCGGCGGAAGCGGCACAGCGTGCGCGTCTGCCATGCGCTGCACGTAGCGGGCGTCGAAGTATTCGCGGCCGGTGGAGCGGGGCAGCGGCAGGGTGTAGAGCGGGTCGGCGAGCAGCGCGGCGAGGAGTTCCGGGGTGATCTGGCCGGTGCGGGCGATGGCGGCGTCACGGTCGCAGGGCTCACCGGTGGCCTCGCGGACGGCTGCATCCAGCAGGGCGTTACCCGGTCCGGTATCACCGATCGCGGCGATGCGACCGTCGGCCCCCACAACGGTGACGTTCGCGATCCCGCCGATATTGAGCAACGCCGTGCTGCCCGTGCTGCCCGCGCCACCCTCGATCTCTCCGTCGGCTCCGGAACCGCTGAGCCCCGCCACGAGCAGGGAGTCGAGGATCGGCACGAGTGGCGCGCCCTGGCCTCCGGCGGCCACATCGGCGCTGCGCAGATCGTGCACGACGGGGCAGCCGGTTGCGGCGGCGATCCGGCTTGGGTCACCGATCTGGAGCGTGGTCTCGACGGTGCCATCCGCGCGGGCGCCGTGGAACATCGTCTGCCCATGGGACACGACCAGATCCACCCGCTGGCCCACCGCGGCCAGGTCCCGCTGCACGGCCACGGCAGCCTGCCCGAAAGCCTCCCCGACCAGGGAGTTGAGGGCCGCGATCTCCCCCACCCCGGCCTGTGCCGGCGGCAGCGCGTCCAGGAGCCGTGCCCGCACTTCAGGTGCCCAAGCGGCTTCACCGGTGTACAGGAGGGTGCCGTGCAGGGTGCCGGGGTTGTCTGGCGTGCGCGTGAAGTGCACGGCGATCGTGTCGATCCCATCCACGCTGGTGCCGGACATCAGCCCGATGACGGTCATCCCTTCGCTCATGCGCGCGCCCCCGCGAGGAGGGAGTCCACGACGGCACGCATCATGGTGCGGCCCGCACCGAAGGCGAGAACCAGGCGGCGGTGCGCGGGTGCCGCCTCGGGCACCCCCACATGCACCACGATTGCGTCGGGCCTGGCGGCAAGCACCTGCTCCAGCGCAGCCTGTTCCCGCTGGTCGGCACGGGGCAGACGGGTCACGACAAGCAGTTGTGGCGCGGCGAAGGCATCGGCCAGATAGGCGCCCTCCTCATGCTCCAGAGCATCAATCCCGCGGGCACGGAGCGCCTGCACCAGGTGACCGCGTCGGTTCTGGGAGATGGCTGCCGCGCCACCGCGTACGTCGATCACGGCGGCCGGTTGCAGGTCTAGGTGGGCGTGCCGCACCTGCACGGCGGCGAGCGCGGCGCCCGTGCCGAGAATGTCGATCTGCTCGAGCGCGCTCTCGATCGTGGGTGTGGGCAGCCATCGGCGGCGGGAGCGCAGCCCCTGCAGGACGGTGCGCACCCGGGCCGCACGGGCGGCCACGGCGCTCGCGTCGAGGCGTCCGTTCTCGATGGCGGTGCGGATCGCCTCATGCGCTTCGCGCACCATCTGTTCGCTATCGCGGCGCATGGCGGTGCCCAGGCACAGCAGGTCAGCGCCTGCTTCGAGGGCGCATACGGCGGCTTCGCCGTAACCAGGGTCGGTGGCGACGGCGGCCATGTCGAGGGCGTCGGTGATGACGAGTCCGTGGAAACCGCCGTGGCTGAGGCTGTCCAGGAGCGGCCGGGACCAAGCCGCGATCGAGGCGGGCCTCTCCCCGAGGGCGGGGACGAGCACATGCGCCGTCATGACCGCGTCGAGCCAGGGGGCCAGTTCCCAGGGGGCGAGGTGTTCGCGCTGCAGCACCGCTTCGGGTAGGTCGATGAGCGGCAGGTCGGTGTGGGAATCGACGCTGGTCGCGCCGTGCCCGGGGAAGTGTTTTCCGCAGACGGCAATGCCCGCTTCCCGCAGGCCGGAGGCCATGGCGCGGGCGTGGCGGGTGACCTTGTCGGGTTCGTCGCCGTAGGCGCGGGTGCCGATCACGGGGTTGGCCGGGTCGGTGGAGACATCGAGGACGGGGGCGAGGTCCAGGTCGATATCGCAGGCGGCGATGAGCTGCCCGAGCGCCCCACCCACACGGCGGGTGAGGTCCACATCGTCGAGGGTTCCGAGGGCCCAGGCGGTGGGCAGGCTGGAGCCGGTGGCGGCTTGCAGGCGGGTGACGTCCCCGCCTTCTTCGTCGATCGCGATCACGCAGTCGGGGACGGCAGCGTGGATCGAGCGGGCCAGATCGCGGGCGGTTTCGGGATCGGGGGTGTTGTAGCCGAAGAGGATCACGCTGCCGAGGCCTGCCTGGAGCAGTTCCTCTTCCTGGGCGGTGAGGGTGGTTCCAGCGAGCGGCGCCATCAGCAGGGTGAGGATGTCCCGGTCCCAGGAGTGGGTGTTCATCGTCGGTTCCTCCTCAGTGTCCCGTGGTCCGTGCCGTCGTCTGTGCCGTGTGTCGTGCCGTGGTTTCTTCTGCGACGTCTACCGTCGTCGGCTCTTATCCCGTGCCCGCGCGCTCAGCCTTTCACGGCCCCGGCAGTGAGCCCGCTGGCCAGATTGCGCTGCACGATCACGAAGAAGATCACCACCGGCACCGCGATGATCGTTGATGCCGCCATGATCGGCCCCCACGCAGCGGTGTTCTGCGTGAAGAAGGTCCTCAGCCCCACCCCGACCGTGTACTTCGAGGAGTCCTGCATGAAGGTGAGGGCGAAGATGAACTCATTCCACGCGGTAATGAAGGAGAACACCGACGTAGCCACGAGGCCCGGGGCCACCAGGGGGAAGAGGATGGAGCGGAACATGCGGAACCAGTCGGCCCCATCCACGTAGGCCGCTTCCTCCAGCTCCCGCGGCACAGCCGCGACGAATCCGCGCAGGTTCCAGATCGCGAAGGGAAGCGAGAAGGCCAGGTAGACGACGATCAGGCCGAGCAGAGAGTTGAGCATCTCGAGAGAGCGCGCCTGCAGGAAGAGCGGGATGACAAGCGCTTCAAGCGGAACCATCTGCACCATGAGGACCATAACCAGCACCTGGGTGCGCAGCGGGAAGCGGAAGCGGGCCACAGCCACGGCGGCAAGCAGGGCAACGGCGCCGGAGACGAGCACAGTGCCCACCGCCACCAGCGCCGACACCTTGATGTAGCTCAGGAAGTGGGCATCCACGAGCACAGTGCGGAAATGCTCGAGGGTGAAACCGCTCGGAAGCACGGAGGCGCCGCGGCTGAGCGGGGAGGGATCCACAGCCGTGGAAAGCATCCAGTAGAAGGGAAAGAGGGAGTATGCGAGCAGAGCGATCACCCCGAGGGCGATCGCGGCACTGCGCAGCGGGCGGCGTCGTCGGCCCATTACAGTTCCTCCTCCTTCAACATCACGCGCATGTACAGAACCGAGATGACCAGCAGCAGGAGGGTCAGCAGCACCGCGATCGTGGAGCCCATGCCGTATTGGCCCTGGGAGAAGGACTCGGTGTAGGACCACACGCCAAGGTTCATGACTTCTCGATTGGAGCCATCGCCTCCGGGCATCAGGTAGATCTGCGTGAACACTTTGAAGTCCCAGATCGTCGAGAGAATGATGCAGACCGCGAAGATGGGGCGGAGCGCCGGGACGGTCACGTTGACGAAGCGTTGCCAGGGGCCGGCGCCGTCCACGGTGGCTGCTTCATAGAGTTCTTTGGGCACGGTCATGAGGCCGGCGAGCATGGTCACGGCGATGAAGGGGAAGCCGTGGTAGATCACGTTGAGGGCGGCGATCCCGTAGAAACTCCAGCGGTCTGCGAACCAGTTGACGCTGCCCGCCTCGTACACGCCGATCCCGTCGAGCACCGAGGCGACGAACCCTGAAAGCGGGTTGAAGAGCCAGACGAAGACGTAGGTGCCGGTCAGGGCGGGCATCGCCCAGGCGACCATGATCGCGGTGGTGCAGATGGAGCGCCAGAGTGTGCTGAGTTGGTTCAGGAAGAGGGCGACGACGGTTCCGAGGCCGACGGTGGCAATCACGCAGACCACAGCGAAACCGACCGTATTGGGCAGCACCGTGGACCACAGGAAACTGTCGCTGAGGGCGACGATGTAGTTGTCGAAGCCGACGTAGTTGCTGTCGCCGCGCAGCAGATTGCGCAGTTCGTACTGCTGCAGGGAAAGATCCAGCACCCGCAGCAGCGGCCAGAACAGCAGGCCTGCGAGCACGATCAGCGCGGGGGCGAGCAGGAGCCACGGGGCGACGGCCCGCTGGAAGCGCCTCCCGGCCGGCACGGTCCGACGGGGGATCGCCTGGGCGTTCCCCTCGGGCCGTGCCGGCCGGTTGGTCAGCGTGGATGCGTTACTCATTTGGCCTTGGAGAAGATCTCGTCCATCTCCTGGGTGGCCGCCTCGCAAGCGTCCTTCACGGTGGTGCCACCAAGGATCTTCGTCATCAGGGTGGAGAGGGTCTTCTTCCCTTCGATCTGGCCCCAGGCCGGGGTCACGGGAACGGACTTGCCGCCTTCGCTCATCTGGGTAGCGAACACCTTGGTCAGTTCGTTTCCTTCGGCGACCACTGCGTCGAGGGCTTTCTGCTCGCCGGGGAAGTAGTTGGTTTCCTTGGCCCACTGGGTGGCGAACTCACCGGTGGCCATGAGTTTGATCAGCTCAAAGGCCAGTTCGGGTTCCTTGCTGTCGGTGAAGCGGCACAGATTCGATCCGCCGAGGAACGACGGGGCAATCGGGGAGTCCTTCGCGGGGATCGTGAAGGCCACGAGTTTGTCGGCCAGTTCGGGGTTGTCGGCCCGGATGGTGGCCGGAACCCAGGAGCCGGTGATGAACATCGGGATCTTGCCCTGCAGGAACTCGGCGAGAACGTCGGTTTCCTTCCACGAGGACGCCGCCGGGGTGGAGGAGTTGTGCTTGAGCGCGAGGTCCACGTACCAGGAGAGGCCTTCGACGGCCTCGGGCTTGTTCAGCGTGGCCTTCCATTTGCCGCCCTCTTCCACGGCGATCTCGCCGCCATTGCCCCAGACGAAGGGCAGGCAGGAGAAGGTGCTCACGCCGGGCACGGGGAAGGGGATCCAGTCGGGGTTGTGCTTTTTGAGCGTGGTGATCATCGTCAGCAGCTCATCGCGGTTTTGCGGCTGTTCTGCCACGCCGGCTTCGGTGAGCATGTCTCGGTTGCCAAGGATCGCGCGCACCCCGGCGTACCAGGGCATGCCGTACATCTTGCCGTCGAGGGTGGCGGAGTCGACGAGGCCCTGGATCAGGCCGTCTTTGAGGCCGGCCTTCTCGATGTCTTCGGTGAGTTCGTCGATGCCGCCGGCGTCAGCGAACTCGGGGGTCCAGGTGGTGCCGACTTCGGCGACGTCGGGGCCGGTTCCGCCGGCCATGGCGGTCACGAACTTGTCGTGGGCACCATCCCAGGGCTGCACCTGCACTTCGAGGGTGGCTCCGGTCTTGTCCTGGAAGGCTTTCTTTAGCCCGGCGACGTATTCGTCGGTCTTGGCGTTTGTCCCTTCCATCAGCCACAGGGTGATGGTCTTGCCCTTATTGGCTTCGGGGTCGGTGGGGTTGCTCGATTCGCCGCCGCAGGCGGCGAGGGCGAGGGCGGCCGATCCGGCTGCACCTGCAGTCAAAACACTCCGTCGTGCGATCATGATGGCTCCTGGTGAGGCGGGGTGGCCCGGATGCGCCCTGAACACACCGGGCAGAAAGTTTCTTCCCTGAACGGGAGGGAAAATGAAAGTACCACAGTCAGAGGTGGTTCTGTGAGCCCCAGCACATCTCCGTTCGATCACGAGACTGAGCAGCCGACCAGCACCGAAACCCCCACTACAGCGGCCCAGCCCGTCCCCT
The DNA here is from genome assembly GCA_023389045.1 of Actinomycetes bacterium. GTDB lineage: Bacteria > Actinomycetota > Actinomycetes > Actinomycetales > Dermabacteraceae > Brachybacterium. The sequence continues at coordinate 16,669 of JAEWEZ010000156.1, forward strand.
GCCGCGTCGTCGTCGGCGCCGATGTGGGCGGAACCAGCGCGCGCGTCGTCATCGCCGAAGCCGACGGCGCCGCCCAAGAACTCCACCGATTCACCGGCCCCGGCGCGAACCTGCGCTCCTCCGGCCCTGCCGCCCTCGACGCCCTCATCGACACGCTCGCCACCGCCCTGCGCGAAACCGCCGACCGTCTCGGCACTCCCCTGGAGATCGCTTCCCTCATGCTCGGGATCGCCGGCGCCGGCCCCGCCCGGCACGACGAGGTCACCGACCACCTCACCGCATCCTGCGCGCAGGCCGGGATCACCCCCGAGGTCATTACCGTGAGCGGCGATCACCTCACTGCATTCCTGGGCGGCGGGATCGGCGAGAACGGGATTCTGCTGCTCGCCGGCACCGGCGCCGTGGCCGTGGCCGTGCGCGAGGGGAAACCCGCCGAGCGCATCGACGGGATGGGCTGGCTGCTCGGCGATATCGGCTCGGCCGTGTGGCTTGGCCGCCGCACCCTCGGAGCCGTTGCCGCCGATATCGACGGCCGCGGCCCCCGCACCCTGCTCACCGAACGCCTCGGCGACATGCTCGACCTGGACCTGCGCGACGGGATCCTCCCACCCTCCCCCACCGGCGACCCCCGGCAGGACCTCATCCGCGCTCTTGATGAGATCGCCCCCGCCTCCTCCCCCGCTGCCCTGGGGCGTTTTGCGCCGCTCCCCGGCACCGTGCCCGAGGATCCGGTGGCGCGCGGCATCCTCGACACCGCGATCCGACACCTCATGGACTGCGTGCACCGCCTGGACCCCGAAGCCCTCGCCCTGCCGGTGGTTCTCGCCGGTTCCGTACTCGCCACGGCCGGCCCCATCCACGATGAGATCGTGACCGGGCTCGAGGCCGAGGGGCGGGAGGTGGCGGTGAGCCGTGATGGGCTCGACGGGGCACTGCTGCTGGCGCGAAAGGCCATGCGATGAGCAGCGAGCAGCCCGCCGAGCCCCGTCGGCCCCACAGCCGCGAGCCCGAGGCCGGATTCGGTGCGGAACACGCCGCCGGCGCAGCGCGGCCGGAACGGCCCGCAGGCGCGGCACACCCCGCGCGCACGGGACGCCCCGCGCGCCCGCGCCCGAAACGCAGCCTGCAGGACCGCCTGCTCTCCGAGAACCTGCGGATGGCCCTCTCGCTGCTGTTCGCCTTCGTGATTGCCGGCGGAGCCATGCTTCTTTTCCCCGGAACAAACTTCACGCTTCTGCGCGATTCAGATCAGAAGCTCGCCGCCGTCCAGCTCACCTTCGCGGTGTTCACAGCGCTGTACTTCCTGGGCTTCTCCCTGCTCACGTTGGCAGCGCTGCGCGAGCAGCCACGAGCCCGTCTGCTCGCCGTCGCCCGCCTCAGCCACGCCCGCAAAACCGTGCCGGCCTATCGCTGGCTCGCCGGCCGCTCCGGTGCCGTCGGGGAGGTGGGTCAGCTCATGATCACCGCCGGTATCTCGATCTACCTGCTCGCTTCCCGCCCACCGAATCTGCCGCTCGTGCTGCTGCTGGCCGTGGCGACCACCTCGATCGTCATCACCTGGATCAGCTCCGTCGTCACCTTCACCCTCGAATACGCGGCGGCCGACTCCGACGGCACCGCCTTCACCCTCGAGGGCACCCCCGCCCCCGAGCGCGAACTGCCCGAGTACCTGTATGCCGCGATCCTCGTGCAAACCTCGGCCGGACCCACCGAACTGATCCCGCTCACCCGCGATGCTCGCCGCCTGGTGCGGAACCAGGCGGTGCTCTCGCATGTGATGAGCACGATCATCGTGGCCGTTGGCGTGTCCGTCCTGCTCACAGCCGTGGGCTGACGGCTGGGCGCGCCCGCCGGGCGGCCACTAGGATGAACGGCGAGCGCCCGCCGCCACCGCGCGCCCGGCGCAGCCCGACGCATCCCCTCCGGAAGGTCTCTCGATGTCCGACCAGCACGACTCGGCCCAGCAGGTCCCCACGCGCGAGAAGGTCCTCGTCGTCGGCGCCGGCCCGGCCGGTCTCGCCGCCGCTGCCGCCCTCACGGCCCTGCAGGTCCCCTTCGACCTGGTCGATAGCGCCGCCCACGTCGGCGGCATCTGGGACCCGGAGCGGAAGGACTCCCCCGTCTGGCGCAGCATGGAGATGATCTCCTCGCGCGAGTTCACCCAGTACGAGGACATGATCCAGCCGGTCTCCTTCCCGGAGTTCCTGCGGCCCGAGCAGATGGGCAAGTACCTGCGCGCCTACGCGTCGCGCTACAACCTCACCGAGCATTTCCGTCCCCGCACCACCGTGCGCCGCGCCGCCTCCTTCGAGGAAGGCACCTGGCAGGTGGAACTCTCCACCGGCGAAATCAACGTTTACCGCGCAATCATTGCCGCGCAGGGCACCAGCTCCCGCCCCCACCTGCCCGCATGGGCCGATGAGGTTCCCGCCAGCACTGCCGCTTTCCACTCCAGCCAGTGGGAGGGGTCCGACGGGCTCGAAGGCAAGCGCGTGCTCGTGGTCGGATCGGGTCAGTCCGCTGCGGATATTGCCGTGGATGCTGCCCGCCGCGCCCTCGAAGTGCGCTGGTCCGTGCGCACTGGCCACTGGATCGTGCCGCGCCGCATCGGCCCCCTCAGCGGAGAAGCACTCGCGAGCCGCGAACCCACCCTGCTCAAGGGATTCAATAAGCGCCTGGCGACCTTCGTGGTGGGCCGCACCGCCGGCGACCCCGCCTCGGTGGGGCTGCCGAAGCCGGAGCTGCCGGTCACCGAGGATCGCGTGATCGTCTCGGACACCGTGATGGACCGGATCCGCGAGGGTCGCATCACCCCCACCGGGGATGTCACCGGGATTGGGGCCGACGGGGCCGTGCAGGGTGAAGGGCTCGACGGGTACGTTCCCGACCTCATCATCTTCGCCACCGGTTACGAGTGCGGCAGCAACTTCCTGCCCGAGGACGTGATCCCGCCGACCGCCGACGGCACCCCCGACCTGTTCATGGGCGCCTTCCCGCGTCACCGCGATGACCTGGCGAT
>JAEWEZ010000030.1 GCA_023389045.1 Actinomycetes bacterium
CGCCCTGGTCACCGCTTGCGGTTCCGAAGAGAAGCCCGCCGCCGACGGTGGCGCCAAGGAGCCCGCCAAGGACGGTAAGGAAGGCGCCGAGGGTGGCGCCAAGATCGAGATCGAGGACAACCACGGCAAGCAGAGCGTGCCGTCCCCGGCGAAGTCCGTGATCTGCACCGACAACCGCTCCTTCGAGGTCCTTGCGGCATGGGACGTGAAGCTGTCTGCAGCTCCGAAGCGTCTGATCCCCAAGACCATCGAGAAGTACAAGAACGACGACTCCATCCTCGACATGGGCAACCACAAAGAGCCCGATCTCGAGAAGGTCGTTGAGGCCAAGCCTGACCTCATCATTAACGGCCAGCGCTTCCGCAAGCGCTACGACAAACTCAAGGAGCTTGCTCCCCAGGCCGCGATCGTCGAGTTCGACCCGCGTGACGGCAAGCCCTTCGACGAAGAGCTCAAGCGTCAGGTGACTTCCCTCGGCACCATCTTCGGCAAGGAAGACGAGGCCAAGAAGCTCGTTGAGGAATTCGAAGCCGCCATCGAGCGCGCCAAGAAGGCCTACAAGAAGGAAGACACGGTCATGGCTGTGATCACCTCCGGTGGCGAGATCGGCTACGTGGCTCCCTCCCAGGGTCGCGCTCTCGGCCCGGTCTTCGACCTCCTCGGCATGACCCCCGCCCTGAAGGTCGAGGGTGCCTCCAAGGACCACAAGGGTGACGACATCTCCGTCGAGGCGATCGCCGACTCCAACCCCCACTGGATCCTGGTCATGGACCGCGACGCCGCCATCGCCGCCGACAAGCCGGAGTACAAGCCGGCCGCCAAGGTGATCGAGGAGTCCCAGGCGCTGACCAGCGTCACCGCCGTCTCCGAGGGCAACATCGTGTACATGCCCGCCGACACCTACACCAACGAGTCGATCCAGACCTACACCGAGTTCTTCAACTCCCTGGCCGACGCCTTCGAGGCCAAGGCCTGATGTCCATCGCCCCCGTCGATACCGAAAAGACCCCCGAGCAGGCGCGACGTAGCCGCGGCAAACTCCTCGATCCCAACCTCGCTCTAGGAATCCTCGCAGTCGCGGGTCTCCTCGTCGCCTCACTCCTCGTGGGCGTCTACGACCTCGGTGCCGACGGGGGCGAAGACATTTTCTGGATCACCCGCATCCCGCGGACCGCCGCCCTCATCCTGGCCGGCGCGGCCATGGCCATGAGCGGCCTGGTCATGCAGATGCTGACCCAGAACCGATTCGTCGAGCCCACCACCACCGGCACCACCGAATGGGCTGGGCTCGGCCTCATCCTGGTCATGGTTGTGAACCCCGAGGCGAGCATCATGACCAGGATGGTGGTCGCCATCGTGATGGCTTTCATCGGCACGATGGTGTTCTTCGCCTTCCTTCGGCGCGTGACCCTGCGCTTCTCGCTCATCGTGCCGATCATCGGCATCATGCTCGGGGCCGTCATTAGCTCTGTCACGACCTTTATCGCCCTGGAGTTCGACGCCCTGCAGAGCCTGGGCATCTGGTTCGCCGGATCCTTCACCTCCGTGCTGCGCGGCCAATACGAAGTGCTCTGGATCGTGCTGTTCGTGGTCATCGCCGTGTTCATCACCGCCGACCGACTCACTGTGGCCGGGCTCGGAGAAGAAATCGCCACCAACGTCGGCGTGAACTACCAGCGGATGGTGCTGATCGGCACCATGCTGATCGCGATCGCCACCGGTGTCATCACCGTCGTCGTTGGAAACCTGCCCTTCCTGGGGCTCATTGTTCCCAACATCGTCTCCCTGCTGCGCGGCGATGACCTGCGGTCTAACCTGCCGTGGGTGTGCCTGCTCGGCATCGCCATCGTGACCATCTGCGACCTCGCCGGACGCCTCATCATCATGCCCTTCGAGATCCCCGTCTCCGTGATCCTCGGCATCCTCGGCGCGATCGTCTTCATCTCCCTCCTGCTGCGGCAGCGCCGCGCCGGCTGACCCCGGAAACGCCCCATGATGACCGAACCCGTCACCACGCCCGGCCATGCCCCCGCCGAGGCCCGCGACCTCGACACCGCGGACCAGCCCCGCCACGGATCCGGCGCCTTCCCCACCCTGCGCGCCCGTGCCCGCTACGCGACGCTGATGACGATCCTCCTGGGCACCTCGATCGGCCTCGGCTTCCTCCACCTCGCCTGGGATAACCCCCTGCCCGTGGGCAGCGAAGGATTCTGGCTCATTGCCGACCTGCGCGCCACCTCGCTGATCGCCATGCTCATCGTGGCGATCTGCCAGGCTACCGCCACGATCTCCTTCCAGACCGTCACCAACAACCGCATCATCACCCCCTCGATCATGGGCTTTGAATCGCTGTACGTCGCGATCCAAACCTTCATGGTCTACACCTTCGGAATCGCCGGGGTCACGATGATCGTGGGCGGCTGGCAGTTCGTTGGCATGATCGCCGCCATGGTGGGCCTCTCGCTGATCCTCTACGGCTGGCTGCTCGCCGGAAAATACGGAAACCTGCAGATCATGCTGCTGATCGGCATCATCATCGGCGGCGGCCTCGGCTCCGTCTCCACCTTCATGCAGCGCCTGCTGACCCCCAGTGAGTTCGACGTTCTTACCGCCCAGCTCTTCGGGAACATCTCCAACGCCGACAAGGCCTACTTCCCGATCGCGATCCCGCTCGCCGGCGCCGCCTGTCTTGGCCTCTGGCTCTCCTCCCGCCGCCTCAACGTGATGGCGCTCGGACGCGAAAGCGCGATCAACCTCGGCATCAACCACAAACGCGCCACCATCACGATGCTCATCATGGTCTCCGTGCTGATGGCCGTCTCGACCGCGCTCGTTGGGCCGATGACCTTCTTCGGCTTCCTCGTCGCCACCATGACCTACCAGATGGCCGACACCTTCGATCACCGGCGCGTCTTCCCCATGGCCGTGCTGCTCGGCTTCACGATCCTCTCCGGCGCCTACTTCGTCATGCGCAACATCTTCTACGCGCAGGGCGTGGTCTCGATCCTGATCGAAATGGTCGGCGGCACCGTCTTCCTCATCGTCATCCTCCGAAAGGGCCGACTGCTGTGATCACCCTGAGCGACGTCACCAAGCGCTACTCCAGCGAAGTGACCATCGGCCCGGTCACCGTTGAAGTTCCCGCCGGCGGCATCACCGCCCTCGTCGGCCCCAACGGCGCCGGCAAATCCACCATGCTGACCATGATCGGGCGGCTCCTCGGCATCGACGAAGGCACGATCGAAGTGGCCGGGTACGACGTGACCCGCACCGCCTCTAAAGACCTCGCCAAGATCCTCTCGATCCTGCGGCAGGAAAACCACTTCGTCACCCGCCTCACGGTGCGGCAGCTCGTGGGCTTCGGCCGCTTCCCCTACTCCAAGGGGCGCCTGACCACAGCCGATGAGGAAAAGATCAGCGAAGCCATCGACTTCCTGAACCTGCGAGAGCTCGAAGGCCGCTACCTCGACCAGCTCTCTGGCGGGCAGCGGCAGCGCGCCTACGTGGCGATGGTTCTCGCCCAGGACACCGAGTACCTGCTGCTCGATGAGCCGCTGAACAACCTCGACATGAAGCACAGCGTGCAGATGATGCGCCGCCTGGAAGCCGCCGCCCGCGACCTTGGCCGCACCATCGTGGTGGTGCTGCACGACATCAACTTCGCAGCCCGCTACTCCGACCGGATCATTGCCATGAAGGACGGCAAGATCGCCGAGTATGGCACCGTGCCGGAGATTATGCGCTCTGACGTGCTCACCCGTGTGTTCGAGACGCCGGTGAACGTGGTGGACGGCCCGGACGGGCCGCTCGCGGTGTACTACTGAGCGGTGTTGGCGGGGCCGGGGGCTGTAGCCCCATCTACCTAGCCAGCGGCAGTGGCGTGGCCTTGTGCCTCGTTTACCCGGTGATCTCGTGAGCAAAGGGGACGCTGGTGGTGCTAGCCGTGCATTATGCACGGCTGTGGCCGCTGGAGTCCCGTGTAGTCCCCGCGCGCGGCGGTAGGCGGCGGCGGTGGCGGCGTCGGAGCAACCCCAGCCGCCCAGCCGGCGGACTCAGGAAGCCAGCCGTAGGGTGGAAGGGTACGCATCCGCCACCCGTCCCCAGGAGGATCCATGACCACCAGCCCCACCCTGACCTTCCACGACGGCCACACCATCCCGCAGCTCGGCTACGGCGTGTGGAAAGTGAAGGACGAGGTGGCCGCCGATGTGGTGCAGCAGGCGATCCACGCCGGCTACCGCCACATCGACACCGCCCGGATCTACGGCAATGAAGAGGGAGTGGGCCGCGCCGTCGCCTCCGCAGGCGTTGCCCGCGAGGATCTGTTCATCACCACCAAGCTGTGGAATGAGGACCATGCTCACGACCGCGCGCTCGCCGCGATTGACGCCTCCCTCGACCGCCTGGGCTTGGACTACGTGGACCTCTACCTCATCCACTGGGCGAAGCCGAAGCAGGGCCTGTACCTCGAGGCGTGGAAGGCCATGCTCGAGATTCACGCTTCCGGTAAGGCCCGCTCGATTGGCGTCTCCAACTTCCCGGCTGAGCAGCTGGAAGAGATTATCGAGGCCACCGGCGTCGTCCCGGTGATTCACCAGATCGAGCTGCACCCCTACTTCCAGCAGAAGGAACTGCGCGAGCTGAACGCCCGCCACGGCATCCTCACCGAGGCCTACTCCCCGCTGGGGTCCGGCAGCGAGGTGCTCGAAGACCCCGTGATCAGCGAGATCGCTGCCTCGAAGGGGTGCACCACCGCGCAGGTGATCCTGGCCTGGCACCGCCAGCTCGGCAATGTGGTGATCCCGAAGTCTGTAACGCCGGAGCGCATCGTCTCGAACTTCGCCTCGCTTGAAGTGACCCTGAGCGATGAGGAGATGGCGCGCATCGAGGAGCTGGACCGGGCTGACGGCCGCGTGGGCACGGACCCCGCTCTCTGCGACTTCTGACCTCAGCCTGTGACGGGCGGGTGGCTTTGGCTCTGCGGTATCGCGTGGCCGGCCACCCGCCCGTTGTGCTGTGGCTGGGTTAGCGGGGCTCCGGCTAGGCGGGTCTAGACGGGACTCAGGCGGTTGCAGCTGTGCATATTGCGCGGCTAGTACCGCTGGTGTCCCGTTTTGTTGCGGGGTGGTGGGGTAGGTGGGGCCAAGGCTGGGTTGGCCGAGGGAGGGGTGCCCGGTGTGAGAGATAAGAAGGTCCGCAGCCCAGGCCCCGCACCCCAGCCCGCAGCCCAGCCGCACCCCAGCCAGCCGCACCCCAGCCCCGCCTCACCCCGCCTTCGCCGGCCGGAACGCGGGAACCTGGCCGGTCAACCAGTCCAGGCTGTCCCCGCCGTGCGCGGTCCACACGGTCATCGCGTGCCCGCCGCGTTCGGCAATCGCCGCGGTGAACTGCAGCGGCGCAGGATCAGAGCCAAGCGAGGCCCGCAGCGCCTTCAGGCTGGGCTTGGGCAGCGGATCATCCCCACCCGCATAGAAGTACATGCGCACGGCCGGACGGTCCTTAGCCAGCAGTTTCGGCAGGTCATAGCGCGGATCGCCGGGCGGATTCCAGCGCTGCCCCTTGGCGTAGTCGGGGGTGAAGTAGCCGCCGAGCGAGAGGCTGGTGCGGGCCACCTGGGGGTGGCGTACCGAGATCATGGTGGCGCACCAGCCGCCGGCGCTGTAGCCGTAGGTGGCCCAGGCGTCCGGGTCTTCCACGGTGCGCAGATGCTGGCGGGCGGCGATCGCGAGGTCCTCGGAGATCCAGGTTTCCCACTGGGTTCCCTGGCCGCGAGCCACGGATGGTTTACGCCCGGCCGGCACGGCAGCGGAGCCACGGCCGGCGCGCCCATGCCCGGTCGGGTCGCTCTGATCAACGCATTCGGTGTCGTAATGCCCGGGGTAGACGCGCGGGGAGACGATGATCGTGGGCCGCATCGTCCCTTCCTTGACGCGCTCTTCGATCAGGTCGTGCAGGTGGAAGGCGTCGCGGAAGGCTTCTGGCGAACCGGGGATACCGCTGAAGGCAAGGATCACGGGGTAACGCTGCTCGGGGTTCTCGAGGTAACCGGCGGGGAGGTACACGAGCGCTTCGGTGTGCACATCGCTGGCTGTGCCGGGCACGTCCATCGTGACCCACTGCCCGGCCCGGGTGTCTGTGACTCCTTTGAGTGCGGGGTCGCGCAGGGGGTTCTTGAGGGAGGTGGGGACGGCGGCGGTCTGGGCCCCGGCCAGCTTTTTCTGCTCGCCGGGCGCCGCTTCAACGTGCCCATCCGTGGTCACGGTGGCCTCTCCGGAGCCGAGGAAGAGGTCGGACCAGGAGGTGTACATGGCGAAGGCCCGGTTGATCCACAGCCCGGTACTGGCCATGAGCAGCACCGCGACCAGCAGCGTGGCGATGAACTGCAGAGCAATAGCCCCCGCTCCGGCGCGACCGCGGGCCGCTCCGGCGCGTGCAGCACGCCGCGGCAGGATGACCGCGACAAAAACCAGCGCGAGGAGCGTCAGCACACTGACGCCAACGCAGACGACAAGCCCGTTGAGGGCGAAAACTTCCATCACACGCTCATCCTGTACCCCCGCAGCCCTCACCGGCACGGACTGCGGTCCGTGTTCTCCCGGATCCCGTATCCGGGATCGGCCCCACTGCGGCCCGAGTGTGTCCCGGGGAGGAGCCTACGTTCGTCGCTCCTGTGCGGGCGGTGGCAGGCGTATCGTGAGCGCACGGGCCCACGGCCTCCCACGCCCTATGGCCACCACAGGGCTTCACCCGCCCCGTACCGACCCCGTGAGAACGGTTCTGAAGGAGAGACATGAGCAGCCCATCGGCTCCCGCGACGCCGCGGCCCTGCCCGCGCATGGTGCGTTTGCTGATCTGGGGTCACGTGGTGGCGACCCTCGCAAGCCTGGGCGCGCTCCTGTTCACGCGGCCGGCCCCGCGGGTGCTCCCTTCGCTCGTCGAGCTGGTGTTCTCCGCGGTCAATATCCCGGTGTTCCCCTCGCTGGTCTCGGTGGCGCTGCTCATGCTGGTTTCCAGCGGTCTGGTGCGGCGTAAGCGTCTGGCGCTGTGGGGCGTGATTGCTTTCCAGGTCAGCGGGGCGCTCGTCTCCACACTCCACCTGATTGACGTTCTGCGCTACACCCTGCCGGAGCCGCCGGACGCCTCGCTCTGGCCTCTCTTGCTCAGCGACCTGGCGAGTCCCTTCGCCGCAATCCTGATCCTGATCCTGGCCTGGCGTTTTCGCCACGAGTTCCCGGGCAGCGTGGCGCGGCGTTCCTGGCCGCTCGCCCTGACCGCCGCGGTGGTTGGCCTGGTTCTCACCATCGCGGTCACGCATGTGCTGCTGCTGCTCACGCACGGCGAAAGCGATGAGCGCAATATCTTGCTGTATTCGCTGGCCAGGGCCGTGGGCCTGGTGGGCGGGCATCGTCTGAGCGACGTATCGATGCTGGTGCCGACGGTCGTGGGCATTCTGCTGGGCGCCACGATCCTCATCTCGGCCGCCCTGTTCCTGCGCTCGCCGCGGATGCGCCGCAGCCGCACGGGCGCCCAAGAGGTTGCGGTGCGGGAGCTTCTGTCCCAGTACGGGCAGCAGGATTCCCTGAGCTATTTCGCGACCCGTCGCGATAAGGATTACGTGTTCAGCCGGGACGGTCGGGCCGTGATCGCCTTCCAGGCCTCGGGTTCGGTCGCGGTTGCGGCGGGTGATCCGATCGGTCCGCGTGAAGCCTGGGACGACGCCATCGCCATGTTCCTCGCGGAGTGCCGCCGCCACGGCTGGATGCCGGCGGTGCTCTCGGCGGGGGAGGAGGCAGCCCGGGCCTGGACCGCGCATGGCCTGATGGCCGTGGTCATGGGTGATGAGGCGATTCTGGAGCCGGAGGTGCTCGAACAGGCGGGCCTCGCGGAGGTCCGTCGGGCGGCGGCTCGCGCCCGCGGCGAGGGGCTCACGGTGCGGATCCGTCGGCACAGCGCACTCACGGACGAAGAGCGGGCCGACATGGTCCGTTACGCAGATCAGTGGCGGCACGACGGGGACGAGCGCGGGTTCTCGATGGCGCTGTCGCGTCTGGGCGATCCGGCCGATGGTTCCTGCATCCTGGTCAGCGCGCATGGGCCCGACGGCACCTGGCATGGCCTGCTCAGTTTCGTGCCATGGGGGCGCAGTGGGGCGAGCCTCGACGTGATGCGCCGCAGCCCGGATGCGCCGCACGGCGTGACGGAGCTGATGGTTTCGACGCTGCTGCAGGAGGGTTCGCGCCTGGGCGTGACCCGGGTCAGCCTGAACTTCGCGATGTTCCGGCATGTGTTCGACGATGCGCAGAAACTCGGGGCGGATTTCCCAACGCGCCTGGTCGCTGCGGTGCTGCAGAAGGCGGACCGCTGGTTCCAGCTGGAGCGTCTGTACCGCTCGAATCAGAAGTACTGCCCGACGTGGGTTCCGCGGTACATGCTTGCCGATGGGCTGGCGACCCTGCCGCGTACGGCGCTTGCCGCGGGTGCGTTGGAAGGTTTCGTTCCGCGGTTGTCTCCGACGTGGCCGACGGGCCCCTTGACCGAGGAGCAGTTGGCGGCGGTCGCGGAGATCGACGCGCGGATGCCGGAGATCTCGGATCTGGCGCCGCGACGCTCGGATCAGTCGCGGCATCGGCTGCGGCATGCGGAGGTGCTGCGGGCGGCGGGTATGGAGCCGTATCCGGTGGGTTTGCCGGAGCCGATGCCGCTGGCTGCGGCGGTGGCGCTGGTGCAGGAGGGTGCCCCGTCGGCCCCCACCAACCCCACCCCCGACCCCCTGCGGGTTGCGGGCCGGGTGCGGCACCTGCGCGACCTCGGCGGCGTGCTCTTCGCCGAGATCGTCGATGGCGCCGCGAGCCTGCAGCTCCTCCTGGAGCGTGACGTGCTCGGCGCCGAGAGCTTCGACCTCTTCGCCGCCGTGGACCGCGGGGACATCGTGCAGGCGGTTGGCCGTCCTGGGCGTTCGCGGCGAGGGGAACCGTCGCTGCTGGTCGAGCAGTGGGTGATGGCCTCCAAGTCGCTGCAGCCGATCCCCTTTGACTCCTTTGAGGATCCGGAGGCGCGTCTGCGCAACCGCGCCACCGACATGGTGGTGCATCCGCGGGCGGTGGACCTGCTGCGGGCACGCTCCACGGTGATCCAGTCGGTGCGCAGCACTCTGCTGCAGGCTGGCCTGCTGGAAGTGGAAACGCCGGTGCTCGCCACCGTGCACGGCGGTGCAAACGCCCGCCCCTTCCGCACCCGCATCAACGCCTACAGCACTGATCTGACCCTGCGGATCGCACCGGAACTGCAGCTCAAGCGCCTTATGGTGGGCGGCATGGGCGCGATCTTCGAGATCGGCCGCAACTTCCGCAATGAGGGGGCCGACGCCACCCACAACCCCGAGTTCACGGCGCTGGAAGCGTATGTGCCCTACAGCGACTACATGCGGATGCGGGAACTGACCGAGCAGATCATCAAGGATGCCTGCCGGGCTGTGCACGGCCGCGAAGCGATGCCGATCGGCGGGGTCATGACGGATATTTCCGGGCCCTGGGCGGTGGAGTCGGTCTGCGAGGCAGTCTCCCGTGCGGTCGGACGGCCCGTGGATGTGCACACGGATATCGACGAGCTGCTTGCCCTCACCCGCGCGCACGGTATTGAGGTGCGCGACGACATGGGACCTGGCGCGCTGATTGAGGAACTGTATGGGGAACTGGTCGAACCGACCACGACCCTGCCCACTTTCTACGTGGACTTCCCGGCGGAAACCTCGCCGCTGACCGCCCCGCACCGCAGCAAAGACGGCCTCGTGGAACGCTGGGACCTCGTGGTGGGCGGGATGGAACTGGGCACCGCCTACTCGGAACTGGCCGACCCGCTGATCCAGCGCGACCGCCTCACGGCGCAGTCGCTGAAGGCAGCGGCCGGGGACGCTGAGGCGATGGAAGTGGATGAAACCTTCCTGCACGCCCTGGAGATCGGGATGCCGCCCGCCGGTGGCCTCGGAATCGGTATGGACCGCCTGGTCATGGCGCTCACGGATACAACGATCCGGGAAGTGCTCGCCTTCCCCTTCGTGCGCCCGATGCATCGCCACCGCTAAAAGCGCTCCCCGTTCGCCCCTAGGATGAAGCCATGAGCCCGGCCCGGACATCTCGCCTGGTCCCGCTGGACCGCCCTGTCCCGTCGGAACCGCCGCAGTACGACCACGAACGCGGCCATACCCCGCAGCCCTTCCGTCTGGACCTGTATGCGCTGCTGGACACGCTCTTCATCATCATCGGCCTGGTCATCGCCTGTTGGATGGCGGGGCTCTACCTGGTCGAAGGGTTCTCCTTCAGCCTGGTGCGGCTGCTCTACCTGGTGGGCTTTTGGCTCCTGCTCACCTACATTGCCCTGCCGCGTCTGCACCAGGTGCTCACCTGGATCTACCTGCCGGACTACTTCTTCGGGCGCACCCGCACCGTCGAAGGGGTGCTCTCCGATCCGGTCAATCTCGCCTTCGACGGCACGGAGCGGGACCTGCACGTGGCGATGCGTAAAGCCGGTTGGGTGCTCGCGGAGGAGCGCACCGTCGGTTCCGCCTGGGGGATGGTGAAGGCGACGATCCTGCGCCGCTCCTACCCGTCGGCCCCCGTCTCTGACCTGTACCTGCTGGGGCGCCGACACGACTTCACCTACCAGCAGGAAGTCGGGGGAACCACGACGAAGCGCCACCACGTGCGTTTTTGGCGGGTGCCGCCCGGTTTCGTGCTCCCGGGCGGGTATCGCGCCGACTGGCTCGCAGCCGGCACCTACGACCGCGCCGTCGGCTTCTCCTTCTTCACCCTGCAGATCACCCACCGGATCGACGAGAACACCGATGTGGAGCGCGACTACATCGTCGACACCCTGCGCTACGCGGATCCGCAGATCCAGGCCGAGGTGATCCACGACTTCTCCACCTCGTACCACCACCGCAATGGGCAGGGCGATCGGATCCGCACCGACGGTGACCTGCCGATCGTGGACCTCACCGGCGTAGCCTCCCGTTCCACCGGCGCGACGGCGGTCATGCTCCCGCGGCATCGCCCCACCGGCACCACGGTGATGAAGGCCCGTGCCGCCGCTGCGGCCGAAGCAGCCCGCCGCGGCTTCGGAGGGATCAGCGAGCAGTGGCACGACACCGTCGATGACCTGCATGAAGTGTGGGCTGGTGCGGCCGATCACCATCTGCCGCCGCCCACTGTGGTTTTCACGGGCCTGCTCGTCGTGCTCCAGACGCTCCTGCTCGGCCTGCAGTGGATCGCACGTGCCCTGCAAACGGACCTGGATCTGCTCGGCGGGGATGTGGTCGCGCTCCTGCCCGACGGGGATGCGCTTGGGCTCGCCACGATTTTCTGTGCCGTCACGATCCTGCTCACCGCCTTTGTGCTCCGACGCAACCGCTGGGCGCGTATCGCGCTGATGGCGCTCTTTACGGCCGACGCGCTCGCACAGCTTTCCGTGGCGACCGGCGACCTCGGGGCGGTGAAGCATTCCATGCTGGTCGCGGCCGGGGCGAGTGTGCTCGGGCTGATGGCGATCTCCTCGGATGCCTCCCGGCTTTGGGTGCAGACGGAGCGCATCAATCCGCGGGAAGAGCGCGATGACGACGATGCGGAGGACGCAGACGACGACGAGGCCCACCACGGAACGGGGGCTCCGTCGGGCGGCACGACGGACGGTGCGTCGGAAGAGAAGACCCGAGAGAAGCCGGGAGAGAAGCCGGGAGAGAAGGCGCCGGAACCCTCGCTCATCCACAGGGAGCCGACACAAAGTCTGTGACCTGGGGTACAGTGCCACGACCGGCGCTCGGGGTGCATCCTGGCGTCGGCCCATCCCTGCCCCTGTCCCTGCTCCCCTGGAGGCCCCATGAGCGAGAGCCCCACGACGACCCCGACCTCCTCGTCCCAGCCCGAGCTGAAAAAGGCGATCACGCCCAAGCTTCTGCTGCTGTTCATCGTCGGCGACATCCTCGGCACCGGCGTCTACTCCCTGACCGGCAAGGTCGCCGGCGAAGTAGGCGGTGCCGGCTGGCTGCCGATCCTGATCGCCTTCGGCGTGGCCATGCTGTCGGCCCTGTCGTACCTGGAAATGGTCACGAAGTACCCGCGCGCCGGCGGCGCCGCGACGTACATCCACCAAGCCTTCGGCATCCACTTCCTCACCTTCATGGTGACCTTCGCGGTGCTGTCCTCCGGCATCACCTCGGCTGCCACCAGCTCCGTCTTCCTCGCCGAAAACGTGCTGGCCGTCTTCCACCTGCCCGAAACCATGGGCGAAGACAACGCCGCCCTGCTCGCCACCGGAATCGCCGTGGCCTTCATCTGCCTGGTCGCCGTGATCAACATGTACGGCGTCTCCGAGTCGGTCAAAGCGAACGTCGTGCTCACCCTGATCGAACTGAGCGGTCTCGCGCTCGTGCTGCTGGTGGCCTTCTTCGCCATCGGCAAGGGCCAGGCGGACTTCTCGCGCGTGGTGCTCTTTGAAACCCAGAACGACAAGAGCCTGTTCATCGCGGTGATCTCGGCGACCGCGCTCGCCTTCTTCTCCATGGTCGGCTTCGAGGACTCGGTCAACATGGCCGAGGAAGTCGTCGACCCCGTCAAGAACTTCCCCAAGATGCTGATCGGCGGCCTCTCCATCACCGGCGTGATCTACGTGCTGATCTCCATCACCGCCGTGGCTGTAGTGCCGATCGGGGAACTGACCTCCGCCACCACCCCGCTGCTCTCCGTGGTCAAGCACGGTGCGCCCGGCGTGCCGATCGACACGATCTTCCCGATCATCTCGATCTTCGCGGTGGCCAACACCGTGCTGATCAACATGATGATGGCCTCGCGTCTGCTCTACGGCATGTCCCGTCAGGGTGTGCTTCCCGGCTTCATGGGCTACGTGCTCCCCAACCGCCGCTCCCCGTGGTCCGCGATCGTCTTCTCCACCCTGCTGGGCGTGGGCCTGATCCTCGCGGTGCGTTTCGTGCTCGGTGAGGAGACCATCGGCGCTCTCGGTGGCACCACCGCGATGCTGCTGCTGGCCGTGTTCTGCCTGGTGAATGTCGCGGTGCTCGTGCTGCGCCGTGAGAAGGTGGAGGCTAAGCACTTCCGCACCCCGACCGTGGCTGCCGCGATCGGTGCCGTGACCTCGTTCATCCTGGTCACGCCGGTGGCGCAGAAACCGATCAACTACACCATCGGCGGTGCGCTGCTCGGGATCGGCCTGATCCTGTACATCATCACCTACCTGTACAACGGTGCTGTGAAGGCCCGTCGTACTCGCTTCCACCGTCCCGACGACATTGGCCGCTGACCGCGGCCGACCCTTCGACCACCGGAGTTCGATGATGAAGATCCTGCTCGCCTATGTTCCCAGCGCTACCAGCGAAGCCGCGCTCACCTACGCGGTGAACGAGGCGAAGGCGCGCGGCGCCTCGCTGATTGTGCTGGCCTCGGAGCGCGGGGTGGACCCGCGCAAGTCCCAGGGTGTCACCGACACTCGCCCCCTCGAGGAGCGTCTGGAGGAGACCGGGGTGCCCTACGAGCTGCGGATCGTGCCGCGGCGCGATGATCCGGCCGACGACATCCTCGATGCCATCGAGGACTCGGGCGCGGACCTCGCGGTGCTCGGCATCCGCAAACGCACCCCGATCGGGAAGATCCTGCTCGGCTCGACCTCGCAGCGCGTGGTCATGGAGGCTGCGATCCCGGTGACCCTGGTCAAGCCGGACACCTTCGTGCCGCCGAGCCGCTTCTGACGGAGGTGTTTGGCTGAGGCGCTGTCTCTTGCGGCAGACCCCGGCTGAACGACAACAGCGGCGCCGCCATCCCGCGTGAGGATGGCGGCGCCGCTGCTTGTTGTGGTGGCGCGGTGGTGCGCCGGGTGAGCGCCGGGGCTGTGCCGGCGCAGTGGAGCGTCGGGAGGATGCTGCGCCTCAGCCCTTCTCCGGCTCCGCGCGGTTCACGGGACCGGTCGGGGTGGCATGCCCGTCTTCGCCGTAGACCTCCTCGGCGAACACATCCGGGGTGCCGTCCTGGTCGGAGTCCACCTGCTCATCCTCGTGGATCTTCTTGTAGCGCTTATCGCGCGGCAGCAGCAGGATCGCGCCCACCACGGCGGCGAGGATCGAGGCGGTGAGCACACCCACCTTGGCGTAGTCGTGCAGCGGATCCTCCACCGCGAAGCTCAGCTCAGTCACCAGCAGCGATACGGTGAAGCCGATACCGGCTACGGAGGCCAGACCCGCCAGGTCCACCCACTGAATGTCGGGGTCGAGGTTCGCGTGCTTGAGCCGCGTGATGAGGAAGGTGGAGCCGACGATGCCGAGGATCTTGCCGCCCACCAGACCGAGGATCACGCCGAGCGCCACCGTGGACTGCCAGGCCTCCAGCAGCCCGGAGACACCGCCGACCGCAACACCCGCGCTGAAGAACGCGAAGACCGGAACCGCGAAGCCCGAGGAGATCGGGCGGAAGCGATGCTCGAAGGTCTGCAGCAGGGAGAACTGCTCCCCGTACTGCGAACGCCCCGTGGAGGGCACCGTGAAGGCCAGCACCACACCGGCGATCGTGGCGTGCACGCCCGAGTTGTAGAAGAACGCCCAGACCAGCAGGGCCAGGGGGAGCAGAAGCAGCCAGGCCGCCGCGTAGGAACGCTTGAAGATGAACTCGGCCTTGCGGGCCAGCAGAGCGAACAGGGCGAAGGGGATCAGCGTGGCCAGCAGCCACACGAGCTTGAGGTCATCGGTGTAGAACACGGCGATGATGAGGATCGCGATGAGATCGTCGACGATCGCGAGAGTCAGCAGGAAGGTGCGCAGCGCCGCCGGCATATGCGAGCCGATGATTGAGAGCACCGCGAGAGCGAAGGCAATGTCGGTGGCCGCTGGGATCGCCCAGCCGCCCAGCGCCCCGGGCGGGCCGAACACGTTGATCGCCACGAAGATTAGCGCCGGTACGACAACGCCACCGGCGGCAGCCACCACCGGCACCAGGGCACGGCCCGGGTCACGCAGGTCACCGTGCACAAACTCGTGCTTGAGCTCCAGGCCGGCAAGGAAGAAGAACAGGGCCAGCAGGCCGTCGGCCGCCCAGTGGGAGACAGACATGTGCAGGTCCAGCGGGCCAATGTGGAACCCGAGCTTGGCGTCGCGCAAGCCAAAGTAAGCGTCGGCCGCACCGGAGTTCGCGAGGATCACCGCGAGAGCCGTGGCGATCACGAGCACGAGGCCGCCCGTGGTCTCGGTGGTCAGGATCTTCTCGATACGGGTGTATTCGCGGTAGGTGCCGCGTTCGAGGATCTTGCGGGGGACGTTGGGGTCGGGGCGGCCGCCGGGCGGCGTGCTCGTCGAACTCATGGAGGAGGTCTCCCTGGGGTCGGGTGCGGTCAGGTCTGCTGGACCCCCATTGTCGCCGTTCCGTGCGGATCCTCGGTGGGTTGCTCGGGATCCTGGGAGGGCTCATCGGCGGAGACCTCGGGCACGGGGCAGACGCCGTGGGCGCAGCGCGTGTTCCTCCATGCTCTCAGGAGGATGAAGGCCAGGACGAGGACCCCGAGTGCTTGGGCCCACAGCGGATGGGCGATGAACAGCAAAACCATCGCGGTCAGGACCGGAACCAAGTGGTTGAAGGTCTCACGAACGTAGCCGATGAAGGAGGGCATTTTCACACCGTGCGACTCGGCCACGGACTTCACCATGAAGTTCGGGCCGTTACCGATGTAGGTCAGCGCGCCACACAGCACCGCACCCAGAGAGATGGAGGCCAGCAGCGCCTCCGGCACTCCCGCCACGAGCGGTTCGCCGGGCACCTGCGTGGCCATTTCGAAGAAGGTCGCGTAGGTCGGGGCGTTATCGAGCACGGCCGAGAGACCACCGGTGAAGATAAACAGGGTGATCTCGTTCAGCGGCAGCTTCGGCGCGACGGAGCGGAGCACCTGCAGGGCCGGCACCATCGTCAGGAAGATGCCGATGAACAGGGCCGCAACCTCCATGATTGGCGCGAAGGTGAACTGGTTCTCCTCGTAGCGCACCTTCTTGGAGCTGAGCACGAAGGAGCCTCCGGCGGCCGCCAGCATCAGCATCTCGCGCCACGGCACCCAGTTGAGCCCTTCGATATGCCCGTGGGCCACCGCGTCGATGTCGAGGGAAGGCACGGTCGCAACCGAGACCACGATCAGGCAGAACCACATCAGATGCGGCGCCCCCGCCAGGGACAGCTTGGTCACCGTGGTTTCGTCTTCGTGCACGGTGTACGCGCTTTCCAGGGCGTGCATCCGCTTATCCAGCGCCCAGTAGCTCAGCAGCAGCAGGCCGTTGACGAAGGCCCATTCGGGCAGCAGATGCAGCGTCCAGGTGAACGGCACGCCGCGCAGCATGCCCAGGAACAGCGGCGGATCGCCGAGCGGAGTCAGCAGGCCACCGCAGTTGGCCACCACCAGGATCGTGAACACGACGGTGTGGGCACGGTAGCGCCGCTCATGGTTCGTGTTCAGCAGGGGGCGGATCAGCAGCATCGCGGCGCCCGTCGTGCCGATGAAGCTCGCGAGCAGACCGCCCACCGCCAGGAAGGCAGTGTTCACGCCGGGGGTGGCGGCGAGGTCGCCGCGCAGGCTGATACTCCCGGAGACCGTGAACAGGGCGAACAGCAGGATGATGAACTGCGCGTACTCGATCAGGGCGTGGCTGACCAGCGCGGGGTGCCCGGCCAGGAGCAGTGCGATCCCGACGGGTACGCCCAGGACCAGCGCGTACAGCAGCTGGTTTCGGGGGTGCTCCCAGTGGTGGGCGATGCTGGGCACCAGCGGGAAAATCGCGATACCGAGCAGCATGAGGACGAAGGGAATGATGCTCCAGGCGGGGAATGACATCGTTCCGTGCTCCTCCCTCGGGCCAGTCCTCGCGGGCACTGGGTTGTGCCTCGTGGCGAGGGAGGGCCGTGTGTCGTGACCGGGCCCGCCGGGTCTTCCTCGACGGTGAGGCGGGCCCCGGGGTCACTGTCTCATTCCAGGCGGCGCTGCGGGCGGGGAAAAAGGACCGTACCAGCTGATCATCTCACGGCGCGGGGTGTGGGTGCGCGGGTTGGGGGCGAACGTCCCTGGACAGGTGGGTCGTGCAGGGTGGCTGCGTGGGTAGTCGCATGGGCGGTGGGGAAGGGCCGCAGGTGGGCGCGGGGCTGGGGCGGGAGTGGTTCGTGGGGGTGGGTGATGCGTGCGGCCGACGGGGGCCGGGGTGCCGAGGTGCTTGTCGGGTGGGCCGACGGGTCTGTCCCGGCAGCGGGTGAGACAAAACAGACACCCCGCCGGCGCCTGCCGCTCGCCGCCTGCCGCTCGCCGCCTGCCGCTCGTCGCCTGCCGCTCGTCGCCGCCCCCGCTCTTTCCCCGGTGACGTGTCAGTACGTTCTAAAAAGTGGAAGCTGGCCGCCCGAAACCGCGCTCCATTCCAAGTGACGTGTGGGTACGTTCCAGTTTTTGGAACGTGGCCGCCCGAAACCGCGATCTGTTCAAGTGACGTGCGGGTACGTTCCAGTTTTTGGAAGCTGGCCGCCCGAAACGTGGCGGGGGCTGGGCAGGGCCGCCCGAAACGTGGGGTGGTTGGGCAGGGCCGCCCGACATTCGGGCCTCCGCAGCCGCCGTTGCCGCTACTGTTCGCCCTATGACGACGACTCTTCCGTACGGTTCCTGGCCCTCCCCGATCTCCGCCGACCTCCTAGCCCGAGGCGGCCGCCCCCTCGGCGGCGCCCGCTGGGTAGGGGAGCAGGTGTGGTGGACCGAAGGCGTGGCCGCCGAGGGTGGCCGCCAGGCGATCATGCGCACCGACGGACCGGTGCAGCGCGACGGGGACGCCCTCACCGTCCCCGAGGACGTCGTTACGGTGCTGCCGATGCCCTTCAACGCCCGCTCCCGCGTGCATGAATACGGCGGCGGCGCCTGGACCGTGCTCGAAGACGCCCCCACCCCCGCCACAGACACCCCCACCACGCCCCTCGTACTCTTCGTGAACTTCGCTGACCAGCGCGTGTACTCGCTGCGCGAGGGCGAAGAGCCGGTGGCCCTCAGCCCCGTCGGCCCCGAGATCGAGAGCGCCCACGGCCCGTCGCTGCGCTGGGCCTGCCCCACCGTCGTCACCATTCCCGGCGCCCCCACCGAGGTGTGGTGGGTGTGTGAGGACCACACCGACGGGGGAACCGACGAGAGCGGCGCCCCCGTGATCCGCCGCTACATCGCGGCCGTGCCGCTGGACGGTTCCGCCGCGGAGGATCGCTCGGCCATCCGCCAGGTCACCCCCGCCTCCCGCTTCGTGGCGTACCCGCGGGTCAGCCCCGACGGCACCCGCATGGCGTGGATCTCCTGGGAGCATCCGCAGATGCCCTGGGACGGCACCGAACTGCATGTGGCGCGTCTGGAAGGTGGCGTCTGCGTTGAGGAGCAGGTGATCGCGGGCTCGACCGACATCTCAATCATGCAGCCCGAATGGCTCGACGCCGAGCGCCTGCTGTTCATGAGCGATGAGTCGGGCTGGTGGAACCCGTGGACCTGGAGCAGCACCGAGGGCAGTCGGCAGGTTCTTGAAGCCGACGAGGAGTTCGCCGGCCCGATGTGGGGCATCGGCTCGACCTGGTTCGAGGTGCTCGACGCCGACCACGCGTTGGTCACCCACGGCCGCGCCTCCGTCCGCCCGGGCATCCTCACCGTCTCCACCGGCGCCCTCGAGGATCTTTCCTGCCCGGTGACAAGCATCGGCACCCTGAGCCGACGGGCCGACGGGACCATGCTGCTCAGCGGCGCCTCGCCCACCTGTTTCCCCGCGATCCTGGTCGGCACCAGCACAGCTGACCTGCAGGAACTGCGCTCCTCCCGGCAGGATGCCCCCGATCCGGCGGTGCTCCCGCAGGGCGAAGACATCCAGGTGCCGCTGCCAGACGGCGGCATCGTCCACGCCATCCTCTACCGCCCCCGGCAGGAGGGCTTCGCCGCTCCCGAGGGTGAACTGCCGCCGATGATCGCGCGCGTGCATGGCGGCCCCACAGCCCACACCGAAGCCGTGCTCAGCCTGCAGGTTGCCTACTACACCTCCCGCGGCCTCGGCGTGGTGGAGATCAACTATGGCGGCTCCACCGGCTACGGCCGCGCCTACCGTGACCGCCTGAAGGGGCAGTGGGGTGTGGTGGATGTGGCCGACACGGTCGCCGTCATGGAGTACCTGGTGGCCGAGGGCCTGGCCGATCCGCAACGTCTGGGCATCGAGGGCGGCAGCGCGGGCGGCTGGACCACTCTGGCGTGCCTTACCCGCACCTCCACCTTCGCTGCGGGTGCCTCCAGCTTTGGAGTGGCTGAACTGGAAGCCTTCCGCACCGATACGCACGATTTCGAATCCCGCTACCTGGATCAGCTCATCGGTCCCTGGCCGCAGGCGCAGCACCTGTACACGGAGCGGGCTCCGCTCTCGCATGTGGATCAGCTCAGCTGCCCGGTGCTTTTGCTGCAGGGCGATGAGGACCGCATCGTCCCGCCGAGCCAGTCGGAAATGTTCCGCGATGCTCTCGCCGCCAAGGGAATCCCACACGCCTACCTGCTCTTCGAGGGGGAGCAGCACGGTTTCCGCAAACCGGAGAACATCATCGCCGCGATCCAGGCAAGCCTCTCCTTCTACGGTCAGGTTTTCGGTTTCGAGCCGGTGGACATTCCGCGCCTGGAACTGCAGCGCTGATCTCAGGGGCCCGGCCGGGGTGATCGCACGCGTCGTATCCTGCGCTCATGTGGATCCGTGAGGCGCTGTGTGACCCCCCGCCCGGTGCCCGTCTTGCGGTCGTCGCCGCCTGGACGCGCACCCTGGCGTTGTCGGGGGCGGCGCTCGCGCTGGGCGCCATCCTCGATCACTGGTTGCGGGCCGACGGGGCAGGTGGCCGGTCCGCCGCTTCTGTCCCGACGGTTCCCGTGGTGCTGTTGGTGCTCGCGGTGGCGGTGGCTGCGCTCGCCGGTGGGGTTGCGGAGGCGCTTCCGGCGCGGATTCAGGCCCGTGAGGAGCGACGGTGGCGAGGCCGGGTGGTCTCGGCGCTGCTCGAGGGCACGCTGCGTGCGACCGCCCCGGTGCGCGGGGGACATCCCGGTGGTCATCCGGGCGGTAAGTCGGGTGGGCATCCGGGCGGGCGCCCTGGCAGCAAGCCCGGTGGTCATTCGGGTGGTCACCCCGGTGGTCACCCCGGGGGAAAGCCGACGGCGCGACTGGGGTCCGACGGGGCCGTGCTCGACGCCGCGACGACCGGCGTGGAGAAAACGGCCCACTACCGCGCCGTCTTCCTTGCCCCGACGGTCGCCGCCTTCACCTCCCCTCTGCTCGTGCTGATCGCCTGGATGGCAGGCGTCGACGTTCTGAGCGGCCTGCTCCTCACCGCCTTTGTGGCCCTCGTGCCGCTCCTGATCCGCGAGGCCGGGCGACGTCTGCGCAAACCGAACCATGAGTACCGCGCCCGAGAGGCGGCCGCGACGCAGCGCTACCTCGAAATGATCGAGGGCCTCGGCACGCTGAAAGTGCTCGGCGCGATGGACCAGGCTCGCGACAACTTCGCCCGCTCGGCCCGTTCCGCGATGGAGGAACTCGGGCGGCTGCTGGGACGAAACCAGGTGATGATCGTCGTCAACGATCTGCTGTTTGGCCTGCTCATGACGGGTTTCGCGCTGGCGCTGATCCTCTGGCGCCTCGATGGCGGCGCCCTCAGCGCGGGCCAGGCGCTCGCCGCCCTGCTGCTGACGGTGCTCCTGGCCGAACCGATCGGGAAGGTGGGCCGCACGTTCTATATCGGCCTCGCGGGTCGTGCCCGACGCGATGGCATCGAAGCCATGCTGCCCGCGGCTGCCGCGAACCCCGACCCCTCGGCCCCCGCCCCGTCGGCGACACCACCGTCGGCCCCCACCCCGTCAGCCCCCACCCCACCCGCCTACCACCTGCGCGACAT
>JAEWEZ010000083.1 GCA_023389045.1 Actinomycetes bacterium
TCTGTTCTCGGGCGCTCACGCTCCGAGGGTCAGACGGGGGCCGATCACGCGCCAGCCTGACCGGCAGCGATCCGATCCGCCTCGATACGGGCCGACTCGGTGCCGTCGAGGTCGCCGATGCGGTGCACGCGCAGCGAGTTGGTCGAACCGTGCACACCGGGCGGGGAGCCGGCCGCGACGATCACCAGGTCGTTCTTCTGCAGACCCTTGTGCTCGCGCAGCAGCTCATCGACCACGCGCACCATCTCGTCGGTGTTCTTCTGCATCGGCACCAGGAAGGTCTCGATGCCCCAGGAAAGCGCGAGCTGGTTAGCGATCTCCTCGTAGGGGGTCAGGGCGAGCAGAGGAATCGTCGGACGCAGGCGGGAGAGACGACGGGCCGTGTCGCCCGATTCGGTGAAGGTCACCAGGTACTGCGCGGAGAGCTGATCGCCGATCTCGGCGGCCGCACGGGTGATCGCACCACCGCGGGTGTGCGGGATGGTGCCGAGCGGCAGGATGCGGTCCGCGCCGTTCTCCTCGGTGTTGGTGATGATGCGGGCCATAGTGCGAACGGCCTCGAAGGGGTAGGCGCCCACGGAGGTTTCGCCCGAGAGCATGACCGCGTCGGCACCGTCGAGGATCGCGTTGGCGCAGTCGGAGGCTTCCGCGCGGGTGGGGCGCGGATTGGTGATCATCGACTCGAGCACCTGGGTGGCCACGATCACCGGCTTGGCGTTGCGGCGAGCCAGTTCGATAGCGCGCTTCTGCACCAGCGGCACCTGCTCCAGCGGGAGTTCCACGCCGAGGTCGCCGCGGGCCACCATGATGCCGTCGAAGGCGTTGACGATGGAGCGCAGGGCGCGCACGGCCTGCGGCTTCTCGATCTTGGCGATGACCGGAACGCGTCGGCCTTCCTCCTGCATGATCCGCAGCACGTCATCCACATCGTGCGCGTCACGCACGAAGGAGAGCGCCACCAGATCGCAGCCCAGACGCAGACCCCAGCGCAGGTCATCCACGTCCTTCTCGCTCATGGCGGGCACGGACACCGCGACGCCCGGCAGGTTGATGCCCTTGTGGTTGGAGACCGGGCCGGGCACCTCGACGATGGTGGTCACATCGGTGTCGGTGACGTCGGTGACGCGCACGGAGACCTTGCCGTCGTCGATCAGCAGCACATCACCGGGGCGGCAGTCGCCGGGCAGACCCTTAAAGGTGGTGGAGACACGCTCCTTGGTGCCGACGATGTCCTCGGTGGTGATCACGAAGGTGTCGCCGACGGCCAGCTCATGCGGGCCATCCTCGAAGGAGCCCAGGCGAATCTTGGGGCCCTGCAGGTCCACCAGGACGGCCACGTGACGGCCGAGGTCCGCGGCGGCGCGGCGAATGTTGGAGTACACCTTCTCGTGATCGTCATGGGTGCCGTGGCTCAGATTCATCCGGGCCACGTTCATGCCCGCATCAATCAGAGTGCGGATCTGCTCATAGGAGTTGGTGGCCGGGCCGAGTGTGCAGACGATCTTCGCTTTTCGCATGACAACCCATCTGTAGGAAACGAGTGCGTTCAGGTGTGCACCCCGAGCCTCGGGACGCACGGTCGTGCGCCTCAAGCATCGGGTCGCATCACCGGGATCCGTTCACAGTGTAATCGGCGAGGCCGACGGCGCCACGGGACCCGGGAGGGTTGTTGACCCCATCAGGTGCCGATCCACGGCAGCCGCACAGGAACGGCCCTCCGCGATCGCCCACACAATCAGGCTCTGCCCGCGGGCGCAGTCACCGGCGGTGAACACGCCCGGAACGCTCGTCTCCCAGCGCGAATCGTGCACGATATTGCCGCGCTGATCGAGGTCCACGCCGAGGTCTGCGAGCAGGCCCTCCTGGCGCGGCCCCGTAAAGCCCATGGCGATCAGCACGAGCTGCGCGGGAAGCACCTGCTCGGTGCCCGGGGTCGGTACGCGGCGGCCATTCTCGAAACGCGTGCGGGCCACGCGGATGCCGGCCACTGCCCCGTCGGCCCCCACCTCGAAACCGGTGGTGGAGGCGAGATACGAGCGGGTGCCGCCCTCCTCATGCGCGCCGGAGACCTCAAACAGCACCGGATGCGTGGGCCAGGGATGCTTCTCGTCACGTTCGGCGGGAGGCTGCTTACCGATTGCAAGAGTGGTCACGGAGCGGGCGCCCTGGCGGAGCGCGGTGCCGAGGCAGTCCGCGCCGGTGTCACCGCCGCCGATGACCACCACGTCCTTGCCTTCGGCGGTGATCGGTTCGGCGATCCAGTCGCCTTCCACTGTGCGGTTCGCCTGCGTGAGATACGGCATGGCGAAATGGATGCCGCTCGCTTCGCGGCCCGGCACGGGCAGGTCCCGCGGTACCGGGGCGCCGGTGGCGAGCACCACCGCATCGAAGCGGCTGCGCAGTTCCTGCACCGAGAGGGCGTTTTCGCCGGTTCCACCGACCTCGACGCCGGTGCGGAAACGGGTGCCCTCGGCGCGCATCTGCACCAGGCGGCGATCCACGTGCCGCTTTTCCAGTTTGAACTCGGGGATGCCGTAGCGCAGCAGACCGCCAATTCGGTCATCCCGTTCGAGCACCACGACGGTGTGCCCGGCGCGGGTGAGCTGCTGGGCGGCCGCCAGACCCGCCGGGCCCGAGCCGACCACGGCCACCGTGCGGCCGGTGTGGCGCTGCGGGGGAAGCGGCTGGATCCAGCCCTCATCGAAGGCGCGATCCACGATCGACACCTCCACATTCTTGATCGTCACCGGCGGCTGGTTGATCCCCAGCACGCAGGACGACTCACACGGAGCCGGGCAGGCGCGGCCAGTGAACTCGGGGAAGTTATTCGTGGCGTGGAGGCGTTCGATGGCCTCGCGCCAATCCTCCCGGTACACCAGCTCATTCCACTCGGGGATCAGGTTCCCGAGCGGGCAGCCCTGGTGGCAGAAGGGGATCCCGCAGTCCATGCAGCGACCTGCCTGGCGGGAGAC
>JAEWEZ010000116.1 GCA_023389045.1 Actinomycetes bacterium
CGGCAGACCGATCACGGAGGCCTGGAAAGCCGTGTGTTCGAGGTGAATCTGCAGGTAGAGCGGCACCACGATCCAAATGCTGGTGGCGCCCAGGAAGTACACGGACACGATCACGATGCCGGTGCTGAAGGCACGGTTGGCAAGGATCGCGGTGTCCACCATCGGGGCGCGGCCGGATTTTTTGTAGTGGTTTTCCCAGGCCCACCAGGCGCCGAGAATGAGCAGACCCACCGGCATGGCGAACCAGACCACGGCGCCCTTGGTGCGCTCCAGGAAGGGGAGCATGATGCCGAGGATCGCGATCGCGAGGAGCACAGTACCGACGGGGTCGAGGTCGGCGCGACGGTCCGAGCGCACCGTGTCATTGGGGACGTACCGGAAGGCTCCGATGATCGCGGCCACGCCGATCGGCACATTGATGAAGAAGATCCAGCGCCACCCCATATCGGGGCCGAGCATTTCGATCAGAAGGCCACCGACGGGCGGGCCAAGGGCGGTGGCCACGGCCACGGTGGTGGCGAGGTAGGCGAAGGCGCGGGCACGGTCTTGCCCGCGGAAGTATTTCTGGATTAGGCCGATGGTCTGCGGGTTCAGCAGGCCGGAGCCGATGCCCTGCAGCACTCGGGCGAGGTTCAGAATGTGCACGTCGGGGGCGAGTCCCGCCGCGAGCGACCCCAGGGTGAACAGCAGCACGCCAATCACCAGGATCCGACGGCGGCCTGTCGCGTCCCCGAGCCGGCCGGCGGGCACGAGCAGCACCCCGAAGGCGAGGGCGTAGCCGGAGAGCACCCACTGGAGTCCGACGGATCCTGCCTGCAAACCCTCCCCGATGGCGGGAAGCGCCACGTTGATCACGCTCACCGCGATCAGCGCCATGAACAGCGGCAGCAGCAGCACGGCGAGCAGTGGTTTGCGGCGCACCGGTGGCGCTGGGGAGGAAGGGGAGGGGGAGGAGGCAGAAGCCGAATCGGACGCGGTCACCCCAGCAGGATAGAACCCCTGTCCAGGGGGTTGGCATGGGATGTCACGGTCATACCGGGGTGCAGTGTCGAGAAGGGCCGACGACGGCGCGTCGGCCCACAACACCCCCGCCCACCACCGCCCATGCTGTTTTCCACAATGACCGCAGCGCCTCAGCGGAAGATTCAGCAACGCCGCCCGGCTTTGATGCACGAGGTGACGCAGCCGACCGCGGCACCGGCCCAGCCGGCCCCGCCGCAACGCTAAGGCGAGCAGAGCGGGAGGCGCCTCGCCTCGGCGTACGCCCGACCCCTCGGCTGTGATGCCTTCTACCGGTCGCCCATCACACCGACCCGTCCTGCCCCATCGTTTGTCACCGCCACGGCGTACGCTTGCGGCATGAGCTTGTCTGCACCCTCTGGCCCGTCCACTGCCGTGGATCGCCCGGTGCGGTCTGTGCTCCTGGTCTGCACGGCAAATATCTGCCGCAGTGCGTTCGCGCACCGCATGCTGCAGTGGATGCTCCCCGACCTCACGGTGCGTAGCGCTGGGGTTGCGGCGATGGTCGGGCATCCGGTGGAAAAGCTGATGGCGGCGGAACTCGCCCGTCGGGGCGTCAGCGCCGAGGGGCACAGTGCACGGCAGATTCAGGCCTCCGACCTCACCGCGGATCTGATCCTGGTCATGTCTCCCTCGCACCGCACTGTGCTGCTGGAGGAGTGGCCTGAGGCCGTCGGGCGGATCGGGCTGATGTCCACCGTGGCGTCGCTGCGAGCGCAAGCGGGAGCAGCCTTGAGCACCGCAGATGTGGCGCAGTGGGCGCGCGGATCCTTCACCGATGAGGGGGTTCCGGATCCGTATCGGCAGGGCCGACGGGCCGCCGCCGAGGCAGCCGCCTCCCTCACCTCCTATCTGGAGCATCTGGCCGATCAGATCGTCCCAGAGCACCTTGCCCATTTCCTTGACGAACCCTCGCACCCCGCCGCGCATACCGGTTGGGAGCAGGAAGGACCATCCGCATGAACGCCCTGATCGCAGCCCCGATTTTGATCACGCTCACGCTGTTGGTCTCGGGCGCGGCGAAACTTCCCGAACGCACCGCCACGGTGGATGCGATGACCTCTCTGCGCATCCCGTTCACACGGCTGCATCCTCTCGCGGCCATCACGGTGCCCGCCGCTGAGATCCTTGCTGCGATCGCGCTGTGGATTCCGTGGGTTCCGCTGCAAATCGTCACGGCGATTACTGTCACCGCCCTGCTCATCGCCTACCTCGTGATCATCGCGCGGGCCCTGAGCTTTGGTGAGGCCGTGCACTGTTCCTGCTTTGGCACCCTGGGCTCCCCCACTGTTTCCCGTGCCACGCTCGGGCGCAATGTGCTGCTGGTGGTGCTTGGCGTGCTCACGGTGATTGCTGCCGCCACAGGTGCGATCCGTACGGCTGTGCTCGACACTCCGCTGCCGCTGCTCGCCTGGGCGGTGGCACTGCTGGCAGCACTCGCCCTCGCGGTTCTCGCCATGGGTGGGCTGCGTCCCGCGGCGGCTGCCTCCTCTGCCGAGGGTGCCGGAGCCTCTGCACCGTCGGCCCCTCACAACCCCTCTCTCGAGACGGAAGAAACCGACGAGGAGCTGCTGGACTACGAGCCCGTGCGGATTCCCTTCGGGCAGTTGCAGCGCCCTGACGGCTCCTTCGTGACCCTCCGCGAAATGGCCCGTGAACAGGCTGTTTTGCTGATTATTCTCTCCCAGGGCTGCGGGCCCTGCGTGCGAGTCCTGAAGCAGGTGGCGTCGTGGCGTGAGCGGCTTGAGCCGTTGATGCGAGTTGAGGTGGCCTTCATGCAGCCGCATGACATGCTGCTGGAGGAAACGATGGAGCTGTGCGGACCCGAACCGCTGCATGATGTGAGGAGCAATGTGCAGAAGGTTCTGGATGCCCTTGGCACGCCCATGGCGGTGCTGCTGGGAGCCGATGGCATGCTCGCTGGTGGCCCGGTCACCGACGCCGATCGTGTGGAGGAGTTCAGCGCGCAGATTATTGAGCAGATCCAGGAGGCCATTGCGGCCGGGGACCTTACCCCTACTCCAGAAGACTCTCCGTGATCAGAGAGCGAACGGACTGATCCAGAAGCTTCTCATCCTCGGGGTGCGGCCCCATTTCACGGCGAAGCGCCTGGAGCAGCTCTTCACGCGTCATGGGCCCGTCGCCCTGCAGGAGATCCCAGATCAGTGCCCCGAGACCGTCTAGACGCACCACGGAAGCTTCCTTCAGCACCACGAGCCCGTCGGGGCAGATGAGGGCCTGGACAAAGGGCGTGACGCGCAGAGTACCGAGCCCGCGGGATGCGACCGTGCCGTCCCCGTTTGCACGCTGCTCACCCTGCGGTGTCACCACCGCATACTGCTCATGCAGCGGCTCCGGCGGGTTCTCGAGCAGCGCCGGAACCTGCTCTGCCTCGCAGTAGTGCACCTCGAGAGCCCCACCCACCGTTTCCAGCAGACGAGCGAGAGTTCCCAGCGGATTCGGCAAACGCCACATCGAGGAGGACTGTTCAATAATCCGCGGGATCGCGCGGCTCATCGGCAAACGCAGCAGATGGGGTTCCACACTGGGATCTTCACGCCGGTCGCGCGCAAGCAGCAGCAGATGACTCGGCGCCGAGGCTGCGAAGCCAGGCGTGAGACCGAGAGAGGGCAGCGCGAGATCGCGTTTGACCCCGTCGCTATCGATCCGGGAAACAGGCTTGGGGTAGGCGGTCACCTCGAAGGTATCGGGGTGCACGATGGCGAGTTCATCGCTGAGATAAAGCCCCTCACGAGCCATCAGCGTGGACAGCGTGGACTTCCCCATCCCTGAGGGCGCTATGAGCAGCACCGTTCCGTAGCGTTCATGGTCCACCGCCCCCGAATGCAGCAGAACATACTGTCCCAGGCTCCGGTTCAGCAGACGGTGTGTGATCCGGCCGCTCACGCAGTAGGTTGTCCGCGCGATCCGGACGGAAACGGGAACGGTCTCATCCCCCTCGAGAGCCTCCACCGTCACTTCATCGATGGGCGCGACAGCGCCGGCAGTGGGTTCCGCGGTCTGTGGCGCCGCCTCGGGTGCGGAGGGAACGGCCGACGGGTCCTGGCTCAGGTGAGCCCAGGCTTCCCGCAGGGCGGGAGCAGCCGGCAGGGCATCCCCGTGGATGCGCACCACAATCGGCCCGCCCAGCAGGTTCAGGGTGATGCGTTCTTCGACGACGGGCTGGTCTGCGCAGGCGGCAGTCTCACGAACAGCGTCGCGAGGGTTATCGGGGTCGCCGAGCACAGTCGGCTCCGTTGCCGCGGCAGGCTTATCAGCCTTCGTCATACATCAGCCTCCCGTCGGACAATCCCCGTGGTGCGCAGCGACTCTAAAAACATCGCGATCTGCTCCGCAGCATCGGCGGGAACGCCTTCAACCTCTGCGCGCAGGATATCGGCAAGTTCCACACTACTCAGAGGACGATCGCAGCTCTCCAGCAAATCCAATACCAGCGGCCCCATGCCATCGAGTCGGGCAATCGGCCCCTGGGGCAGAGCGGCTGCCCACTGCACTCCCTCTTCCTGCGGGTCGTCCTCCCGCGCCATCGGGGACAGCACGTACCGGTTCCCGCTCACGGCACACTCGCCTGGATCACGCGGCCGTAACCGCCCACATGCACGTCTCCTGCCTCTGCGGGGACCAGCAGAGCGTGTCCCGCAGAAAGCATGCGACGTCCCGTTCCGCACTGCACCATGACCTCGCCTTCGAGAGCCAGCAGGATGCGCGGGCCCGAGCCGGGCACCCGATGGCGCGGCTGGAAGGAGCCCCGCGGATCCATCACGCTGGTCAGAGTGAGCTCGAAGTCGTCGACCGGCGCGTAATACGCCACCGAGTGTTCGCTCACCGTTTCCGGTGCCACACGCACCGGCGGCGCAGCCACCACCGAGACGCACTGGAGCATTTCGTCGGCATCCACCTTCTTCGGGGTGAGGCCCGCGCGCAGCACATTGTCACTGGCCGCCATGATTTCCACGCCGGTGCCGGAAATGTAGGCGTGGATAACGCCCGCCGGCACATACATGGCTTCACCCGGGTAGAGCGTCACGGGGTTCAGCAGCAGGGCTGCAACCACCCCGGGGTCTCCCGGGAAATGTTCCTGCATGAGTCCGACGATGCGATCGATGCGCGGGGACGGCGAGGCACCTGCTTCCAGGCGTGCCGCACAGGCAGCCGCGACCGCGCTGACACGCTCTGCATCCGGGCGCATCGTGGCCGAGACAAGGGTGCGGAAAGCGGCACGCATACCGTGCGCCGTGGGACTGGCCACCAGCAGATCGTGCAGACGGTCGGTGAGCGGGGTATTCAAACCGTCGAGGATCTGGATGGCCCGCCGGGGCGTGCGGAAACCACAAACCGCCTCAAAACGGGTCATGGCCAGGAGCATTTCCGGCTTGTGGTTATCGTCGCGGTAATTCCGAGCCGGATCATCCAGGGCGAGCCCGGCAGCGTTCTCGGCAGCAAAGGATTCCGCCGCGTGTTCGCGGGTGGGATGCACCTGCAGGGAGAGAGGTTTCGCGGGGGCGATCACCTTGAGCAGGTACGGCAGGCGACCCCGGAAGAGACGGTCATAGCCTTCGCCGAGGATTGCGCCGGGGCGAGCCGTAATCGCCTGCTCCATCGTGCGACCGTCGTCGAGCATGGAGGGCGCACTGGGATGAGCCCCATACCAGGCCTCCGCCCACGGGGTGGTGCCATCCACCGGACGCCCCAGGAACTGCGGCAATGCATGCGTATCACCCCAGGCGTAATGCTGGATGCTCGGTTCGATATCCCACATGGCTTCTTGTCCTCCCGGCCAGTTCGCTGCGGCAAGAGCCTTCAGCGCCTGCGCCCTGCAATGTTTGCTTCTACGATGATGCCGTGTCCACCGACTTGCAGGTACCGATCAACGTCAGACTCACGCTGACGCACGCCGCCCTGCAGTGGATAGCGGACACTCACGGGGTTCGGGTTCTGCATGTCAAAGGGGTGGCGCTGCACCCGGTGCTGCGCAAAGGCCGACGGCAATCCACGGACTGCGATGTGCTCGTGCATCCCGCTGATGTGTCCGCCTGGGTGGAGGCGCTGACGGCCTGCGGCTGGGAGCAGTTCACAACGTTCGAGCACGGCAGCGTTTTCGAGCACGCCGCGACCTTCTACCACCCGCACTGGGGGACCGCCGATGTGCATCGCGCCTTCCCCGGCCTGGAACGTGATGCGACCCGTTCCTTTGAACGTCTGTGGGACCAGCGGGAAAGCGTCACCATGGGCGGTATTGAGGTGATGGTTCCCTCGCTGACGGCGCAGCGGCTGATCATAATCGCGCATGTGGCACGTGACTACTCGGGGGCACTCACCTCGGACCGCTTGCGAGCATGGGATGAGGCCAGCGAGGAAGAGCAGCGCGAAGTGCATGAGCTGGCTCGGGAGCTCGGCGCTGAGGTGGCGTTCCTGATTGGCACGGGCCGTTCGCAGCAGGCGGTGGGGCTGCCGGGGGCGCGAGTGTGGCTGGCGGTCGCCTCGGGTGCGAGCCCGACGGTGGTGTGGGTGGCTCGGTTGCGAGAAGCACATGGGGTGCGCGGGCGAGCGATCATGCTGTGGCGTGCTCTGCATGTCAACGGCGATCATCTTCGCCTACAGCTGGGTCATGTGCCGTCGCAGGCTGAGCTGCGTCGTGAGTGGTGGGACCGACTGGGGCGCGGGGGGCGGCGTCTGATGCAGATGGCGCGTCGGCGCTGAGTCGATAGCGGATCCACAGCCCCAGCCCGACCCCGAGCGCCGCCCCTGCCGTATTCGTGATGACGTCCACGACGGTGGCATCACGGCCACCGCGCACATGCTGGGCGTATTCGATACCGCCGGAGATCGCTGTTCCCAGCAGCACCCACCACCAGGTGGGAACAAGTAGGGCAAGCGCCGCAAACGGCGGTATAAACAGCACCACGTTCGCCAGATCAGCAAACTGTTCCGGTGTGATCGGCAGACGCAGACCGCCCGGGCCCAGGGTGTGCATCCACACCCACACATTGGCACGGTTCACGGCCCAGCCGTTGCGGGTCAGCAGAAGCACACCTGCCGCCAGCGGGTACAGCGCCAGCACGATGGCGGCGATGGTGAAAGCGGGGCGTCGATTACGGTCCCAGCGACCCTCCCCGTGAATGCTGGAGATCGAGTCTGCATCGTCGTATGTCACTGTCTGCGGCCCCATCATCCGTTCTGCTGGGCAACAGCGCCGTCGGAGCTGGGAAGGGCGCCCGTGCTCTTCCGGCGGGCGGGAACAAGACGCTTCATCTCCAGTGCAGGACGCTCCACCAGATACCAGGATGCGAGCGCGAAGGGGATCGTGCACAGCAACACAAGAGTGCTGTTAGCAAACCATCCCAGCGAGGCACTGCCGAGAAGAATCAGGATCTGCTGGACGGGGAAGGCGTACAGGTAGGTGCCGTAGGACAGGTCGTTGACGCTTCCCCAACGCAGGGGGATCACCGCGCCGCACCCCAGAACGCCGTAGACCAGAACCACGATGATGAGGAGCGTGCCAAGGGGGCCGGACACGAACGGGAGGCTTGTCAGCAGCACAAAAGCGATGACGGCCGCTGCCACGCTCCATGTCCTGGGTCGGATCCGGTCGGCCAATGCGTATGCAAGCATCCCCCAGGCAAAGTACGTTCCAAGGCGCAGCCCGTTACCGACCACCACCGACAGTGCCCCGGGCAGGCTCTTGATAGCGGCCTCCGGGACAAACAGGTAGGCAGCTGTCAGGACGACCACGCAGCTCGCCGCCGTCACGAGAACATTCCGCCGGCACCAGGGGATCAAGGCGAGCAGCCCGGCACCGATGTAGGCCATTCCCTCGTAGAAGAGGGTCCATAGCGAACCGTTCCACACGCCTGGCCACGGCACCGTCGAAAGAGTCGTGCCAATCCCGTCCTGGGAAGGCTTGAGGTCGAGAGCGCCAAGCACATACCAGGCAGCCGAGCGCCACTCCCATTGCCCCGCCGGATCAAGCCATGCCCCGAGCGGCGCAAAGAGCAGGGCAACCGCCAACAGCGCCACGATGTACCCGGGGTAAATCCGCAAAAAACGTCGCCAGAGATAGGGCAGGATCGGCATCCGCAGCGCGGAGGCAAAGATCAGGAACCCTGAGATCACAAAGAAGCCGTTGACTGCATAGCCGTGATACCCACCGTGGGCGAAGGGGCCGAGGCGGAGCACGTCGTACCCTCCCAGCGGGAAGGCGTGGCCAAAAATAACCGCAGCGGCGAGCACGAAACGCACAAGGTTCAGCGCATTGTCGCGCGACCCCAGCCGCTCAGCGAGAGAAGGCCGATGCCGCACGGGGCTTGTCGAGGTGTCCTGGTGCTGCATGGGCATGCTTTCTATGGGCAGGGTCCAGCCCCGCGAATAAGCCGGGCTCCAGAGGCAGGATCAGTATGCGCCGTCGGAGGCGACGACCGCCTTCACGGTACGCAGAAGAATCTGGGTGTCCTGCACGAACGACCAGTTGTCCACGTAGTACATGTCCAGGCGCACGGTTTCTTCCCAGGAGAGGTCGGAGCGACCCGACACCTGCCACAGGCCTGTAATACCCGGGCGCACGGTGAGGCGACGGCGAGCGTCTTCGTCGTAGGCCTCCATCTCATGCGGCAGTGCCGGACGCGGACCCACCAGGCTCATATCACCGCGCAGCACATTCCATAGCTGCGGCAGCTCGTCGAGGCTGTAACGGCGCAGGAAACGCCCGATGCGGGTGATGCGTGGATCATCGCGCATCTTGAACAGCACATCGTTGCCGCGGTCCTGCACTTCACGGTCACGGATATCGGCGAGCACTGCTTCGGCACCCACCACCATGGAACGGAACTTGAGGAACTCGAAGAGTTCACCGCCACGGCCCACGCGCTGCTGGCGGAAGATCACCGGGCCGCCGTCGTCGAGCTTGATGCACAGGGCGATCAGCAGCAGCAGCGGCGAGATCACGATGAGACCGAGCGAGCTGGCGATCACGTCGAACACACGCTTGGTGCCGCGCAGCGACTCTAGGGCGCGCGGCGGATCCATATGCACCAGCGGGAGACCTGCAACGGGCCGCAGTTCCACGCGGCTGGAGGAGATCTCGGAAATCGCGGGCGCGACAATCACGTCGATATCAATATTTTCGAGCTTCCAGGCCGTGCGGCGGAACTGCTCGGCGGTTGCGGTTGCACCCGCGGTGAACAGGAGAATCCCAGCGCTCTCGCGGTGGACGACCTCCATCAGATCGTTCTCATGGCCCAGGACGGGGATTCCCAGCCTGCTGCTACGGCGCATATCGCTGTTGGGGACCAGCGCACCGATGAGCTCGTAGCCGAGCCAGGATTCACGGTGCAGGGTGGCGGCAATCGCATCCACGTGGGACAGCGGCCCCACCGCGATCACACCCACCCGGAAGCGCCCGCGGCGGCGGAGCTGACCGATCACCTTGCGCACCACGTAGCGGCCGATGACCACGAAGACCGGGGCAACCAGGGAGAACACCACAAAGAAGGCGCGGGAGAGGTCGATCCCGAAGAGGTACACGCCCACGCCCACAATGCCGGCCGCAGCCGCCGAGGCGCGGATCAAGAGACGGAACATCTTCGTGCCGGAGGTGACTAGGCGAGGGTCGTAGCCGCCAAAGGCCGCAATGGCGAGAACCCAGCCGAAGCCGATCAGCGCCGAGGTATCGGCAACCGCCCCTGCAAGGTCTGCGGCACGGCCCAGCACCACGGTGCGCACCACCAGGGCCACCACCAAGGCCAGGGCGATCATCACGATGTCCAGCGACACAAGGCCGGCAACAGCCCAGCGGCGCAGACGCCGCAGGTGGCCTCTGGGGGCCACGCGCTCCTCACGCGCTATCGCTTCAGCTGGCACGTTCCACTCCACACAGGGACGCGATTCCACACAGGCGCGCGATCCAAGATCGACCGGCACTGCGTTCATTCCACTCTCTCTTTCCCCTCAGCGCGCCTCGCCCAGGGGACGTAGAGAAGGGGCTGCGCGCACTGTGAGCCCACGAGTGTTCACGCTACCCACACAAATCGCTCAGCCTCAACGGACTGAGCCTAACCCCACGTTGTAAAAGTGACTGTTTCGCCACACAGGAAAGTCCCAAACGCGAAACTTTCCTGACCTGCGCGAATTGAATCAGTTGCGGAGGGATTTTCACCTCAGACGTTGAGCGTACCGAGCTCCACCAGACGTGCGAAAGCAGGCACACGATCGCGCAGTTCAGCCATGGTTCCCTGGTCCACCAACGTGCCCTGATCGAAGAAGAGGATCTGATCGGCGTTCTTCACGGTGGAGAGTCGGTGCGCGATCACCACCACCGTGATCTCACCGCGGAGAGCTTCGATGGTCTGGGTGATCTGATGCTCGGTCTCGTTATCCAGGGCGCTGGTTGCCTCGTCCAGGATCAGGACGCGCGGCTGTGCATACAGGGCGCGCGCAATGCCAATCCGCTGCGCCTGGCCACCCGATACCTGCATACCACCGTCACCGATGAGCGTCTCCAGGCCATCGGGGAGCTGGGCGACCACCTCATCGAGGCGGGCTTTACGCACCACTTCAGCGAGAAGCTCTTGATCCACCTCATCCTCGGGCTGGGAGAAGGTGATGAGGTCTCGCAGGCTGGCATCCCAGAGGTACACCTTCTGGGACACCATGGCCACGGTGCTCAGCCACTGCGCCGGGTGCTCCACGATGCTTCGGCCGTCCACGCTGATCGAGCCTCGCGAGGGCTCCAGCAGGCCGACGAGCAGATCAGCAAAGGTGGTTTTGCCGGCCCCGGAGGATCCCACGAGGGCAACCGTGCTGCCCTGGGGGATGGTCACGTTGATATCGCTCAGGATCTGACGGTCAGAGTCCTGGTAGGAGAAGTCGAGGTCCTGAACAACGATGTCTCCGTCGGGGAACGGGGTGGCATCGCCACTGTGTGCCACCTGGAACCGGCCGACCCGCTGCAGTTTGAGGATCTGTTCGGCGCAGAGGGTCAGGGAGGCTTTCGCGCCCCGCACCCCGTTCAGGGTGGCTACAAGCCGGTTGAGCGTCGGCACGATACGCATGGCGGCCGCACCGAACACGGCAAGCAGGCCGAATGCGGTGGATTCGGAGCTGGTCGCAAAAAGTAGCAGGGCAATCACGAAGATGCCGAAGACCATCGCGATCTCCAGCAGGTACTTCGGCAGTTCCCCGAGCATCGTTGCACGCTGCTGGTAGCGGGCATAGCGCTCGCGGTTCTCGTCATAGGCGTCGGTGAAAACGCTTTCGCGCTGGAAGATGCGGGTCTCCCGGAAGCCTTCGATTGCCGGGTTGATGTACCCCCAGGAGGCCGTGGCAAGGTCCAGGGAACGCAGCCCGCAGCGGATTGCGTAGGGCTTCAGTACCCGGCTCACCAGAAGGGCTGACCCCCCGAAGATCACGATCGCCATGATCGAACCGAGCGGGGAGAGCACCACCAGCGTGAGGAACAGCAGCAGCACGGTAAGGGCATCCACCGCAATGGCGATATATCCGAGGAGCACGCCCTGGAAGGTGCGGGGGGCTGCATCGAAGATCACCTGAGTGGTCACGGATCGGGACTGCCGCCGATGCTCTTCATAGCTCAGGCTCGTGTACCCCTTGAGGAGGGCACTCTGCACCGCTGAACAGGCCTTTTGTGTGACGCCGATGCTGAACCAGCGGATCACGATCATGCTGACGTTCTTCGCCAGGAAGAGCACGCCGATCAGCAGCGCCATCCCCGCCAGAATCACACGCCGGTCGCTGGTTCCCATCAGGGGCACCACATAGCGTTCCACCACGCCGGGCATCTCCCCGCCCATGGTGAGCATCTGGGTGAGCGGGAGCATGGCCGCCACCGCCACCATGTCCAGAACTGCGCTCAGCGCGGCAGCAGCCAGCAGGGCGATCACTCGCGGGCGCATCTTCCACGGCACCATGGTGAACACCACGCGCAGCTGCGCCATGTCCTCCCGGACGGGAAGTCGCTTCGGCATGGGTGGGGCTCCTCTCAGGAGCGTGGCGTGGTCAGAGCATGAACGGCGGCTGTGAGCTCGGCGGCAAACCGTTCTTCGGAGAAACGTTCCACATGCTCACGGATCGCTTCATCGTCCCATTCCCGCGCACAGAGCGCTTCCACGGCAGCTGTGATCTGCGGCGGTTGGGGTGCGTCAAAGAACACGCCGTTGATTCCCTCGGCGATGGTGTCGAGGTAGCCGCCGGCATGAAGCGCTGCGGTGGGCACTCCGTGTGCACCGGCTTCCAGGGGGGTGAGCCCGAAGTCTTCATGGCTGGCGGCCACGAGACCGCGTGCATTGGCGTAGGCCCATCGCATCTGGGCGTCGCTGAGGCCTTCGACGAGGCGCACATTGGACGGAGCCATCGCCAGGAGCCGCTCCTTTTCCGGGCCCTTGCCGATCACGAGCAGGCGTTTGTCGGGAAGGGCGCGGAAGGCTTCGATCACCCGATCCACATGCTTATAGGGCTGCAGGCGTGAGACGACGAGCAGATGCCCGCCCTCGGCGCCGTCGGCTCCCGCCCATCCGGCAAGTTCCAGGATCGTCTCCTGTTCGCCGTCCACGAGATCGGGCGAGAACGGGGGGAAGAGGGTGGGGGCGTCAATTCCGTAAACCCGTCGGATACGTTCACGCACGACGGTGGAGTTGCCGACGTAGGCGGCGGCCCGTCGGGCAGCGCGTCGGTCCCAGGGCTTCAGGAACGGAGTCAGCACGGTGAGTGCCAGGCGCTTGGGATCCAGGCGGCCGGCATCCCCCAGGTAGTCCTCGGGCAGGTAGAGCCATCGCGCGGGGGAATGGCAGTACACGAAGGTTTTCCCGCTGGTTGGGAAGGCATGTGCCCAACCAGAGGAGGAGGCAATCACGATGTCGGCGTCGATGCGGAGCCGAGAGGAGACCGGCGCCAGCAGCGGGAGTGCAAGCCGGGGGTCGCGGCGCAGGAGCCCGATCCGGTTCAGCACGCTCGTGCGGATTTTTCGATCCCGGTATTCGGGATAGGTCTGATCGGGTTCGTAGAAGAGAGTGTGGATCTCCGCCTCTGGGAAGGCCCGGCAGATGGAGAGCACAAGGCGTTCGGCCCCACCGCGCTGGGTGAGGTAGTCGTGGGCGATCGCGATCTTGACCATTGTCAGAACACTTCCTTGGCCAGCTTCTGATCGCGGAAGCCTGCGAGAGCGCTAGATTCAACGGCCAGAGCTACCAGCTTGGTCGCGATTTTTTTCGGTAGCCGGGGTATTACTGCGTCGACGAATCGACCGAACCGGCGGGGGTTACGCGCAAGGCTTCGCGAAGCCAGAATCACGAGAGCGTTCCAGACGCTCAACGATGGTTCTGCAGGGGGGAGCGAGTGATCCGGGTGTTTCGCCTCAAATAGTCGGCGCGCTGCAGCAGCGTGGGCCGCTCGCTGGGCTCTTTTCTCCGTGGTCACCGCAGCCACCCGGTGCACGGTCTCCAGCTCTGACGCAAGAATGATCCTGTGTCCTGCTGCGGCCATCCGGTACCCGTAGTCAACGTCTTCCCACCCATAGAGGCGGTATCGCGGATCGTAGGGGCCAACGGAATCCCATTGCGCACGTGTTATCGAACAGTTTCCGGCCCAGTAACGCCATCGCATTGATTCTTCTGCAGCGTAGGCGCCGGCACGAAAGTGAGAATCCGAATCTTTCCCGTACACCTCGGCATAGCGGGTGTCTTCGTACCGGTTCAGGTAGAGGCCAACGACACCAACGTTCTCTTCCGCATGTGCCCGAACATGTCCCGCTACATATTGAGGGCTCGGCAGCAGATCGTCATCACAGCGAATCAGCACATTCCCGCGCGCAGCCTCGAAGCCCGCATTGAGTGCAGCGACCCGTCCCCGGTTTTCCGGGAAGAGGATGTGGCGCACGTCGATGCGATTTTCCTGCGTGCACAGGGCCACGGAACCGTCGTCGATCCCGTCGATCACCACGATCACCTCGAAGGCGGGCGTGCCCTCCTGCTGTGCGGCAAGGGAGTCAAAGAGCGCCGGGAGGCGCGTCACTCCTCGATAGCTGGGAACGATGATCGAGGCGGCAGGGACGGTATTCATGCTTTCCTCTTATCGATAGTGCGCAACAGGGCAGCCACGCGGCGTGTGCCAGCGAGTGGGGAGAAGTGTTCCTCCCAGCGCCGACGTGCGGCGCGGCACGAGGCATCGGACTGAGGCGTCCCGGTGGCCTTCAGGGCGGCGGTCATGACGCGAGCCAGGTCACTCGCATCGGAAGTGCGTGCAATCCAGGGGTGGTCGGGGCCGACCACCTCGCACAGAGCGCCGTTATCCGAGATCACGAAGGGAACGCCGCTTGCCATCGCCTCAGCGGCCACCAGCCCGAAGGTTTCTCGCGCTACCGAGGGGAAGACGGCGAGGTCAATCTGGGAGAAGAAGTCCTCCCGGCTCACCCAGCCCAGCCGGTCCAGGCGATGCTCAACCGGGGCGGCTGCCGCGGTGATCGCCTGTGCATCGTCATCACTCCCGAAGCGTGCGTCGCCGGCCAGGACGAGCCGCACCTCGCGCCCGTCAATCTCGGGAACCTCGGCGAGGGCGCGCAGAAGAACGTCCAGGCCCTTGTCACGGCTATGCCGCCCCAGGAACCCCAAGCGCAGTGGTCCCGTTGTCGCGGTGCG
Source organism: Actinomycetes bacterium (assembly GCA_023389045.1). Lineage (GTDB taxonomy): Bacteria > Actinomycetota > Actinomycetes > Actinomycetales > Dermabacteraceae > Brachybacterium. The sequence continues at coordinate 14,685 of JAEWEZ010000116.1, forward strand.
CCGAGGGAGGACAGGAAGATCGACGGTCCAGTTCTCCACCACGGTGGTGCTCATGGGAAGCTGTGCGGCCATATCGTGTGAGGGCACCAGCACCCGCTGCGCACCGAAGCAGGCTGGGCGCAGCAGGTGGCGCTGCCGCTCCGTCGGCACCACGTGGAGATGTACGATCCGAGGGCCAAGCCCGGCCGTCGCTACCGAGGGGACCAAGCCGTTGCACCACAGCGGCACCGTGCGGTGACGCAGCCGCGATGTGGCCAGCGCAGCCATGTACGCCGGCCTGCTCGACGCCGACAGCACCACCGTCTCGAAGCCGCGCTCCGCTGCTTCCCGAGCCAGCTCATCGGGGGAACTGGGCGTGATCACGACCGGCACGATGCCGATCTCTCGCAACGCCTCGGCAATGTTCAGCAGCATGACCTCGCCGCCACCGATATCGCCGTTATTGGTGGCAAGAGCAAGACGCGGTGAGGCCCCCACCCCACTGGATGCGTTCATCACGATCGTGTCCTCACCCGGCTCCTCGTCGTGGCCGATTGTCGATGGGATCCGCGCTTAGCCAGTGGATCCACGTCGAGGGGGCGAGCCGATACATACAGCGCAACCCCCATGACGAGTGCCCACTGCACCGTCATGAACACTTCGCCGAGTCGCCAGCAACACACCAGCACCGCCACAGTAGCGGCCTGCACAAGAATCTCTTCCCTGCTCAGCACTCGCGTGAAGGGCTTAGCCCCCACGAGAACGGTCACTCCCAGAACCAGAACTAGCCATGGCCACCCGCCTTCCACCAGAGCCGTCCAATACGAGTTATGGAAGAACCACGCCTTGTCGGGGTTGTCAGGGAACACCACATAGGCCTCCCCCAGACCATCCCCGAAGAAACCCGAGGCTTTCACCTTCAGTTCGGAAGCAGCATCGATACGGGCACGCAGGAGGTCCGAACCCTCGCGGTCAGAGAACACGCCGATCTGGGAGTAGTCCTCGGCCGCGAAAACAACCCCTGCATAGGTCGCGACGCCGAGGAGCCAGCGTCCTATCACCGGCAGGTAGGGCGAAATCAGGATCCACACCGCTGCCGCTGTCAAGCCTGCGAGGGATGTCCGTGACCCCGTCATCCACAGCATTCCGCCCCCTGCAATGAAAAGCAGCAGACGCCATTTGGTTTTGCGCACCACAAAAAGGAGCAGGATCCCGTAGAGGGCGTAACTGAGCCCGGCCACGTTCTTATCGACAAACCAGCCGGAGAGGGCTCCGTTGTAGTAGTTCGGATTCAGCCCCATCAGGAATGCGACCAGATTGACCACCAAACCGATGCCCAAACCGGTTAGCAGTGAACGCAGGCACAGCCTTCCCGCTGCCAAAAAGCCAAGGAAAACCAGGGTGAGCCCCATGCGGAGGAGCCGCCGCTTCCAGTCTCCGGCATATGCAGTCGGTTCAGCGAAGAGCGAGAAGAGCCCCAGGTAGAGCAGGCCAATGGTAAGGAGCGGGAAGGCCCACTGCACCAGGTTGAGATCACGGGTGGGCCGACGGGTTAGGGCCAGCACGATCAACCCGATCATCACGACCTGGTTGAAGGGCAGAGGAATCCCAAAAAAGGCGCCCTCAAAGATGAGGGCAAAACCGCCGATCAGCTCAAGCAGCCGCAGCTTCCCGATGCCCTGGAAGGCATCGACGGTATCACGACGCACCGTGCGGCCCATCCGGTCAGCGGTATCGACCTGCGCGCGGTGGCTTCCACGGCGGCCTGACGAGCTTGCTGGCAGGCCACTGGTCAGTGCCGTGCTTCGCGAATGCGTGGCCGCGCTCATGTGAACACTCCCGCATACACGCCGGCGATGGCCGCCGTCATATCGCGCACCGACCACGGGGCAGGAAGCCCACCCGGGCGCTGTGCCAGGTCCTCACCCTGGGTGCGGATGAGGCGAGCGACAGCCCGCGCATCGGCACCATCGACCAGGCAGCGACGCGGCAGAATCTCGGCGTTACCGCCCACATCGGTCGCCACTACGCCGAGGCCATGCACCACAGCATCGAGCAGCGTGTAGGAGTGGTTTTCCCAATCCGAGAGCTGCACCACCACGTCGTGCGTGCGCAGCGCCTCCCCCGCATTCACGTGCCCGGGGAAGACCACACGCTCACCGAGTCCCAGCTTCTCAGCACGCTGCCGAAGCGATGCCTCCTCGGGGCCGGTTCCCGCGATGGTTGCGCTCACCGTGCTGCCCTCGGTGGCGAGCACCGCGAGCGCTTCCAGCAGGTGATCAATCCGCTTTTCCGGGGCAAGCCGTGCCAGGGAGAGCACCCGCAGGCCTGCCTGTGGAGTGGGAAGATCGCGGGGCTTATCGATCCCATTGGGAACCACGGTGATCGGCACCCCGGAACCCCACTGCGCGAGCACCTGTTCACGGGTCGAATCGCAGACCGCGATCAGCGCATCCGTGCGGTGGAGACGAGCGCGATGCGCGAGCAGCTTCGCCTGAGCAGCCGCAGCCGTGGCCTGGTAGTAGCCACGCCGACCGGCAATGCCATGCTCCGTCGTGACCAGGCGAATGCGCTGGCCACGGCCAGAACGCATCCCCGTTACCGCGGCAACACCAATCAGATCAGCGAAGGCCAGATGTGTATGCAGCAGATCCGGGCGCAGACGATGCAGCACCCGGCGAACCTCGGCCACGGCGGTACGGGGCCCGTCGGCATGGCTCACCGACCCGGTGATCACCGCAGCTCCCCGCTCCCCGAGTTCCTGCGCGAGCGGTCCCGGCGGGCACATCACCACGATGCGCCAGCCGGGGATCCCCACCGTGACCGCATCGAGAACGTGCCGGGCCACGCCCCCGAGGTCAGCCACGGGGACGAGCCAGAGCGCGAGGCCGTCGCGGCCTTCGGGGATGCTCAGAACCATGCCTTGAGCCGATCCAGGGCGGTGAAGAAGCCCTCGCCGTTATTGACATGACCCATCCAGATCTCCGGGATGAACGGGGCCTTCGGGGCCAGACGCGCCATCCGCTCCGCGAGGTCGCGGAAGTCCACTTCACCGTCGCCCACCTGCACGCCTTCACCATCCACACCGGCGGCATCCACGATGTGCAGGTGCTCGGTGTGCGGGCCCATTGCGTCGATGTACTCGCTGAAGGGGCGGTGCGCGAAGTTCGCGGCGAGCTTCGTGTGAGACACGTCGAAGGTGAGGCGGCGTCCCGTCTGCTCACAGAACCAGACGGTGTCCTCCGGGTCCATGAACAGGTTGTGGAACTGCTGGCCGCCCATGAGCCACGGGAACGGCGGCAGGGTCTGCGCGGTCAGGCGCACCCCGCTCTCGTCGATCTTCTCCAGCGCCTTCTGCACCCGCTCGTACATCGGGTAACGCTCCTGCGGGGTCACGTGATGATCCGGCAGGAAGCCGCCCATCGTGACGATCACGATCGGGTCTTCCTCGCAAGTGAAGAACTCACGCAGCTGATGCGCCTGGTCGATCACCTTCTGAACCTCAACGATGGAGCGGTCGCGGATCGCCGCATCCTCCGAGGCCAGGTTGATGAGGAAGTCGCCGGCGTACAGGTCCGGGGCGTGGATGGTGAAGAACTGCGGCAGGCGCTCGCCGGGCTCGAAGAAGTCCTTCGGGTGCAGGTCCATGTCCTTGTAGGACTGGTGGAACTCCAGGAAGTCCGGCTCGGAGACCGTCAGCAGGGAACGGAAATCGTGGAAGCGCACCGGCAGACCCCACGGGCGGGAGAAGTCGTAGGTGTGCATCGAGTCGGCCCGTCCGGCCAGGTCGCCGGGGTAGAAGAAGTCACCGGCGGGAACATCGCGGGTGAGGGTCACGCCAAGAAGCTCCGAGCGACGGTCCGGCTGGAGGCCGCGACCGGGCGACTTCACATCCACATCGGCGGCAGTAACGATCTGACCCACCTTCAGGTCCCGCGCCGCCACCAGGGACTTCGCGAGGTTCACGCGGTTCATCATTTCGCCGGTGGACAGCTCACGGGCCGCATCGGTGCCCATCGCCTCTTCCACCTCGCGGATCTGACGGACCATGGCGGTCAGTTCCTCGGGGAGCAGGGAGACCTTGTGGTCATTGCCCTCGAGGGACTTGTCGATCGTGACGTGCTTTTCGATCACATGGGCGCCGCGGGCCACTGCCGCGATCGGCACATGCCAGCCGCGTTCATGCCCGGAATAGCCGACGGGGCAGTCGCCGAGCTCCGCGAGGCGATCCATGTACCGCAGGTTCACGTCTTTGAAGGGCGCCGGGTAGGTGGACTGTGCCTGGAGCAGAGCGAAGGCGGCGCCATTGCGGCGCAGCACCTCCACCGCGCCGGTGATCTCCTGCTCGGTGCTCATGCCGGTCGAGACGATCATCGGGGTGCCGAAACCGGCCACCTGCGCGAGCAGGTCGTGATTGGTCAGATCGGCCGAGGCGATCTTGTAACCAGGGATCCCGTAGCGGTGCAGGGCCTCAGCGGAGGCCAGATCCCACGGGGTGCACAGCACGTCCACGTCGCGCTCGGCGCAGTGGTCGAAAACGCGGTACATGTCTTCGACGCTCAGGGAGTACTTGGCCAGCAGGTTCATCGTGTACTGCGGGCCGAGGTCTTCACCCTCGCTGGAGGCGGAGCCGGAGCGGTACAGGCTCGCCATATCGCGCAGCTGGAACTTCACGGCGCTCACACCGGCTTTCGCGCAGTGGTCCACGAGGGTCTTCGCCAGTTCCACATCGCCCTGGTGGTTATTGCCGATCTCGCCGATCAGGTAGGCCGGGTGACCGGGGCCCACCTGGTGGCGGCCAATCGACAGGGTGCGGGCGCCGGGCGCCGCCACAGCCACGAGCCGGCCACGCTCATCGACCACCGGGATCCGGTCCACGCCGGGCCGGAACAGCGGCTCAATCTGCGCGATCGGGGTGCCTTCGGCCACCTTCACACAGGTGCTGTTCATCGCCTCGGTCACGGGCGCGGCGAGATCCGGGGTGGCCTGCGCGACGAGCCAACGGCGCACGTCACCGTCGGTGAGGGCGCCCTGCAGGGTGCCGTGGGTGTCCACGGCAAAAACCACGCGGGCGCGGTTTTCACTGATGTGGCGGAGCGCTTCGAGCACCGAAACACTGGCGTCTATAACATAGGGGGCGGTGTGACGGTCGAGGATCATGTGGTTCTCCATCCCATGCGAGCAAGCATGCTCTCGGCGGCGGCGACGTCAGTGAGGGTGTCGATATCCACGCCCTCCATTTCGTCAAGGATGAACAGGTCAACGCGCCCGCCGATACGGTTGCCGCTGCTGCGGTAAATATGCGGGGCGGTCACGTACAGCGACCCGTTCTCGAAGTAATGCATTTGATGCGCGGTCAGTTCCTGGCGGCGCGGGCGGGCGTTCACGTCGTAATCGGCTCGGGCCGATTCCCCCTCACGCTCCGGCAGATGCCAGAAGAAAGGCGACTCGGGGACCACACCCACCAGGGAATCTGCTCCGCTGCGGCGGAACTGCTCCAGAGCCCGGCGGATCGTGTCGGGTTTGCGCACCGGCGAGGTGGCCTGCAGGAGCAGAACCGCATCCAGGGTCACGCCCTCGGCTTCGACCACGTCCATGGCGTGCAGGATCGTCGGTTCCGTCGGTGCGGTATCCACGGCCAGTTCCGCAGGACGGTCGATCACTCGCGCGCCATGCGCCCGGGCAACCTCCGCGATCTCGGCATCTTCCGTGGAAACGGCCACGATCACGTCGTCCCCGGCCCCGAGGGCTTGCTCGATCGTCCAGGTCATCAGCGGGCGTCCGCCGACGGGCAGCAGATTCTTGCGGGGGATCCCCTTGGATCCTCCGCGGGCGGGGATCACGGCGAGGGCTGTCATGCCACTCCCTCCAGGTGCTGGGCAAGCAGACGGGCGGGTTCATCCGCCGGTACATCAGGGCCGACGGTGGGGGTGCTCGATCCCCACTGCGCCATCCCGTAACGGTCCCAGAACTCCCGTACCCAGGTCGGCGGACGATGCGCCGTCACCCAGGCGGGAATACCCCGCACGGCGGCTTCCATCACGCCAGTCGAGAAGATCGACACGACGGGGTTATTCACGGCCCGCAAAGGAATCGCGGTGTCCTGGAACTCGACCCCGCGCCGCTTCATCAGCTTGTGTGTGTTGCGCGAGAGCAGATCCTTCTCGGAGGGGTGCGGGCGGTAAAGAGCGTTCTCCCGTCGGCAGAAGTCGTAGGCGGTACGCGCCGTGATCCGACGCGGCAACTCCGCACCGTGCATCTGCCCGAGAAACACCGGGCGCTCATCAGCCACGACGGGCTCTTCGCCCGCTTCACGGGATGCCTGCCACAGCAGCTGCGAACCGATCACCCGCACATCCACATCCTGGCGGCCGCTGCACTGGAAGTCACCATCGGCTGCGGTCCAGGCGAACAGCGTGACCTCCGGCGGAAGCGGCGGGGCATAGGGAGTGAGCGCACCGTGCTGCACGATCGTCGAGGGAACACCCGCGCCGGCCGCCCATTCATGACCGGCGCGTCCTGCGGCGAGATGCCAGCCAAGGCTCGAAGCCACTGTGATGCCACGCTCCGCCAGCCTGCCGAGGTCGCAGAACGGTGCGGAATGCTCCCACTCCTCCCCCTGAAGCTCGGGAAGGTCAAGCTCTGCCGGGGCCAGCACATCCACGCCCCCGCGCAAATACGGAAGAGCGGTCAGCAGGCAGGCGCGGGAAGTCGGCGAGGCCGAGTCCACGGCGAAAAGGATCCGCCCCGGGCCTTCACCCGCACGGGAGTGCAGACGGAACTGCTCCTGCTCCGGAGCTTCCACCTCCTTGCGCAGATTCCGCACCGCATCGGTGACGGCATGCTTGGCGCGCCGCAGCTGCTGGCGGGAACGCTCCCAGTCCTGCCACCGTTCCAGGCTGGAGGGATGGATCAGGCCCACAGTGCATCCACCTCCGCCACGCGGTGATCAAAGGTGTGCTCAGCCAGGGTGCGTTTGCGCCCCGCTTCACGAATCCCCTCAGCCCAGGCGGTGTCGGTCAGTGCCCGCTGGGCGAGGTCAGCCAGTTCATCCACGCTGTGCCACACCGCCACTTCGGTGCCAATCTCATAGAACTCCGCCACCTGGTCACGGTCCACGAGCTGCACACCCGCCATGCCGGGCACCTCGAAGGTGCGCATGGCCATCCCCTCCTGCGAGCCATGAATGGTCACGGCCGCAGCACCTTCACCGTTAATGCGGTACGCCTCATCGAGCGACACCTCGCGGGAGCCTTTGATCGGCGGCCGCGACCAGGAGAAGGTGCGGGCACGGTCGTACCAGTGACGGGAAAAGTCTCGACCCCACGCATGCACCGGCAGTCCCCGTCGGCCCAGTTCCACCAGGGTTTCGCGACGGTTCGCATACCCCGAACCGATAAAGACAATCTCTCCGCTGCGATGAGACGAAGGCTGCACCCGATGCGGGTCAAAAGCCAAAGGCAGGAAGTGCGCATCCACGCCCTTCGACTGCAGCATTTCCGTTTCACCGCGGGTGTAATGGACCACCGGACCGATCTGGCGGAGCATATCGATCGAATAGTTGTGGCGATGCAGATCGTCGTACAGCCACAGCACCCGCGGGGTATTGCCCAGAGCGTCCCAGAAACGCTCATCGAGCCCGTCGCCTTTAATAACGACCACGCGATCCGGACGGAACCCGTCGATGGAACGCAAAACCCGGTTGGTCAAACGCCGAATTTCCGCCTGGCGCCGCTGCTCACGCAGGGCAGGAATCGGCAGACGCTCCGGAAGCTCCACCGTCGCCTTCAAGCGGATCTTGTCCAGCATCGTGGCGTAGTCGTCGTACAACACGACACTGGTGTCGTGCCCACGACGGTCAAAAGCGTCCTGGATGCACCGCCAGTACCCGTGGAACGACGGCGAAACAATCAATACGCGGTGCCTTACGGCACTCTCGGTGCTCATCGGGGCAGGTCCTTCCCAGCGGTCCAGATCAAACTGAGCTGCTCACGGCAGTCCTCCACCGGGTGCACATCCCGGCCTGCCAGGCGGCGCCCGGTATTCCACAGCAGATTTGCGGCCGTCGCGGCGGTCATGCCGGCACGGAGCAGATGCACATTGCTGTGCTTGCGGGCGTATCGCATGCGGGCACCCACCAGCCAGCGCCGGCGCCGCCCCTCTCCACCGGAGGAACCTCCGCCCTCATGCAGCACCAGTCGATCCGCATCCAGGTAGGCGGGAACTCCGCGCTCACGCAGGCGCTTCTGCAGGTCCACTTCCTCGGTGTACATGAAGAAGCCCTCGTCGAAACCACCGATGGCCAGGACTTCCTGCACCGGCAGCAGCATGATGGCCCCGGAGACCCAGTCCACCGGCACCATGCCACTTCCGCGTTCCGCATCGAGGTCATGCCCGACAGCGCGGTGCAAAACATCGCGGTGGCGCTGCGAGGCAAGCGGCACCAGCCACTCGACAACCTGCTGCGAGATCGTCGGGAAGTAACGGCCGGCATAGCCACTCACACCAGCCTCGTCCTGGATCCGACAGCCCACCACAGCGGGTGCGAAGGGCTGCGCATCCTCCAGCAGGGCACGGGCAAGGCCCGGCCCGATCTGCAGATCAGAGTTCAGCACGAGAGCCCAGGGAGTCCCGCAGGCGTGCAGTCCGGTATTCACCGCAGCACCAAAACCACCGTTGTTCTCGCGGCGGATGAGCTCCACGCCCTCCGGCAGGGCGCTTCCGTCGAGGGGCTGCGGGGTGGCGTCATCCACCACCAGCACGCGCGCAGGGCGGTCCGCTGGGTCCACCTCCGGCCCCACCAGCGAGTCGAGCAGAGGAAGAACCGGCTCGATGGAGCCGTGGACGGGGATGATGACGCTGAGGGACTCCATCAGGCCTTGCCATCCTGCGGGTCATCAAGGACCCGGGCTCGGCGGCGGCGCACCGGCGTGGCCGACGGAGCACCTTCAGCGGGGTTGCGCCACACTGACGCGTTACGCGGCTGGTTAAGCGACAGCTGCTCCCCGAGCGTCTGCTCGCCCATCTCCGGTTCCGCCACCGTGTCTGCATAGGCCTCGGAGTACGCCTTATCCGTGGCGTAGTGGCCGTAACCGTATTCCGTGTCGCCGTAGGCGATTCGACCCAGGCGCGTGCTGCGAACACGGTTCAGCACCATCCCGTACACATTCGCGCCCACGCCGGTAATGGCGTCGATCGCCTTCCGCAGAGCTTCCGCCCGCGAGCGACCGCTCACACCCACCAGGATCGTGCCATCGGTGTGACGGCTCAGAAGCTGCGCATCGGTCACGGCGAGCACCGGCGGAGCATCGATAATCACGAACATTTCGCGGCTGAGCTCCGCCACGAGGTCATGCATACGGCGAGACCCGAGAAGTTCCGAGGGGTTCGGGGGGATCTGACCGGAGGGCAGCACCCACAGGTTGCTGCCCTTGAGCTGCTGCATCGCATCATCCAGGCGCACCGCTCCGGACAGCACCTGGGAAAGGCCCACGGCACCGTCCACGCTCATACCGGGGGAAATCACCGGGCGGCGCAGGTCCGCATCAATCAGCACGGTGCGCTGGCCGGAACGGGCGATCACACGGGCCAGGTTCGCGGCCACGGTGGACTTACCCTCAGCCGGAACCGAGGAGGTCACGACGATCGACCGGGGCGGATTATCCACATCCACGAAGCGCAGGTTGGTGCGGAGCTTGCGCAGAGCCTCACGGGAGCGGAAGTCCTTCGGCTCCGCCATGCGGCCCTTCTTATCGCGGCTGAGGTCCTTCGCCTCGGGCAACACACCCAGCACCGGCACCCCGAGCTGCTCCTGCACATCGTCCACCGAACGCAGACGCGAATCATTGCGGTTACGCAGCCACGCGATAGCGAGCGCGAGCAGCAGACCAATGGCCGCACCCGCCGCCGCGAACTTCAGACGATCCGGGGACACCGGCGCCGAGGGCACGAGCGCGCTCTGGTAGTTCACCAGCTGCACCGCGACGGGTGCGCCTTCCTTTCCGCCGGTCTCGAGCATGCGAGCCTCTGCCGCGGTGGCCTCGACCGCAGCATTCGCGATCTCACCGGCAACCTGCGGGTTCCTCGCCTTCGCGGTCACCGTGATGATGGGGGCGTTCGGATCGAGGGTTGCCGTCAGCGAACCGGCAGCCTCATCAGCGCTCATCTGCACGCCGGTCGCCTCGACGATCCGCTCGCCAACCGCGCGAGTTCCAAACAGCGGCAGATACGTCTGCGCCTTCTGGTACTGAACCTGGGCGTTACCACCGGCCTGCGAAATCGGGTTGCCGTCTTCTGTGGTCCCACCCGATGCGGAGACATAGCCGAGGGCAGAGGCCTCGTAAATCTCAGGCTTGGTGTAGGAGAAGCCGTACCCGAGGCCTGCGCCCAGCAGAGCGCCCGCTACGAGCAGGATGATGTTACGCAGGAGGAACCGGAGGAAGTCTTCGATTGTCACTCTGAGGCCGTTCGGAGAGCGTGGACAGGTGCTCAACCATCGTAGGCAACCACCGTGCACCGTGCGAGGGGTCTTACCTCCCCTCTCCTGTGAGATCAGTCGTGGAAACGCCGACGACATGAAAAGTGCGCAGGACGCACGCCGCCATCACTCATGCATCACTCATGCGTCGCTTCTCGCAGCACCCGCACCCGCCGCACCCGTCGCTCCTGAACCGCCGTGACCCGCAGCCGGACCCCGTCGGCCCCCTCCACCGGCACCTCATCACCCTCACGCGCGATCCGCTCCAGACGCGACATCACATACCCACCGACCGTTTCGTAGCCGCCGTCATCCGGGAGGGCGATGCCGGTCTCGTCCTCGAACTCCTCCAGGATCAGGGCGCCGTCTACCTCATCAGTGTGGTGCTCGGAGGCGTCGGGGCCGATCTGCCCGGTGGCACGGTCGTATTCGTCGTAAATTTCCCCGACCAGCTCCTCCAGGAGGTCTTCGAGGGTCACGATCCCATCGGTTCCGCCGTATTCATCCACGACGACCGCGATGTGGTCGCCCCGCGCGCGCATCCTGTTCAAAGTGGCGAGCACGCTCACGGTTCCCGGTAGGTGCGGGACGGGGCGAGTGATGGCCGCGAGCGTGGTCACCTCCGGATCGGGGGCATGCAGCAGGTCCCGTACGTGTACGAAACCGATCACATCGTCGATGCTCTCTCCGGTGACCGGGAAGCGTGAGAAACCGCTGCTGCGGATGGCCTCACGAGCCTCGGCGACGGTGAGGTCGTCATCGAGAGCTTCGACGGTGGTGCGCGGGGTCATGACCTCCACGAGGGTGCGCTCCGAGGCATCGAAAACATCGGCGAGCACACTGCGTTCCGCCTCGGCGAGCGCCTCAGTGGAATGCACGAGGGAACGGATTTCCTCCGCCGAGACCGCCTCCCGATCCGCGCCCGGGTCCCCACCCAGCAGGCGAACCACGGCATTGGTGGTGGCCGAGAGAAGCCAGATCATGGGGCGCATGAGCGTGCCGAAGACGGCCAAGGGCGGCCCCACAATCCGGGTGATGGCCAGGGCGTTTTGCATGGCGAGGCGCTTGGGAACGAGTTCGCCGAGCACCAGGGAGCAGAAGGCCACGACCAGGGTCATGGCGATCAGGGCCAGGGTGGAGGCGGCGGTGGGATCCAGGCCTAGTGTCTCCAGCAGGGGTGCGACCGACGGGGCGATGGCGGAGGCACCGTAGGCCGAGGAGAAGAAACCGGCGACGGTCACGCCGATCTGCACGGCTGAGAGGAAACGGTTGGGATCGCGCACCAGGGCCGCGGTGCGGCGGGCGCGCGGGCTGCCATTCTCAAGTTCCTGGATCTGGGCTTGGCGCAGTGACACGATGGCCATCTCGGTTCCGGCAAACACACCGCCGATCAGCACGAACAGCAGCACCAGGGCGGCGTCGATCAGCACGGCGGTGTCCATGACTCGACGATACCGGGGAAAAACTGCCAGGTCAGGGGCCCCTTGGTTGCTTGGGACTGCCGGGCTCGCCCGCCGGCCGCTACAGCAGCGGCAGCAGCTCCTCCCAGACAGCGGCCATGATGTCGGAGCCCGGGCTGCCCTCCAGATGCGCGGTGATCGCCACGCTGGCCTGCTGCTCCGGCAAGATCAGCAGCATCTGTCCGTAGGCCCCGTCGGCCCTCCAGGCTCCCGGCTGGCTGCAGCGCCACACGCCGTAGCCGTAGAACTTCCCTTCGGGGTCAACCGGCGCGTCGGCGGGCTGCGTATTGGGGCTTTCCCCGTCGCTGCCCGCGTGCCCAGCAATACCCGGCGCGGTCGGCACCCAGGTGTCCTCGTCGTGCATGAGGTCCACCCACTCACGCGGCACGACCTGACGCCCCTCCCAGCGCCCGCCCTGCAGCATGAGGCGCCCAATACGCGCCACCTGCCCGCTGCGCAGATTCAGACCCGTGGCACCCCAGGTGGTGCCGCATCGAGCCGAGAACCACTGCGGATTCAGGATGCCGAGGGGTTCGAAGAGCCGCGGAAGCAACCAGTCGCGCATGCTCTGCCCCGTGCGCTCGGTGATCAGGCGCGACAGAAGGAACACCGAACCGTTGGAGTACTCGAAGGCTGCGCCCGGCTCGCGCACCAGATCGGTCGAGAGGAACAGCGAGGCGACATCGGGGTGATCACGCTGAGCATCTTCGAAAACCGTGATCGGATTGCCGGAGGTCATGGTCAGCAGATGGTGCAGACGCACCTGCTCCACCCCCTCCCCGAACCCGCCCGGGGGCACTGGCAGATGCTGAACCAGCAGGTCATCCACCTCCAGAAGACCCTCTTTGCGCGCGATACCCACCGCAAGCGCCGTCACCGTTTTGGAGACGGAATAGAGGTTCTCCACGGTGTCGTCCATGAAACGGGTGGTGAGTTCGGGCCGCCCCGCCCGGTGCAGATGCACGGCGCGCACTCCCAGCTGCTCGGTGAGAATCCGGGCGCGCAGGGGCGCGAGAAGCAGATGGTCGGGAACGGTGCTCATGGGCGGCTCCTGTCACCGATGGGGTCCGACGGGGTGGGTGTGCTCCGAGCTGGACCGCTCGCAGACGACGCTGGCCACAGTCTCTCAGCGTCGGGCCGCGAGAGACTGTGCCGCGAGACGTCGGGCCTCATGCGCCCGCGCCTGAGCGGCATGCGCCTGCGAGGCTGCAGCCGACAGCCCCAGGTCCTCAATGTCCAGCGAATGGGCGAGTTCAGGGAAGGGGAAGGAGCGCTCGGCGTGCCCGTCGGCCGTCACGTGCAGCAGCTCCCCAGAATCCATGAGGCGCCAGGCCGGGTCGTCGTCCATCGGCTCGGAGGCAATCACCACCGAGCCGGTATCCGCAAGATCCTCGCTATGCGCGTGCAGGGAAGAGGAGGTCTGATCCAGGGCCTCACGCTCCGTGCCCGCGCCCACGCGTCGGTCCAGCACCCACAGCTCGTTCTTGGCCGGCAGACGCACCGCAACCAGTTCGCCATCCTTCGCGGCCAGCAGATTCACCGAATACACCGGCACGTTCCGGGCGATCCAGCCGAGCGCCGCCTGCACACCGGCGCGCAGGTCACCATCGTGGCGGCGCACCTCGGCCGTGACCAGCGCCGACATCCACTCACTATCGGTGGTGCCATGCACCATCCCGCCCGCGCCCATCCGTCGGACCCGATCACGCATTTTTTGCGTCACGTCGAGCACACCGTTGTGGGCGGTGATGATGCCGTCCTGCAGGAAGGGGTGGGTGTTCTCGACGGTGTGGCCGGAGCCAGAGGAGAGCCGCACATGCGCGATCATCACGCGGGAGCGGAGGGTCGCGGCCAGACGGGAAAAGCTCGGCGAGGAGTAAGCGGCCACGGGCTTGCGCAGAACCTGGGGTCGGCCGTCATCGTCGATCCAGCCCAGGCCGGTGCCGTCGGCATTGAAACGGGACTGCTCACGCAGGGAGTAGGGCGCCTCAAGCAGCCAGAGGTCAGCCGTGACGGGCTGATCGGCGTGAAGAGCAAAGAGGCGGCACATGCCTTCGGGATGGTACTCCCGTGTCTGATCCTCCGCAGCGAGAATCCTCATCGTGAGATGAATCGCCGGACTGTGAGACGCCCGCAGATGCCTCGACCGCATCGCCGCCGAGCCGTTAGGTTCAAGACATGCTCCATCTCTCTGATGACCAGGTCCGCAACCTTCTCCCCTCCCCCGCCGAGGCCGTCGCCCTCATGCGCGACACCCTCCTCGCACTGGCCGACGGATCCGCCTCCGTCACCCCAAAAACCCAGGTGGAGCACGATGAACAGGGAGGCTTCGCCAACGCGATGCCGGCCGCCTGGCCCGACCGCGGCCTCGCCGGCGTGAAGTGGGTGACCGTCACCCCCGCCAACCGCGATAAGGAAGGCCTGGAGATGATCGGCGGGCTGATGGTGCTCAGCGACGCCGAAGGCACCACCCGCGCCACCATGGACGCCGGGGAGCTGACCGCCCTGCGCACCGCCGCCGTCACCGGGGCGAGCCTTGCCCTCGACGAAGGCCCCATCGCATTCATCGGCACCGGTGTGCAGGCCCGCTCCCACGCCCGCGTGATCGAAGCGCTCGGCCGGCCCAGCGTGAGCTTCTGGGGCCGCCGCCAGGAAGGCCTCGATAAGCTTGCGGCCTGGTGCGCCGAGAACACGCCGAACCTGGAGGTGCGCGTGAGCACCGACCGCGCCGAGGCGCTGAAGGGCGCGCACGTCATCATCAGCGGGCTGCCGATCGGCCTCACCGGCTCCGAGCTCTCCCCCGGAGAGGTGCCGGCCGACGCCACCCTGCTGCCCCTCGACTATGCCTCCGTGGCCGGGGCCGAGATCGCCCGCACCGGCACCGTGGTGGCCGATGACCCCGTGCAGTTCGAGGCCCTGCGCCCCCTGAAGCTCGGCGAGGACTACCCGAAGGCCACCGGCTACACCGGCACGCTGCTGCGCGAAGGCCGCCCGGACGGCCTGGTGGTGGCGCAGAACCTCGGCTCCGGCCTCGGCGACGTGGTGCTCGCCGACGCGGTGCTCGCCCGGCACGGCTGAAGCCGGGGCGGCCGGGCGGCGGCTCGGGCCGGGCCGGGCCACTTAGCAATCTTCCCAAGAACTGGCGGTATTTGACCTGCTGCGACATATACGCCGCAGCCGGCGATATACCGCCCATTCCCAACCAGTAACCCGTGCCACCCACCACTGCCCCGGTGCTACCCCAACCAGTTACACCCCACCCCCGGGCCACCCCCACCTTCTCTACCTACACACCCCACGCCTGGGGCCGGGCGGCGGCTGGGCTGCCGGGCGACGGGGCGGCCCTTGCCCTCTCCACCTACACACCCCACGCCTGGGCTACCCGCGCCTTCTCTACCTGCCCACCCCGCCCCGGGCCACTTAGCAATCTTCCCAAGAACTGGCGGTATGCGACCCGCTGCGACATATACGCCGCAGCCGGCGATATACCGCCCATTCCCAACCGGTAACCCGCGCCACCCACCGCTGCCCCGGTGCGCCCTTAGTCCGCTACCCACCAGGAAAGGCTTAGCCGAGGCGTCCTTCTCCACTTCTTACCGGGAAGGGCACGGCCGGGCCTCACCTCTCCCCCCCCCTTACCTCGCGGGGGTACGCCGATGGTCTCGGCGCCGGATAACCGCCAGCAGCATGTGCTTGGTGTGTTCCCAGTTCAGAAAGACCTGCTCCCAGGTCAGACGCGTCACGGTGAAACCCCTGGCGCGTAACCGCAGATCCCGTGACCGATCCAGGTGGTACTGCGTCTCAGTGCCATGGAACGTCCTGGAATCGCATTCGATCACCCAGCTTTCGCCCACTAGCAGATCGACCCTCCCGACATCGGGGATCCACACTTGCGGTCTGACGGGGATACGCAGGGATTCGAGCCACCAGCGCACCTTTGTCTCGGTTCCCGATTCTGCGCGTGGATCAACTCGGTGAAGCGCTCGACGTAGACGCTCAGGCCATCCCGCGATGAGTGCATACGCATCTTCCTGGAGAAGCCGTCCCGTGTTCATGGCCGACTCGAGAAGGATGGCGGTGTCTACTGTGTCCAGGCAGCGTGCGGCATGGGAAAGCACTAGAGGCAGATCGGGGACGGGGTCGTGATCGGGCCAGCTGCGTAAAACCGGCGCATGCAAGATCGGCGCCACCGTGGGGGCCGCGCCGAAAGCGCTGCGTTGCTGAGAGCGAATCGGGGAGAGGCGAACGGAGTCGCAGTCACGCGAGCGCGGGCTGCACCGGGGGCGAAAGGCATGCGCTCCAGAGATGGACGGTGTCCATAACCCGTGGAGAGCGGCGCCATCGACGCAGGTCGGACGGAGGTTCGCGGCAAGAAAGGGCTCGATGCGGGGGTCAGCGGCTGGGCCGATGAGCCATTGCCCCACACACCGCACCGTTCCGGAACGTCTGGCGGCGGCGAGTCGCTGTTCGTCGATTCCGCTGCGCTTGACGGCGTGCACATTGAGGATGCCCGGTAGTTGCATGGGGATAGCCAACCCCTGCACGAATCGGGCTGGAGCCACTGAGGCCTACCTGTGGATAACTCCGCTTGGGGAGGATTCGGGCAGATGGTGCGGTAGGGATGGCAGGAGGTGGGGTGCTGCTGATGGTCGCGTGGCTGCTGATGATGACGTGGCCGTCAAAGCGGGAGTGGCGAGGCCTGCAACTAGGGAGAGGCCTTGGCGAGAGAGTGGCTGAGGCCCTGGTGAAGGAACAGCTGCTACATGTGGGCGGTGGCTTTGGCCGGGCTGTGGCGGAGAACTGGCGTTATGTGAGCGGCTGCGACATATACGCCGCAGCTGGCGATATACCGCCGATTCCCAACCGGTAACCACGCGATGGCGGCTGCGGAGTGGGCTGAGGTTGGGGTGGGCTGAAGTTGGGGTGGACTGAAGTTGGGGTGGACTGAAGTCGGGGTGGACTGAAGTTGGGGTGGACTGAAG
>JAEWEZ010000146.1 GCA_023389045.1 Actinomycetes bacterium
CCAAAGGCCAGCAGGAGCTGGTGCATGATCTCGTTGGATCCATTGGCGGCCCAGACCTGCTCGGGGGCCGGGGCCGGGATGCCCGACTCTTCGGCGAGGAACGCGGCAAGGTCGGCGCGAAGGTCCAGAAACTCGCGGTCCGGATACCTGTTCATACCCAGCGCCGCCTGCGTGACCGCCTGCCCGAGCGCCGCCGCGAGCTGCGCGGACGGCGGGTAGGGGTTCTCATTGACGTTCAGCAGGTGGGGAACGTCGAGCTGCGGGGCGCCGTAGGGGTGAACATCCTGCAGGTCCTCACGCACAGGAGGAAGGGGCGCCGAAGGCGCTGTGGCGGTAGTGGTGGGATCGACGGCAGGCATGTCTCCATCGTAGAGGGCTCCGGGATTACCCTGGAGAGATGTTCCGACCTGTGGTTGCCCTTGTTCTTGACGTCGTTGCGGTGGTGCTTTTCGTCATCATCGGCCTGTCCCAGCACGGCGAGCCGCTAAGCGTGCAGAACATTTCCTGGGTGGCCTGGCCCTTCCTGGCGGGTGTGCTGCTCGGGCAGCTCGCCATCCGTGCCTGGCGCGCTCCGTTCGCAATCTGGCCGCAGGGAGTTTTCGTGTGGGCTATCACCTTTGTGACGGGGATGCTGCTGCGCACCCTGCTGCAGATGGGAACGCAGCCCTCCTTCATGATCGTGACCGCCTGTGTGACGGCACTTTTCCTGCTGGGGTGGCGTGGGATCGCTCTCCTGCTCACCCGCCGAGAGCAGGCCACGACGGCCTGAGGCCGCTGATAAAAACACGCGCCAACAACGCACACACCACAAATACACGCGCCGAGTACCTCAGCACTCGGCGCGTTGTCGTGTCTCGAAGGACGTCTTACTCCTCGAAGCGGATGTCGATGGCGCGCCCGTGCGAGGGCAGGCCTTCGGCGGTGGCAAGCGTGGTGGCGGTCCGACGGGATGCGGCCAGCGCATCGCGGTCATAGCGGATCACGTGGATACCGCGCAGGAAGGTCTGCACGGAGAGCCCGCCCTCACTCCGGGAGGACCCACCCGTCGGCAGCACATGGTTCGAACCGGCTGCATAGTCGCCAAGGCTCACGGGGCTGCAGGTGCCCACAAACACGGCTCCCGCATTGGTCACCTGGGTGGCGACCTCGTCGGCTTCCCGCGTGTGAATCTCCAGGTGCTCAGCGCCGTAGGCGTTGACCACCTCGAGCCCAGCGGTCATATCGTCCACGAGGACCACCCCGGACTGCCGCCCGGTGAGGGCTTCGGTGATCCGCTCCCGGTGCGGGGCCTCGGGAACCTGCACCGCCAGTTCCTTTTCCACCGCCTCCAGCAGGGTCTCGCTGTCGGTGACAAGCACGCTTGCCGCCATCGGATCGTGTTCGGCCTGGGAGATGAGGTCCGCGGCCACGCAGCGCGGATCGGCGCTGTCATCGGTGAGGATGGCGATCTCGGTGGGGCCGGCTTCTGCGTCGATACCGACGGTGCCGCGTACGAGGCGCTTCGCAGCGGCCACGTACACATTGCCGGGCCCGGTGACCATGTCCACGGGGTCGAAGGCGGTGCCGTCGCCCAGGTCGTCCGCACCGTAGGCGAGTAGGGCGATCGCCTGGGCGCCGCCGGCTGCGATGACTTCACGCACGCCGAGCAGGGCGCAGGCCGCGAGAATCGTCGGATGCGGCAGGCCGCCGTGTTCACGCTGCGGCGGGGAAGCGACCACGATCTCCTGCACCCCCGCCACCTGCGCGGGAACAACATTCATGATGACGGAGCTGGGGAGCACGGCGCGGCCGCCCGGCACGTACAACCCGACGCGGCGCACCGGAACCCAGCGCTGCGTGACGGTGCCACCGGGAACCACCTCGACGGCGGTGTCCTCTCGGCGGTGGGCGGAATCGACGGCACGCACCCGCGCTGCGGACTCCTCCAGGGCCTCGCGGATGGCCGGATCGAGCTGGTCCAGCGCATCCTGCAGCGCTTCCTGCGGCACCCGCAGATGCGGCGGGCGGATCCCGTCGAAACGCTCGGAGGCCTCGAGAACGGCGGCGGAGCCCCGGGCGGCGACGTCCTCCACAACGGGGCGCACTGCCTGGGCGGCGGCAGCCACATCGACCTCGGCGCGAGGGAGCTGTGCGGCGAGCGCGGCGCGCCCGGGAAGGGCTCGGCCGGAGCTCGCGCGCAGGTCAAGGCGGGGCAGGAAAGTCATACCCCGGAGTGTAGGAGCGCTGCCCGGGAGGCGGCAGGGGAGTCCAGCTGCTGTCGTGCCGGGGCGCGTCATCGTGGGAAGCGCGGGCTGAGAAAACAGAGAAAACGGAGAGAAACGAGAACACAGGAGAACAGCAAAGGAGAACACAGGCGAACACAGGCGAAAAAGACCCCCCGACCACAGCCCGTCGGCCCTGCCCCTCACCCTCCGTAGTCCGCTGTTGCCAACCCGTCGATGCCCCGTCGATGCCCCGTTGCTGACCCGTCGATGCGCCATAGAGGCATCCGTCGATACCCCTCGATGCGTTGTTCGTCGGTCCCACCTTGTAGGCTCACCACGAAGGTCGCCCCACGCGCCCTGCGCGTTGAGGAAGACCGCAACCACGAGGCACCGACCCCAGGGAGTCCCACACACATGGCGCGCATCATTTACACCCACACCGACGAGGCCCCGGCACTGGCCACCGCGTCGTTCCTGCCGATCCTGGAGGCTTTCTCCACGACCGCTGGAATCGACGTGGAAACCCGCGACATTTCGCTGGCCGGCCGAATCGTGGCGGCCTTCTCCGATCTGCTGCCCGAGGAGCAGCGTGAGGCCGATGCCCTGGCCGAGCTGGGTGAACTCGCCAAAACCCCCGAGGCGAACATCATCAAGCTGCCCAATATCTCCGCCTCGGTGCCGCAGCTGAAGGCCGCCATCGCGGAACTGCAGGGCCTCGGGATCAACCTCCCCGACTACCCCGACTCCCCCACCACCGAGGAAGAAAAGGACGCCCGCGCCCGCTACGACGCGGTCAAGGGCTCGGCTGTGAACCCGGTGCTGCGTGAGGGCAACTCGGACCGTCGCGCCCCGGAGGCCGTCAAGAACTTCGCGAAGGCGCATCCGCACCGCATGGGTGCCTGGTCTGCCGATTCGAAAACCTCGGTGGCCACGATGGGTGAGAACGACTTCCGCGCCCATGAACAGTCGGTGGTCATGGAGGCTGAAGACACCCTCTCCATCGTGCATGTGGGGGCCGACGGCACCGAAACCGTGCTGAAGGAGTCGATCCCGGTTCTGACCGGTGAGGTCGTCGATTCGACCATCATGGACGTGCAGGCCCTGCAGGCCTTCCTCAGCAAGCAGGTCGCCACCGCCAAGGAACGCGGTGTTCTCTTCTCCCTGCACCTCAAGGCCACCATGATGAAGGTGTCCGACCCGATCCTCTTCGGGCATGCCGTGCGCGCCTT
Source organism: Actinomycetes bacterium (assembly GCA_023389045.1). Classification (GTDB taxonomy): domain Bacteria; phylum Actinomycetota; class Actinomycetes; order Actinomycetales; family Dermabacteraceae; genus Brachybacterium. The sequence goes on from JAEWEZ010000146.1 coordinate 3,434, forward strand.
CTTCCCGACGGTCTTCGGTCATCATGCCGAGGCGCTCAACGCTGCCGGGCTCTCCCCCAATAACGGCCTCGGCGGCATCCTCGCCGGCCTCGACGCGATGGACGCTGAGGACGCCACCGCCATCCGCAAGGCCATCGAGGTGGACCTCGCCGCCGGCCCGCAGCTGGCCATGGTCAACTCCGATAAGGGCATCACCAACCTGCACGTTCCCAGCGACGTGATCGTGGATGCCTCCATGCCGGCGATGATCCGTACCTCGGGCCACATGTGGGGTCCCGACGGGCAGGAGCAGGACACCCTCGCGGTGATCCCCGACTCCTCCTACGCCGGCGTGTACCAGGCCGTGATCGAGGACTGCATCGCCAACGGCGCCTTCGACCCGGCCACCATGGGCACGGTGCCGAATGTGGGCCTGATGGCACAGAAGGCCGAGGAATACGGCAGCCACGACAAGACCTTCGAGATCGCCGCCGATGGCCGCGTGGAGGTGCGTAACTCCGCAGGCGAGGCACTCATGGCCCATGACGTGCACGCCGGTGACATCTTCCGCGCCTGCCAGGCCAAGGACGCCCCGATCCGCGACTGGGTGCAGCTTGCCGTGCGCCGTTCGCGCCTCTCGGGTATGCCGGCAGTGTTCTGGCTGGATGAGGCCCGCGCCCATGACCGCAACCTGATCGAGAAGGTCACCACCTACCTCGCGGAGGAAGACACCGAGGGCCTGGATATCCGCATCCTCTCCCCCGTGGACGCCACCCGTCACACCCTGGAGCGGGTGCGTCGCGGCGAGGACACCATCTCGGTGACCGGCAATGTGCTGCGCGATTACCTCACCGACCTCTTCCCCATCATGGAACTGGGCACGAGCGCCAAGATGCTCTCGGTGGTTCCGCTGATGGCCGGTGGCGGTCTCTTCGAGACCGGCGCGGGCGGCTCCGCCCCCAAGCATGTGCAGCAGCTCGTCGAGGAGAACTACCTGCGCTGGGATTCCCTCGGGGAGTTCCTGGCCCTCGCTGAGTCGCTGCGCCACCTCTCCCGCAGTGCAGACAATGCACGCGCTGCGGTGCTCGCCGACGCCCTGGACCGCGCCACCGAGACCCTGCTCAATGAGGGCAAGTCTCCGCAGCGCAAGCTCGGTTCGATCGACAACCGCGGCAGCCACTTCTACCTGGCCCTGTACTGGGCACAGGAGCTGGCCCGCCAGAGCGAGGATGCCGAGCTCGCCACGGCCTTCGCCCCGATCGCGCAGAAGCTCACCGAGGGTGAGGAGAAGATCGCGGCCGAGCTGCTCGCCGTGCAGGGCCAGCCGGCGGATATCGGCGGGTACTACCGTCCGGATCCGCAGAAGACCGCCCAGGTGATGCGCCCCTCGGCCACCTTCAACGAGATTCTCGAGCAGATCGCTTCCGCTGTGTGATGCCACTTCTGCATTCACCCGTGGACGGGACCCCGCTGCACTATGACATGACCGGCGAGGGTCCCGTCCTCGTGCTTCTGCACGGATCCGTGCTGACCCGTGCGATCTGGCGCGGACTCGGTTACCTGGACCTACTCGCAGCCCAGCGCACCGTGGTGCGCGTGGATCTGCGCGGTCACGGTTCGTCCGGTAAGCCTCATGAGGCGAACGCCTACAGCCAGGAGGTGCTGGTCGCGGACCTCCTCGCCCTCCTTGACGCCCTCGATGCGCCGCAAGCGGATTTGATGGGGTACTCGCTGGGGGCGCGTATCGCGGTGACTGCCGCGGTCTCGCATCCGAGCCGGGTCCGACGGGTGGTGAGCCTCGGTGGTTCCGCGGCGGATCAGCGCGAGGCCATCGACACCGTCTTCTTCCCCGGCACGATCCAGTGCCTCCGGGAGCAGGGCATGGCTGCGTTCTGCGACCGTCAGAGTTTGACCGCCGACACCGACAATCCGCGGGCGCGCGCCACCCGCGAGGTATTCCTGCGGGCCGACCCGCTGGCCATCGCTGCGCTCTTCGAGGCCACCGAAGCAACCGGCGCGATCAGCGATGAGCAGCTCGCTGCCTGTGAGGTGCCGGTGCTGTGGATGGCCGGTTCGGAGGATCAGCCGCGTTGCAGTGAATCCCGGCATGCCGCTGCACTCATGCCGCAGGGGCGTTTTGTTGAGCTGCCCGGTCGGACCCACGGTTCGACGCTCTCCCCCGCGGGTCCGGTGCTGCGTGAGGCCCTTCCCTTCCTGATGCAGGGAACGCCGGAGTACACGGGCTGATCGCGTCGGTCGATCATGCCCGGGGGCGCTGATGGCGTCGCGGCCAGGGTGCTCAGCCCCTGAGGGCACCCGCTGTGAGAGCGCCCAGCAGTGAGAACAGCGGGCCTGAGAACAGCGGGCCTGAGAGCAGCGGGCCTACGAACCCCTGGCCTTACAGCACCTGGCGAATGAGCGCGATGAGTGCGACCACCACGATGGCGCCGCGCAGCACCGCGTCGGGCAGCTTCTTGGCCAGATGTGCCCCGAAGAAGCCACCGGCGAGCGCCCCGATAGCGATGGCCGCGGAGGCCACCCAGATGATCTCCACGCCCCACAGCAGATGCGCCGCGAGGTACACAGCCACGGCGGAGGCGTTGACAATGAGGCTCAGCCAGTTCTTCGCGGGATTCACGGCGCCAAGGGACCGCCCGGAGAGCGAGCCGAGAATCGCCATGTAGATGATCCCCTGGGCGGCGGTGAAATAGCCGCCGTACAGGGAGGCGGCGCCCATGGAGGCGACGAGCGGTGCACGCCGGTAGGGATGCACCTCCGTCGACGCGGCTGCCCCCTCTCTTGCACCCTCTCCTGTGCCTTCCACACTGCCCTCGGCAGTGCCCTCTGCTGTGCCTTCTCCTGTGCCGTCGCTCGTGGCCGCAGTCCGACCCTTGCGCTGCTGACGTGTCGCGATCGCGCGGGTAATGCGCTTTTGGAAGATGACGAGCACAAGCGCGAGAACGATCAGAACAGGCACCACCACGTCGAGCGCCGAACTCGGGGAGACCAGGAGCAGGCAGGCACCGGCGAGCGCGCCAATCAGCGCGGCAACCGAGACAGGACCAAGACCAGCACGGTCAGCGGCGATCTCTTTGCGATACCCGGTCACGGAGCCGATCGTGGAGAAGAGGATCCCGAGGGTGTTAGTGCGCACGGCCGTGCCGGGCGGTACGCCGAGGGCGATGAGTACCGGCAGCGTGAGCAGCGATCCGGAACCGACCGCCGCGTTGATCGCTCCGGCGGCGGTGCCGAGCACCAGCAGGATGAGAAGGGAGAGGGGTTCCACGGGGACGACGGTAGTACGTCCCGGTGGAACCCCTTGCCTTCAGGATGCGGCGGTTCAGCCCTTCAGGGCGGCAACGGCCTTGTCGTAGTCGGGCTCCTGCCCGATCTCCGGCACCTGCTCGGTGTAGGTGACGGTGCCGTCGGGGTCGATCACCACGACGGCGCGGGAGAGCAGGCCCTCGATCGGACCGGAGGTCATCGTGACCTGGTAGTCCTCACCGAAGGTGGAGCGGAACGCGGAGCCGACCACCACGTTCTCGATGCCTTCGGCGCCGCAGAAGCGCCCCAGGGCGAAGGGGAGGTCCTTGGAGGCGCACACGACGACGGTGTTCTCCAGGCCCGCAGCCAGTTCATTGAAGCGGCGCACGCTCACCGCGCACACGCCGGTATCCACGGAGGGGAAGATGTTCAGCACGACGCGCTTGCCGGCCAGGGATTCGGAGGTGACGGGCGAGAGGTCGGCACCGACGAGGTCAAAGGCGGGGGCCTTCGAACCGACGGCGGGAAGCTCGCCAATGGTCTGGACGGGTTCACGACGGAAAGTAATCGAAGCCATACCGCCATCCTCACGCCCGACGGGGCCTTCACACAAGCGTGCTGCGCAAACGCTCCTTCTGCTCCTCCACGTCGAAATTGGCGGGCGGCCACTGCGGGTCGATACGGCGTAGCGCATCCAGCAGGAGCTGCTGCACGGTGATGCGCGCGAACCATTTGCGATCCGCGGGCACCACATGCCAGGGCGCCGCCTGCGTGGAGGTGGCGGCGAGCGCGGCGTCATAGGCGTCCATGTAGGCCTCCCACTTTTCGCGCTCGTCAATGTCGCCGGGGTTGAACTTCCAGTGCTTATCGGGGCGTTCGAGCCGTTCCATGAGGCGTTCGCCCTGTTCGCGGTGCGAAATGTGCAGCATCACCTTGACCACTTCGGTGCCCCCGGCCACGAGCTCCGCTTCAAAATCGCGGATCGCCTGGTAGCGGCGCTGGATCTCGGCCTCATCCGCCCAGCCATGCACCCGGTGGATGAGCACGTCCTCGTAGTGGGAGCGGTCAAAGACGCCGATCATGCCGGGGGCGGGGAGACGTCTGCGGATCCGCCAGAGGAAGTCGTGCTGCTTCTCCTCCTCGGTGGGGGCTTTGAAGGCGGTGATGTCCACGCCCTGCGGGTCCACGCCGCCCACCACGTGCCGCATGATTCCGCCCTTGCCGCTCGTGTCCATGCCCTGCACCACGAGCAGTACGGCCCGGGCGCGGCTGTCGTCCCGGCGGGCATGGGCGAAGAGCTTTTCCTGCAGTTCATCCAGGGGTGCGTCGAACTCTTCAAGACGCTCGTGCCCCTCGGTTTTGTCCCCGTCGAATCCGGGGGTGGCACGCGGGTCGAGGTCACGCACCGTGCCGCTCCAGCCCTCGGGGATGAGGAAACCGCGCGGGGCGTCCTCGGAGGGGTGGGCTTCCTGCGGGTGCGGGGAGTGGGCGGGCCGACGGTGGTGGTGCTGGGCTTCGTTCATGACCGCACTGTACGCGCGGCCCCCGACAAACAAGGCCCACCCATCGGAATCGGGAGGAGCGAACCGGCGCTCAGGGATGTCGGGTCAAGAGACATCGGTTCGCGGTGCCTCACGCCGCGGGGCATAGAGTCATTGGCATGAGCACCACCGTGATCATCAACGCCCACATCCTGCCCGTCTCCTCCCCCGCCTATGACGGCGCCGTCATCATCCAGGACGGAACCATTGCCGCCGTCGGCCCCGATCTTGAGATCCCCACCGATGCCGAGGTGATCGACGCCGAAGGCGGCTGGCTGCTACCCGGTCTGATCGACGCCCACGTGCATCTCGGTGTGCATGAGGAGGGCGAGGGCTGGGCCGGAAACGACACCAATGAGGTCACCGATCCGGTCACCGCCGCCGTGCGCGCCCTGGATGCCGTGAACCCGATGGAGATCGGTTTCGACGATGCGATCAAGGGTGGGGTTACGGCCGTGAACGTCAACCCCGGCTCCGCCAATGCAATCGGTGGCCTCGCGGTCGCCATGCGCACCCACGGGCGCGTGGTCGACGAGATGGTTCTGCGTCAGCCCTCCGGCATGAAAGCCGCCCTCGGCGAGAACCCCAAGCGCTTCCACGGTGATCAAAAGAAGATGCCGGCGACGCGGCTGGGCACCGCGCTCGTGATCCGCACCGCCCTGACGAAGGCGCGCGAGTGGATGCGCAAGGATCCCTCCGAGCGGGAGGTTGATATGACCTCCGAGGCGCTCTCCCTGGTTCTTTCCCGGCAGATCCCCTGGCGCCAGCATGCGCATCGGGCCGACGATATCGCCACCGCGCTCAGGCTCGCTGATGAGTTCGGCTTCGAGCTGGTTCTCGACCACGGGACCGAGTCCTACCTCATCGCGGACCGGGTGGCTGCCGCCGGGGTGCCTGTGCTCTACGGTCCGCTGATCGTCTCGCGCTCCAAGGTGGAGGTGCGTGAACGCACCCCTGCAGCGCCCGGGATTCTGTCCCGCGCCGGGGTGAAGGTCTGCATCATCACCGACCATCCGGTGGTCCCGATCGACTGCCTCATCCAGCAGGCCGCCATGGCGGTGCGCGAAGGTATGGAGCCGGAGGAGGCCATCCGGGCCATCACGCTGAACCCCGCGGAGGTGCTGGGGATCGCTGATCGCGTCGGCTCCATCGAGGAAGGTAAGGATGCGGACCTCGTGCTGTGGGAGGGTGACCCGCTGGATATCCGGCACCGCACCCTGCGCGTCTGGCAGCACGGCCAGCAGGTGATGCACCGTGATGAGCAGGGCCAGCCGGTGTTTGCGCCGCGCTGATCCCTGACCTGGCTTGATCCCTGACCTGGGTTGATCCCTCGCGGGGCGCAGGAGCGCTAGGGCCTGATCTCACAGCCTGCCCGCATCCTGCGCCCCGTATCCTGGGGAGGGCCGATCTGCGCCCGAGGTCGGACCGGGTACATCGCCGTGGCCGCCTTCTGGGCGCACCCGTGCGGGATATTCGCCCGTGGCATCGGAGCAGGCCGTCACGGTCTTTTGATCTGCGCTCCCCTTCACGCCTTTCGAAAGGACTCCCCTGATGGCTGGTGGTCTCGCCGCCCTTCTTGACGACGTTGCCGCACTGGCAAAACTTGCCGCCGCCAGCACAGACGATGTGGCTGCCGCCTCCGCTAAAGCCGGGTCGAAGGCCCTGGGCGTGGTCATCGACGATGCCGCCGTGACGCCGCAGTACGTGCAGGGGATCCAGCCCAAGCGTGAACTGCCGATCATCTGGCGGATCACCAAGGGGTCCCTGCGCAACAAACTTCTCTTCGTGCTCCCGGTGCTGCTTCTGCTGAGCGCCTTCGCACCCTTCATGCTGCCGATCCTGTTGATCTGCGGTGGCCTCTACCTGTGCTTTGAGGGCGCCGAGAAGATCTGGGAACTCGTGCGGGGCAAAGAGAAGAAAGCCCCGGCCGCCGCGAAGGGCGCCGAGGCGGAGGACGAGGTGGTTGCCGGCGCCGTGCGCACCGACCTGATCCTCTCGGCCGAAATCATGGTCATCTCGATGAACTCCGTCGAGACCGATTCAATCTGGATGCAAGCCGCGGTGCTCGTCGTCATCGCGATTGCCATCACCGTCCTGGTGTATGGCACGGTGGCGCTGCTGATCAAGATGGACGATGTGGGCCTCGCGATGGCGAAAGATAAGGACGCCTCCGCCGCCAAGCGCCGTTTCGGCCAGGGGCTTGTCGCCGCGATGCCGACGGTAATGAAGGTGATCGGTTACATCGGCATGGTCGCCATGCTGTGGGTGGGTGGCCACATCATCCTCGTCTCCAGCCATGACCTCGGGCTCGCCCAGCCCTACGGTTGGGTGCACGGCCTGGAGGAATCCGTGGCTCATATTGCCGGCGTCGGCGGTGTGCTGGCCTGGCTGATCAACACCTTCATCTCCTTCGTGATCGGCCTGATCGTCGGCGGGATCGTCGCGGTGATCATGCACTTCCTGCCCTTCGGTCACGGTCACGGGCACGACGATGAGGAAGCCCCCACGGACAACACCGCAGAAAGCACGGATCAGAGCACGGCGAAGAGCCCCGTGACTGCCGAGGACATGGCCGAGGCTCAGCCCACCGCTGCTCCTGCCCCGCGCGACCTCTCCGACAAGGGCTGATGTAGCCCCGCCCCGTCGGACCCCGCATCATGACCCCTCCCCTGGGCCGGGTGGAGCCCTACGGAAGCACTCATCTGCTGGCACTCGCGCTCATCGTCGTTGTCTCTGGGGTCTGGGTTACCGCCCCACGCTGCGTGGCGCCGCCACCGCCTATGCGGCAACGCTCGGCTGGGCGCTCCTCGCCTTCCGCGTGAACATGCTGCTCGGCACCAACTACGCCTACCTCAACCGTGCCCCGGCAGGTCCGAGCCTGCTGGATGTGATGGGGCCATGGCCCTACTACATGCTGGTGGAGGCGAGCGTGATCGCCATCGCCTGGCTCCTGCTCACGCTCCCCTTCGTGGCTTTCACACCGCGGGATGGCAGCGTTCTCCTGCCCGGAGGGTTGCTTTGGCAGCGCGATCTCAGGCGAGCAGTTCCACCTGCGTGAGGCGAAGCGGGCCCGTTGCCGTCCGTACCACCAGGCGGTAGCGGGCATAGGCCTGCTCGCCGCTGAGACGGAACGGTCGGGTCTGGAGGCGCCACGGGAAGGTCTGTTCGGTGCGCTCATCGAGCACCGTCCAGGTGGCTGCGTCGTCGGACCCTTCGAGGCTCCACGCGATCGGATCCCCGCCTTCCTCGGCCCCCGAGGTGAGGGTGTAGAACAGCGGGGCGTCCGGCCGCAGCGGGGCGGGCAGGTCGATCACGGCGCTCGCCTCCGGGAAGGAGGCTTCCGTGCGGGAGGTGTCATCCACCAGCGGGTTGTGTGCCTCTCGGGGCAGGAGATCCTGCAGCGGGCGGGGGCTCTCTGTCTCGGGGGTGAGCGACGACGGGGCACGTCCCCACTCCCCTGGCTCTGCGGCAAGCTCGAAGCGGATCTGACCGGCGAGATCTCCGTGGTCCAGGCACGCGTCGTCCACGGCGCGTCCGCCGGCGGTCACCGCCTGGATGCAGCAGGCCTCCGGGGCCTGCCCCTCGGCGATCACCGTGAAGGCCGGGCCGTGCAGGGGCCGCACCTCAGCACGTTCGAAGAGCGGCGGCACCAGGTGGTATCGGGTCGTGCCGAGCTGCAGCGGGTAGAGGCCAAGGGCGGTGAGCAGCCACCAGGCACTCATTTCGCCATTGTCTTCATCCCCGGGGTAGCCCTGCCCGATCTGCTCGCCGACGAAGAGGCGCCGGTGCACTTCCCGCACCACCTGCCCGGCCCGGTGCGGCGCCCCGGCGTGATGGAACAGGAAGGGGATGTGGTGGGCAGGCTGATTGGAGACGCCGAACTGGCCCATCCGTACCGCCCGCGCCTCGAGCATTTCGTGGATCACGCTGCCGTAGGTGCCGCGCTTATCGGCGCGTTCCGGGGTCGCGAAGAACTCTTCGAGGGTGGCGCGCAGTGCGTCCCGTCCGCCGTAGAGGGCGGCTAGGCCTTCCCCGTCGTGGGGCACGTGGAAGGCGAAGTTCCAGCCGCAGGTTTCGGTGAAGTCGCCGCCCCAGGCGCAGGGGTCGAACTCCTCGGGGCTCTGGGCGAAGGAGCCATCGCGCCGTCGGCCCTGGAAGAAACGGATCTGCGGATCGAAGAGCAGCGTGTAGTTCAGGCTGCGGAAGCGGAAGTACTCGGCCTCTTCGGCGAGAGTCTCCCGGAGGGACTGCGGGAGGCTCGGGTCCTCGGCCAGGAGCGCGGCCTGCGCGGCGAGACCGGCATCGTTGATGCACGCTTCGAGCGCCCAGGAGACGGATTCCTCCGTCTCGGTATCGACGTAGCCGGTGAAGACCGCGGTGTCATTGCCTTTCCGCCCCACCTGCGTACACGGCGCGGTGGTGGTCGCATTGCGCAGACCGGAGCGGTACGTGCCGAGCGGATCGGGCAGCTCCACACCCTTCACCTGGAGATCGGCGAAAGCGATATCGGAGCTGGTGCCGGTCATGCAGTCGGCGTACCCCGGGGAGGACCAGCGGGCGATCCAACCGCCTTCGCGGAACTGCTGCACGAAACCGTCGGCCAGTTCCGCCGCGAGCCGCGGATAGAGCAGGGCATAGGCGGGCCAGGCGGTGCGGTAGGTGTCCCAGAAACCGTTATTGACGTAGAGACGGCCGGGGAGGATCTGCGCGTTGGTGCGTGTATCGGTGGCTTCTGCCCGCACCGGGAGCACCGGGCTGGCATGCACGGGCTCGGGCCGCTCGGCCGTGCCGGCGTTCTCCCACTGCGAGTTGGGGTACAGGTTCAGGCGGTACAGGTTGCCGTAGAGGGTGCGGCGCTGCGGCGGCGTAGCCTGCGGCACCGTGATGACGCTCAGGCGTTCACTCCAGGCGGCATGCGCGGCCTGCTGCACCTGTGCGAGGGTGCGAGCCTCCACTTCCTGAGCGAAGGTGCGTCGCGCCTGGTCAATGCCGATAAAGCTGGTCACCACGCGGATGGTCACCGTGGTGGTGCCGGGGGCGAAACTCAGGCGGCAGGCCCCGGGGAGAGCTCCCTCCGCGTTCCCCACCGTGATCGGGGCGGGCTCCATCTGCGCGAGGAGGAACATGCGAGTGGCGCCGTCGGCATCCTCGTCCCCGCGCGCCAGGCGGGAGTCGACCCAACCACGCACTTCACCGTCGAGAACGGCACCCGCTCCGTCAATCCGCAGGGCGTCCTCGGCCCCGTCGATCAGCAGGTGCAGTGCCTCGTCGGGGGTGTCGTTCTGGATCTCGATCACCGCGCCGTGGTCGGTGGGGGCGGCGCTCAGGGTGAGGGCGCCATCGAGCCGGACCCGGTAGAGGTCGGGGCGGGCGATCTCCTCGGCGTGGTCGAAGGGAAGGGATCGGGCCGACGGGTCACCGCTGGGGTTCTCGCCGCGCAGGGGCATGAACATGACCTGGTTGCGGTCCCCCATCCAGGGGCTTGGCTGATGCGAGAAGCCGAGGCCCTGCAGGCGGGGCCGGTTTTCGGCGTCATTGGCGCGGTGGTACTCGTAGATCCAGCGGTGGCTGCGCGCATCGGTGGCGGGGGTGAGGAAGCAGAAGCCGTTCGGCCAGGCGGTGAGGGGCAGGTTGTTGCCGCGCGAGAAGTCGCCGGAGGCATTGGTACCGCGGCGCGTGTCCACCCAGGCCACGAGGTCATCGACGGGCGGGTCGGCGGGCAGGGGGCCAATCCAGGGGCCGTCGAGGAAGCCGTGGACGGGCTCGGCGGGGATGGGCTCGACGGTGGCGCGCGCAGCGGAAGTCTCGGAGGCATCACCAGTGGGGGCCGACGGGGCGGCGCCCACCACGAGAACATCGGTGACGGTGCGACCGGCTGCCGCTGACAGATCCACCTGCACGTCATTCCACTGATCGGCATACAGGATCTTCGCGGCGCCCATGCTCTCGGCACGGAAAACGGTGCCGTATTGATCCTGCACCGGGAGGGCGCTCAGGCGCGTGCCGTCATCCAGCACGAGGTCGAGGGCCACGAAGGTGGCACCCCAGCTCAGGGCCGGGTCGAGCACCGGATGCACGTAGAAGCGCAGCACGTCCCCAGCCTGGATGCAATGCCCGCGCGGGTCCTCAACCCCGTCGATCAGCGGCAGAGACTGCTCGTGTGCGGCACCGAGTTCCAGCTCGTATCGCACGCTGGTGCTGGAGAGGAAACCGAGGCCATCGGGGCTGGTGGGGGCGCCGACGGGGCCCGCGCTGGGGGTGAGGATCATGCGTCCCAGGCTATCGGCACCGGGGCGGGACCTCAGTGCTCATGCAGTGCCGTGCCAAAGGCTTTTTCGGCCTCGGCTCCGAAGGGAACCAGATGCACGGTGCGCACCACATCGCCCACCTCCTCGGCGCAGTCCCGCACGGTGGCCACGGCGATCCGGGCGGCGTCCTGCATCGGCCAGCCGTACACGCCGGCGCTAATGGCAGGGAAAGCCACCGTGGCGGCGCCGAGGTCATGGGCAACCCGCAGTGATTCCCGGTAGCAGGAGGCCAGGGTGGCGGAGCGGTCCTGGCGTGCCGAGTAGACGGGGCCGGCGGTGTGGATCACCCACCGTGCGGGAAGCTTCCCAGCGCTGGTCGCCACGGCCTGCCCTGCCGGGAGCCCGTCGGGCAGAGTGGTGGCCCGCAGATCACGGCATTCCTGCATGATCTGCGGGCCACCGGCACGGTGAATCGCACCATCCACGCCTCCCCCGCCGCGCAGCTGCGAGTTCGCGGCATTCACAATCGCGTCCACGTTCATGGTCGTGATGTCCCCGGGCGAGATGATGATGTCCATGGCATCCAGACTAGGGCGCGGCTACCGTCGTGGGCCTGATCGGGTTGCTGGGGGCGGCCCCGATGTGCTCAGGACCCCTTCTCGGACTTCTTCTGCGAGGTCTTTGAACTCTTCTCCGCAGACTTGTCCGAAGCCTTGTCCGCGGATTTCTTCCCGGATTTCTTCGTGGACTTCTTCGAGGATTTCTTGGCTGCCGGGGTGCGTTCGAGAGCAGCGGCGACGTCCTCGGCGTACACGAACTGGGTGCGGTCTGGGCGCTCGTATTCCACGTCGGACCGTTCGGGGCGCTTCGGGATCTCGATCTTCTTCGGCTCCACGTAGTGCCAGGGCAGACGGGTCAGGATGTCATTGATGACGTTGATCCGGGAGCGTTTCTTGTCTTCGCTTTCCACCGTCACCCAGCGGATCCCCGGCAGATCGGTGGCCGCGAACATCGCGTCTTTGGCACGCGAATAGTCTTCCCAGCGGGTAATGGACTGCACGTCCATCGGGGAGAGTTTCCAGCGGCGCATCGGATCCTCAGCGCGGGAACGGAAACGCGCTTCCTGTTCCTCATCGCTCACGGAGAACCAGTACTTGATGAGCCGGATGCCATCTTCGACGAGCATGCGCTCAAAATCGGGGGCCTGGCGCAGGAAGCGGTGGTATTCGGCGTCATTGCAGAAACCCATCACACGCTCGACGCCGGCACGGTTGTACCAGGAGCGGTCGAAGATCACGATCTCGCCGGCGGCCGGCAGATGCGGAACGTACCGCTGGAAATACCACTGGCTGCGTTCCCGTTCGGTGGGGGCCGGCAGGGCCACGATCCGCGCATGGCGAGGGTTCAGGTACTGCGTGATGCGCTTGATCGCCGAGCCTTTTCCGGCGGCGTCACGCCCCTCGAAGATCAAAATGACCCGTTCGCCGTTTTCGATAACCCACTGCTGCATCGCCACGAGCTGTGCTTGCAGACGTTCGAGTTCTTTCTCGTAAGCGGCTTTATCCAGTTTGGGCAGGGCAGGGGTGGTGCTGGCGCGGTCGTTTTTCGACATGGGTGTCCTCAGGGGCTCGGGCCGATGGGGGCTGGCGGATACACACGGGGTCCCGCCCGTCGCGATCCGTGCTGCAGTGCACGGGCCGCGACGGACGAGCGGTTGCGGGACCACCGCACAGGGATCAGCGGTCCAGCATGGCCGTAACGCCGGGTCCCGGTGGCGCTGCGGGGGCTCGACGGGCGAGCATCACACCGACATCGGAAAGAGCCCGCCCCGTCCGCCACGGGTGGGTTCACTCCTCTGTGTGCGAGTCCACCGTAGCGCCATGACCAGGTGGATTATCCGACGGAGGTCCCCCGCCAATCCGCAGCGTGGCTCAGTCGTGGCACAGTAGGGTGCAGCGCGGCGGGTATCCCCGCCCGGGGCCCGTCGGCCCCCGTATCCGCGCAGAAACGACCAACGAGCCCACACACCGCACACCCCGTGGAGGCAGCAATGATCCTGATCAACGTGAAATTCCCGGTGAAGCCCGAGCATGCGGAGGACTGGCCGCGCATCGTCGAGCCCTTCACCCGCGCCACCCGCGAGGAGCCGGGCAATAAGTGGTTCGAGTGGTCTCGTTCGGTGGAGGATCCCAACACCTACGTGCTGATTGAGGCTTTCGACGATGAGGGCGCTGAGCCGCATGTGAACTCCGAGCATTTCCGCACCATGCAAAAGGAGTTCCCGCAGTATCTCTCGGCCACCCCGCAGATCGTGTCGCACCAGGTGGACGGTGAAGGCTGGGGCCCGATGGGCGAGCTGAGCGTCGAGGAGGCATGAGCGCTGCATCCAGCGCTTCCTCCGAGACCCGACGCACCCCGCTCTGGCACGGCATCCGTGATGATCTGCTGCGCCGCATCCAGGCGGGCGAGTTCGCCTCGGGTTTCCCCGGGGAGAAGGAACTTGCGACCAGCTACGGGGTGAGCCGCACGACGATTCGCGCGGCGCTCGCACCGCTGCGGCAATCGGGGCTGATCTCTGCGCATCCCGGCCGGCAATCAGCCGTGGTAGATACGGCGGTTGAGCACCGCTTTGGGCCGGTCTACAGCCTGTTCCATTCCGTGCGGCAGACGGGGATGACCCAGCACAGCCGCGTTCTGGAGGCAGAGCACACCCAGCATCCGCCCATCGCCGAGCGGCTCGGGCTCGATCCCGAGGCGGAGCTCGTGCATGTGCGCCGCGAACGTCGTGCCGATGAGGACGTGATCGCCATTGACGACGCGTGGCTTCCCGCGGAGCTGTGCGCGCCCCTGCTCGACGCAGACCTCAGCGACACCGCCCTCTACCAGGCACTTCAGGAGCACTGCGGGATCAGCCTCACCTCGGCTCAGGAGACTTTGCACGCGGTGGTCACCGATGAGGAGCAGGCCGACGCTCTGCAGTGCGCCCCCGGCACTCCGGCTTTCTTTATTGAGCGGCTGGGGATGCTCGGTGAGCGCCCCGTCGAGTGGCGCCAAACCCTTATGCGCGCGGACCTCATCCGCGTGAGCGTCTCCTACCCCTCGGGCGGTCTGCCCGGCTGACGGCGTCACCCGGGCACGGAGCAATCCGGGCGACAAACGACAATCCGGGCGACAACCGCGGAACCGCTTCATCCCGCCTCTGAACAGGTCATCTGCCAGGTATCTACTTGCCCTCAGCAATAAATGTTCATACATTAGGAGCGCACCCTAGCCAGTGGGCCGCATCACATCGCCCGCCTGGCGGTGCTTTCGTTCGAGCAGAGTCGCCGACGACCCCCTCGCGCCCACCGCGCCGGCCCGTCGTGCGACGGAGCGCCCTACAGGGAAGGTGTCGGAGGATGGGAATCCACCACAGGATCGTGATCATCGGTGGCGGTAATGCCGGGCTGAGCGTGGCGGCGCGTCTGCGCCACAAGGGCCTGACGGATATCGCGGTGATCGAGCCGCAGGAAAAGCACTACTACCAGCCGCTGTGGACCCTGGTGGGCGGCGGCTGCGCGAAGGCCGATGAGTCGGTGCGCGCGATGGCCTCGGTAATGCCGCAGGGCGTCGCCTGGATCAAGGACTCCGCCACCGGCGTGGACCCCGAGAAGAAGACCGTCTCCCTCGCCTCCGGCACCGAGGTGGGCTACGACTACCTGGTGGTCGCCCCCGGCATTCAGATCGACTGGGAGAAGATCCCGGGTCTGCTCGAAGCCGTCGAGGGCTCCTCGGCCTCCTGCAACTACCGCTTCGACCTGGCCCCCAAGACCTGGGACCTGATCCGTCGCACCCGCTCCGGCACCGCCGTCTTCACCCTGCCCAACGGTGCAATCAAGTGCGCGGGTGCCCCGCAGAAGATTGCCTACCTGGCCTGCGACTACTGGCGTCAGCAGGGCGTGCTGGACCGCATTCGCGTGGTTCTCGTGCTCCCCATGCCCGGCATGTTCGGGGTTCCCGAGTTCGCTCAGGAACTCGAGCGCAAGATGGCCGAGTACGGCATCGAGGTGCTGTTCGAAAGCGAGGCCACCGAGGTGCGTCCCGCCGAGAACACCGTGGTCGTGCGTAACAACAAGACGCAGGAGACCCAGGAAATTAAATACGACATGGCGCATCTGGTGCCGCCGCAGTCGGCGCCCGACTGGATCAAGAAGAGCCCCCTGGCCGATCCCGATAACCCCGCCGGGTACGTGCAGGTGGATAAGCACACCCTGCAGCACACCCGCTTCCCGGAGATCTTCTCCCTCGGCGACGCCTGCTCGACCCCGAACTCCAAGACCGGTGCGGCGATCCGCAAGCAGGCACCCGTCCTGGTCAAGAACCTGCTCGCCGTGATGCAGGGGAAGACCCCGAGCGCCTCGTACAGCGGCTACGCCAGCTGCCCGCTGACCACCTCGCGCAGCACCATGCTGCTGGCCGAGTTCGACTACTCCGGGCGCCCCGCCC
>JAEWEZ010000162.1 GCA_023389045.1 Actinomycetes bacterium
ACCACGCCCGTGACGCATGAGGAGCCCCGCACCGGATGGTGCGGGGCTCCTCACGCTGTGGCGTGCCCTGTGCGCAGGATCTGACCGTCATGTCTGCACAGTTAGTCTGAGCGGTCAGCCTGCACAGTCAGTCTCCGCAGGGGATCAGGCCTTGTCGCCGCCCTCTGCCTGGCCCTTCGCCTCGGCGTAGGCCTTGCGGACCTCGTCCATATCCAGGCCCTGGATCTGGCGGATCAGCTCATCGAGCTGGTTCTGCGGCAGAGCACCGGGCTGGGAGAAGACGGGGATGCCTTCACGGTAGGCAACCAGGGTGGGGATGGAGGTGATGCCGTAACGCATCGCCAGCTGCTGCTGGTCCTCGGTATCCACCTTGGCGAACTTGACGTCGGTGAACACCTCGGAGGCCTTCTCGAAGATCGGGGCGAAGCGCTGGCAGGGAACGCACCAGCCGGCCCAGAAGTCGATCAGCGTAATGCCGTCCTTGATGGTCTCGTCGTGGTTATCGATGGTCATGGTGATGGTGGCCATGTGGTTCTCAACGTCCTTCCTCGTGGTCTGATTCCCGGTGTGATCATCGCATGTCGTAGGTCACGGCAGGCTGGGTTCGAGCACTTTGCGGTGCGTCGCCTCGGGCTGTCTTACTTCGCGGCGATGATCCGCACCTCGCGGTCTTCGCTCGGAGGCTCCCAGGTGGCCGCATCGGCCTGCACCTGCTCGCCGGAGCGGATGTCTTTGACCTCGTCGGATGTCCCATCGGTGCCGGGGAACCAGACGAAGGGGATGCCGCGGCGATCCGCGTGCTTGATCTGCTTGCCGATCTTGGCGGCGCTCGGTGCCACCTCGCAGCAGATACCGCGGGATCGCAGGGCGGTCGCCACCGCATCAGCCTGGGCGCGATGCTCTTCCTGGGAGACTGCCACGAGCACGCAGGTGGGCACGGAGCGCGTGGGTCGGGCGAGATCCTGCCCCAGCAGCAGGGAGACCAGACGGGAGAGGCCAATCGAAAGCCCCACACCCGGGTAGCTGTGGCGGTTATCGGCAGCGAGTTCGTCGTAGCGCCCACCGGAGCAGATCGACCCGAAGGACTCAAAGCTACTCACGAAGGTCTCAAAGACCGTGCCGGTGTAGTAGTCGAGGCCGCGAGCGATGGAGAGGTCCGCGATGGCAACGCCCGGCACAACCGCCTCGATCCGTTCAAGCACCGCGGTGAGCTGCGCAATGCCTTCCTCGAGCGCCTCCGAGGTGCCGGCCAGTTCCCGCACCTGATCGGCGAAGGAGGAATCCGGGGTGCGGATGGCGGCGAAGGCGAGGCACTTCTCGGCCTGCTCCTGGCTGGCACCGGCTTCGGTGACCAGCAGCTCACGCACGGCCTGCTCACCGATCTTGGGGAGTTTGTCCAGGCAGCGCAGCACCGCGGCGCGGTCGCTCACGCCGATCGCGTCAAAGAAGCCTTCGGAGAGGCGGCGGGTATTGGCGTGGATGGTGAAACCGGGAAGCGGGAGCTGCGCGAGGATCTGCGCCATCACCACAGCCACTTCCGCCTCGATATGCCCGGGCAGGGTGTCCTGGCCGATCACGTCGAGATCAGCCTGATAGAACTCGCGGAAACGACCCTCCTGGGGGCGCTCCCCACGCCAGACCTTCTGGATCTGGTAGCGGCGCAGCGGGAAGGCCAGATCGTTTTGGTGCTGCAGCACGTACCGGGCAAGCGGCACGGTGAGGTCGAAGTGCAGACCGAGGGTGCGCTCGGGATCCTTCTCCTCGGCGTCCCCTTCCTCGGCGTGCAGGCGCCGCAGCACGTAGACCTCTTTGTCGATCTCGCCCTTGCGCAGGAGCTGGCTCATCGGTTCGACCGCGCGCGTCTCAATGCCCGAGAAACCATGCAGTTCCGCGGTGCGCCGGAACACGTCGATCACATGCTGTTCGACGAGACGCTGCGCGGGCAGCCATTCGGGGAATCCAGAGAGCGCGGAGATCTTCGCCATCAGGGTTTGCTCCTTGGGTTGGGTGGTTCAGCTCAGGTCGAGCGAGCCCGGGGCTGCGGGCCGGTGAGGGGCCGACGACGGGGCTGATTCTGCTCAGAACTCCGCGCCAGCACTCCCCCATTATCTCCAGTGGATGAAGAGTTCTGCCGAAGCGGCGCCCTAACGGTAGAGTTCCCTGACGTGATCCGCAGTACTCGGGTCACCGCGTGTCAGGCCGCCGTCGGCGGCAGTACCCCGCCCTGGAGCGGATCAGATCGAAGGAGCTCGAGCGTGAGCGAGTCCGAGACCACCCCCGCGGCCGATCAGGCCGCTACCCCTGCCCAGCCCGAAAACGTGACCGCTGCGGGCGAAGCGCCTGCTGAGCAGCAGGCCACCGAGCTGTCGCCGGAGACTGCCTCTGAGGCCGCTCCTGAGGCAACGCCGGATAGCGAAGCGTCGGAGGCGCCATCTGACTCTGCGCCGGAGGCGGCTCCGAGTGCAACCCCGTCGGCACCCGCCCCGTCGGCACCGGCTCCGTCGGCACCGGCTCCGTCGGCACCGGCTCCGGGCCCGCGGCCCGGGAAACCCTCCCCTGCGGCACTGGCCGGTAAGCGCCCCGCGGCACCGCTGATCCCGGTGGCACCGCCCCAGCAGGAATACGACGAGGCAGACATCGCGGCGGCCCTCGAGTTCGGCTCCGTGGCCGAGGACGGCACCGTGAATGTGCAGGATGGAACGCAGGTGCGTGCGATCGGCTCGGTTCCCCCGGCCGAGGGCGGCGATGCCGCTGCCAACACCGCCAAGGACCACGCCGCGGTGCTGCGTCCCTTCGCGGAGGCCTACCTGGATCTGGTGGCCTTCCTCGATCTCACCGAGAAGAAGCTCGCCGCTCCGGAGCACACCCAGAACGACCTCAATCGCCTGCTGGAGAACCTCCGCAAGCGAATGAAGGAACCGCAGGTCATCGGCGATATTCCGGCGCTTCGTACGCGCGCTTCGGCGCTGCGTGAGGCCGCTAAGGAAAAGATTCACGCCATGGAGGCGGACCGCGAAAAGGCCCGCGAGGAAGCCACGGCGCGGCGCACCGAATTCGTGGAGTCCATCGAGAAGCTGGTGGCCACCGACCCCGCCCAGATCTCCTGGAAGCAGGCTGGGCAGACCATGCGCGATATGGTCCCGACCTGGAAGTCCATGCAGGCTGAGGGTGTGTCACTGGACCGCGCCGTCGAGGATGCGCTGTGGAAGCGTCTCTCGGCTGCTCGCGCCACCTTCGACCGCATGCGCAAGAAGTTCTTCTCCGAACTCGACGATAAGCATGCTGAGGCCGCCCGGATTAAGGAAGACCTGATCGCCCAGGCTGAGGCGATGAAGGACTCGACCGACTGGGGTCCGACGGTGCGCGCCTACAAGGATCTGATGGCGCAGTGGCGTTCCGCCCCGCGCGGTAGCCGTAAGAAGGACGATGCCCAGTGGGCTCGCTTCAAGGCCGCGCAGGACACCTTCTTTGAGGCTCGCAATGCCGATCTGAAGGCGTCTGAGGATGAGCAGCGCGAGAACCTGAAAGTCAAGGAATCGCTGCTGAGGGAGGCCGAGCAGATCAACCCCGATGAGGATCTGGAGGCGGCCAAGGAGAAGCTGCGCTCCATCCAGGATCGCTGGGAGGATGCCGGCAAGGTGCCGCGGTCCGATATGCGCCGCATCGAGGAGCGTCTGCGTGGCGTGGAGCGTGCGGTGAAGAAGGCGGAAGCTGATGAGTGGCGCCGCACCGATCCGCGTACCCGTGCACGTGTGGAAGGTGCCTCTTCGCAGCTGCACGCGGCGATCGCCGGCTACGAGGAAGCACTGGAGAAGGCGCGAGCCACCGGTGACCCGCGCAAGATCGCCGAGGCAGAAGCTGCCCTCGAGGCGCGCAAGGAGTGGCTGGCCGTGATCGAGCGCTCGGCCCGCGAGCTCGGCTGAGTATCCACAATCCCGAGTCAGCAGGCCTTCCACAAACCCGTCTGACCTCGACATTCATCCGCCCGTCCACAATCGTGGGCGGGCGGATTGCTACGCGCTCTGCTTCACGCGAGAGTTAGTGCATGCTCTCCAGCGCAGATCTCTCCGCGATGACCGCCTCGCTGCCGGCCCATGCCACCGTCACCGGCAGCATCATCGGCGGGCTACCCCGTGACTGCGTTGCCGAAGCATGCGCGGTCTGGTCCGGCCACTCCATGACTCTTGCCGAACCCATTGCCGCCGAGCTCGTGCACTGGCCCGACACCCCTACCACCGCGATGATGGTGCGCGATGGGCTGCTGGTGCCGCTGATGCCCGAGATCTACATTCCCCCGGACACGGTTCCGACGGCCACCGCACGCGTACTTGCCCTGGGCTGCGCCCTCGGCAGTCGCCTCCGTGCCGATCACATCGTGGTTGGCCCCTCCGCCGCCTGGGTGCACTCCGGCAAATACCAGCCCACCATCCCCGTTCTCAGCAGTACCTCGCATCGGGCTGTGATCAGCGGGGTCATGACCCGCCACCTCAGCCTCGTCTCGGGGGACGTGGAAACCCTGGGTGGTGCGCCGGTCACCACGCCGGTACGCACCGCTGTTGATCTTCTGCGGGACCGTCGCGATCCGATTGCTTCCGCCCGGGTGATCGCCATGGTGGACAGCGGCCATCTTGACCTTCGCGCGGTGCCTGCCACGCTCGATCGGTTCTGGGGGCAGCCGGGCACCCGTCGGGCCTACGGAATCCTGCGCGAGATCGCTGCAGCCTGCGCGATCAGGATCTAGAGGCGTTCAGTGGGCTTTCACACCGTGGTGAGCGGCGCCGAGGCGTCCACGGGCTTCCCGTCGGCCGTCACCCGGTAGGCGTCATAGACGCCCTCGACGCGACGCACCGCGTTCAGTACCGACTGCAGATGCGCGGGATCTGCCAGTTCGAAGGAGAAGAAACCGGTCGCAAGGCGGTCGCGATGGGACTGGCAGGTGGCCTGCTGCAGGTTCACCTGCTGATCGGAGATCACCAGCGCAAGGTCGGTGAGCAGGCGGGCACGATCCAGTGCCTCGACCTTCATATGCACCAGGTACGTCGCGCCGTGACGGCCGGACCAGTGCACGTCAACGATCCGGTCGGCCTGCTGCTCCTGTAGCTGCTGGGCATTGCTGCAGCTGCGGTGGTGCACCGAGATTCCCGAGCCGCGAGTGACGAAACCGATGATCGGATCGCCCGGCACCGGTGCGCAGCATTTGGCGAGTTTGACCCACAGGTCGCTTTGACCATCCACTACCACGCCCTGATCGGTTTGGGCGGTGTGGCGTTCGCTGCGGGTGCGGCCGGGGCGCACCTTGGAGGGCATGGCCATCTCGGCCACGTCCTCCGCCACGCCCTCGGTGCCGCCGAAGGAGGCCCGCAGTTTTTCGACCACGTGCTGGGCGCTGACGTGGTTCTCGCCGATCGCCGTGTAGAGCGCATCGACATCGGGGAGATTCTGTTCGCGCGCGACCGTTTGCAGGGTCTCGTGGGTGAGCAGACGGCGCATCGGCAGGTCTTGGCGTCGCAGCGCCTTCGAGAGCTCTTCCTTGCCCTTCTCGAGGGCCTCCTCGCGGCGTTCCTTGGAGAACCACTGGCGGATCTTGGTGCGGGCCCGCTGGGTTTTGACGAAGCCGAGCCAGTCGTGGCTCGGCCCGGCCTCAGAGGCCTTGGAGGTGAATACCTCGACCACGTCACCGGTGCTGAGAGCGGATTCGAGGGAGACGAGTTTGCCGTTCACGCGGGCACCGATCGTGCGATGCCCCACCTCGGTGTGCACGGTGTAGGCGAAGTCCACCGGGGTGGCGCCCTGCGGGAGGGCGAGCACATCTCCCTTCGGGGTGAAGACGTACACCTCCTGCGTGTTGATTTCGAAACGCAGAGAATCCAGGAACTCACCGGAGTCGGTGGTTTCCTTCTGCCAGTCCATCAGCTGGCGCAGCCACACGGATTCCTGGCCGGCAGCGCGGGCATCCGCCTGCGCGGTTCCCGCCATCGCCTTGTACTTCCAGTGGGCGGCCACACCGTATTCGGCGCGCCGGTGCATCTCGTAGGTGCGGATCTGAATCTCGACGGGTTTGCCGGTCGGGCCGATCACCGTTGTGTGCAGCGACTGGTACAGGTTGAACTTCGGCAGGGCGATGTAGTCCTTGAAACGCCCCGGCACCGGCGACCAGCGGGCATGCATCGTGCCGAGCACCGCGTAGCAGTCCCGCACCGAATCCACGAGCACGCGGATTCCCACCAGATCGTAGATATCGGAGAAGTCGCGGCCGCGCACGATCATCTTTTGATAGATCGAGTAGTAGTGCTTCGGCCGGCCGGTGACCTCCGCCTTGATCCGCGCCTTGCGCAGATCCTCGTGGATCTGCGTGGTGACGGCGCCCAGGAATTGCTCACGGGCGGGGGCGTGCTCCGCCACAAGGTTCACGATCTCGCGGTACACCTTCGGGTACAGCACCTGGAAGGAGAGATCTTCCAACTCCCATTTGATGGTGTTGAGGCCCAGGCGATGCGCGAGCGGCGCGTAAATCTCGAGGGTTTCCTTGGCTTTCCGCTCGGCGCTGGAAGCAGGCACATACTTCCAGGTGCGCGCATTGTGCAGGCGGTCTGCCAGTTTGATGAGGAGCACCCGCACATCGCGGCTCATCGCCACGATCATCTTGCGCACGGTTTCAGCCTGGGCGGCTTCCCCGTAGGTGACCTTGTCGAGCTTGGTCACGCCATCAACGAGAACCGCAATCTCTTCCCCGAAGTCAGCGGAGAGCTGTTCCAGGGAGTACTCGGTGTCCTCCACGGTGTCGTGGAGGAGCGCGGCCGCGACCACTTCACTCGGGGAACCGAGTTCGGCCAGGATCGTGGCGACCGACACCGGGTGGGTGATGTAGGGGTCACCGCTTTTGCGGAACTGCCCGCGGTGGGCGCGTTCGGCCACGGTGTAGGCCCGCTGGATGAGGGTGTGGTCTTCCTTGGGGCTGACGGCGGCGACGGTCTGCAGCAGCGGTGCGAGCAGGCGATCGACAGCCGGCGCCTGGCGGGCACCGAAGAAGGGGATGCGGCTGCGGGCGCGACGGGGAACGTCGGGGGGCAGCGCTGAGGAGGCGGCGGGCTGGTCGGAGCCGGCCCGCTCCTGTCGAGCTGTGGATGCGGTGTGATCCTGCACGGGGCACCTCCTTGGTAAGTAGCAAGTCTACGCGTGCTCTCGCTGTGCCATGCGCAGCACAGGGCCGCCCGTCGCGGTCAGTAGGCCGCAAGGGGCCGCCGGTGGGCCGTCAGGAGGCCGGCAGGGGGCCGTCTGTGCGTCATGGCGCCTGCAGCGAGCCGGAATGAACGTCGGGCCCGCCCACCACGGAGGGTGGAAGGGCCCGACGGGGATGGTCCGCTACGCCGCTGGGTTCGGGAACCTGCAGCGGGTGGGGACTCGGTTCGAGTCAGTTCGGGAAGGACCAGACGGTGGTGATCGGAACGTCGGGCAGACGGTCCCGGCCGTTCAGGCCCTGCAGTTCGATCAGGAAGGACGCGCCCAGCAGCTCCACATCGAACTGACGGCACAGTTCGACGGTCGCAGCGGCGGTGCCGCCAGTGGCCAGCAGGTCATCAACGACCAGGGTGCGGGCGCCGCGGGGCAGGCCCTGGGCAGGGATTTCCACGGTGGCCGAGCCGTATTCAAGGTCGTAGCGCAGGCTGCGCGGGTTACCGGGAAGCTTGCCGGCCTTGCGGGCAGGAACGAAACCGGCACCGAGCTCGTAGGCAAGCGGAGCACCGAGCACGAAGCCGCGGGCTTCGGTGCCCACCACATACTCGATGCCCTCCGGCAGCAGGGAACACCAGTGCTTAATCACGGTGCGCAAGGCGGCGGCATCCCGCAGCAGCGGGGTGATGTCGCGGAAGAGCACACCGGGTTCGGGGAAGTCCGGGAACTCGGCGATATGGGTCGAGCGCAGAGCCTCGATCTCCTCCGGGCGGGCGGGGGTCTGGGTCATCAGTGAGCCTTTCAGGAGGGCGTATCGCCGCGGCGATGGGTGGGCCTGCCAGAGGCCCGGGTGGGCGTGGATTCCATGGTGTCACGGGCGGGGTCACCGTCGGCTCCCTCGTCATGAGGGGTCACAGCGTGCTCGGATGCCAACTCGTCATCAGCGTCAGTGTCACCGCCGAATCCGTCATCGGCGGAGCCAACAGTGACGCGAACGCCGTCGGCCTCATCGAGATTCTTGCCCGCACGACGATCCTCGACACGCTTCTCCAGCGCCTTCACGGCCTTCTCCCGTCGGCGCAGATCCACCAGCAGGCCGGGGGCCAGGAAGATCGAGGAGTAGGTGCCGGCGATGATGCCGACGAAGAGGGCCAGAGAAATGTCCTTCAGGGTGCCGGCCCCGAGCAGGAAGGCACCGATCGCCAGGATCGAGCCGACCGGCAGCAGCGCCACCACGGAAGTGTTAATCGAGCGGACCAGAGTCTGGTTCGCCGCCAGCTCCACGAGTTCCGCGAAGGTTCGGTCGCTACGGCGCTCCATCCCCTCGGTGTTCTCGCGCACCTTGTCGAAGACGACGATCGTGTCGTACAGCGAGTACCCGAGGATCGTGAGGAAGCCGATCACAGTGGCCGGGCTTCCTCACGATCCTCGGGTACTCGCTGTACGACACGATCGTCGTCTTCGACAAGGTGCGCGAGAACACCGAGGGGATGGAGCGCCGTAGCG
>JAEWEZ010000165.1 GCA_023389045.1 Actinomycetes bacterium
GTCCATGACGGGGCCCGTCGAACATTCCTGAAAAGGATGCCCGATCGGGTCCTGACAGTGGATTTGTGGGGGTGACGGTCCTCGTGGACGCGCCAGCACAGCATAACAGAGGACTTAGAGGCCTTCGACCTCAAGAAGGGGCCGCCGGCGTGCCACAACGACCGTCTCGGCGATGATCGCCGCGATCGCTCCCGCGAGGAGGGCAACGCCAAGCCATGGCATGGCCACAGCTCCGGTGTCACGCACCAGCGCGATCACGATGATGACAACCACCATTTTGAGCAGCCAACTGCCCAGGACCAGGGCGGCCAGCATGATCGGCGCCAGTCGGAGGGCTCGTTCGGCGATCAGCAGACCCGGCAAAGTGACCACCAGGGCGAGGCCCGTTCCGATCAGAGCGCCCCACAGTTGCGGGGTTCCTTGGAGCGCAGCGATCGTGATGAGGACCACGTCAACAAGGAGCCCCGCCGCCACGGCAAAACGCATGGCTCGGCGCAGTTCACGGTCGTTCTCCCGCTGGGCGTTCTCTTTGGATCCGGAGGGAGCGTGGGTGGTGTTCTCATGCTCCGCGGGGGTGCCGGGCATCATCGTCCTTTCGGTGAGCACTCTGTAGAAGGCGTAGCGGGTTGATCGTGAGCAGAAGCGCGGCGCCCATACCGATTCCCCAGAACCAGTAGACGGTGCGGGCGGAAGCAACCATGGGCAGCAAGAGGCCCGCGCAAATCACGATCGTCCAGGTGTACATAATGAGCACCGCGCCTACCTGGGTGTGTCCCAGGCGCAGCAAGCGGTGATGAAGATGCCTTTTGTCTGCGTGGAAGGGAGATTTCCCGGCCCCGATGCGTTGCAGAACGGTCAGTGCAAGGTCCAGGAAGGGGATGACCATCACCCCGAACGGAAGCAGGATCGGGAGGAATTGACCGAGCAGGTCCGTGCCGGAGAGCCGGGCGGGATCGACCTGCCCTGTCACGGTGATGGAACTGGCGGCGAGGAGGAGCCCCAGCAGCAAGGCGCCGGAATCGCCCATAAAGATTCGGGCGCGGTTGATGTTGTGCGGAAGGAAGCCGAGGCAGGCCCCGATCATGGCGGCGGTGATGAGGGCGGCGAGGGAGGAGTAGTCCGTGGCGGAGGCGCTGCGGGTGAGCACGTAGGCGTAGAGGAAGAAAGCGCTGCCGCCGATCGCCATCACACCCGCGGCAAGGCCATCCAGCCCGTCGACGAAGTTGACAGCATTCATGCTGGCCACCACAAGGAATACGGTCAGGATGAGCGACGCGTGGGCAGAAAGCAGCGTCACTCCCCCGATCGGCAGAGAGACCAGCTGCACTCCCTGCCAGGCCATGAGCAGGGCGGCGAGGACCTGCCCGGCGAGTTTCGTGACCCAGTCGAGATCCCATTTGTCATCGGCGGCGCCGATCAGGCAGATCAGGGTGGCGGCGCCCATGATCGCTAACGGTTTCCCCGGCTCTTCAAACAGGCTTTCCAGAAAGGGGATGTGCATCGCAAGCAGCATTGCCGCCAGGAATCCGGCGAGCATCGCCATTCCCCCGAGACGCGGGGTGACCGTGTCATGAACGTCGCGGGCGCGCACCGCCGTCATGGCACCGGTTCGGCGCGCCAGCAGCCTGGCCGCCGGGGTGCATAGGTAGGTGACAGCCGCGGCGACCAGGAGAGTGAAGAGGTAGACCCTCACCCGTTCGCATCCGAGCGGCGCTCGGTGTCAGAGGGGGAAGGTGCAGATGCGCTCTCCGCCGGGGTGCCGGAGACAAGGTCGATCAGGTCCGGTTCCGAGGGCAGTGAGAGGGCGCTCGGAGCCGCAGAGGGCGTGGAGGTCGGTGCGGGGGCCGCGGGGGTCTCTTCCACGGTCTTCGTCTCGGCCGACGGGGTCGTGTCCTCGGTGTCGTCCTCAGCGGGGGCTGCGGTGGGTTCTGCCGCAGGCTCTGCCGGCGTGACGGTTTCGACGGCCTGCGCCTTGGAGGCGTCAACAGCCTCGCTCGACGGCGCCATCACCGGCTGGTCATCGCCCTCCACGATGGAGGGATCCGGGATCACATCAGGCTCGTTCGCAGCGGATTCCTCCGCTGGGGCCTCGGCCGACGCGGTTTCTACGGTGCTAGCGGTCTCCGTCGTGCTCTCGTCGGTGGATTCCTGATCCGCCGCGTCCTGATCCGACGATTCCATGGCAACTTCATCCGCCACGGTCGCCTCGTCCTCGGCGGGATTCTCCTCGGCCCCGTCTGCGCTCTCATGCTCCGGTGCAGCGAAAATATCGCCGAGCCGCTCGATGATCTCTTCCTTCGTGAGCGCTCCCTGGCGCACGATCTCCGGCGGCTCCACCGTCGCGTCGATAATCGTGGAGGACTCCCCAATCCGGGCTTCTCCCCCGTCGAGGTACACCTCCACGGCATCCCCGAGCTGGGTGGCGGCATCCAGCACCGTCAGCGCCGGGCTCTTGCCGTGACGGTTTGCGCTGGAGACGGCGAGCGGGCCGGTGCGGCGCAGCAGGTCCAGAGCCACCTCGTGATCGGGCATGCGCAGGGCGACGGTGCCGCGGGTTTCCCCCAGGTCCCAGGTCAGGGACGGCTGGGCGTTGAGGATCAGGGTGAGGGCGCCGGGCCAGAACTCTTCAGCCAGACGCTCTGCCACCTCCGGAACGTCCACCGCCAGTGCCATGAGCACCGCCGGGTCCCCCACCAGTACCGGCGGCGGAGTCTCTCGGCCGCGGCCCTTGGCATACAGCAGATCCATCACCGCGCCGTGGGAGAAGGCGTCTGCACCGATGCCGTACACGGTGTCGGTGGGCAGGACGATCAACTTGCCATCGCGAATCGCCTGGACGGCAGCCTCCAGGGCTTCCTCGCGGGTCTCATCGTTCTTGGTGTCGTGCACGCTCACGGCGTCAGTCTCTCACTTCCTGGGGCGGCTGAGCCTCCTCGCCACGACGGGCCAGGAGGAATCGGTCACGTCCGGTCAAGTCCTTGAGGGTTTGCGCGTCCTGTAGTCCGCCGTTTTCAGCGAGGCGACGGGTCGCTTCTCCCTGCACGTCCGCATGTTCCATAAGCAGAAGGCCACCGGGGCGCAACAGGTCACGGGCACGGGCGATGACAGCGGCGGGTACGTCAAGTCCGTCCTCGCCGCCACCATAGAGGGCACGGTGCGGATCGTGCTCGCGTACTTCCACGTCACGCGGCACCGCATTCGCGGGGATATACGGAGGGTTCGACAGC
The DNA here is from genome assembly GCA_023389045.1 of Actinomycetes bacterium. Lineage (GTDB taxonomy): Bacteria > Actinomycetota > Actinomycetes > Actinomycetales > Dermabacteraceae > Brachybacterium. The sequence continues at coordinate 3,228 of JAEWEZ010000165.1, forward strand.
ACCGCATCGACACTGCCCGCCCAGGTGGGCAGGAGCGTCGGAACTAGCTGCGGATCGGTGACATCGGCGTGCAGTACCCGTCCGCGGCCCTCGCCCCTGTCCCCCGCGGCCCGCGCCATATTTCGCTCGGCAAGCTGGGCCGCCTTCTCGTCGATCTCCACCGCGCGGACCATGACCTCGGGCATTTCATCAAGCACGGCGGCTGCGATGGCGCCACTACCGGTGCACAGATCCACCACCCGGTGCACCTCTCCTTCGGCATGCTCACGCAGCAGGTCGATGAGGAGTTCCGTCTCGGGGCGCGGCACGAACACTCCGGCCTGGACCTCCAGCTGGAGGCGCCGGAACGGGACGTAGCCCAGGATGAGTTGCAGGGGCTCGCGGGCGCAGCGCCGCTGCAGCATGCGATCCAGATCCTCCTCGAACTCCTTAGGGAGGTCGTCGATCAGCACCAGATGGCGTTCCGTTCCCGCCGCTGCCTGCACCAGCGTGCGCGACTCAGCAGCCGCCGAGGCGATACCCGCCTGCACCAGGCGCTGCTCGCTCTCCCGCAGAGCCTGTCGCAGCCGCTGCTGCACCGGCATACTCATCGACCCGCACCGGGGTCACCGCTGCTGTCCAAACGCAGCTGCCGTTCACGCTCCCGGCAGGATGCGATGACCGCCTCGAGGTCGCCGCCGAGAACCTGCGAGAGGTTATTGGCCTTGTAACCGGTGCGGTGATCGGCCACCCGCGACTCGGGGAAGTTGTAGGTGCGGATCCGTTCGGAGCGGTCCACCGTGCGCACCTGTGACTGTCGATGCGCGGCGGCTTTCTCTTCCTGTTCGCGGCGGTAGGCCTCCAGGAGGCGGCTGCGCAAAATACGCAGGGCCTGCTCACGGTTCTGCAACTGGCTTTTCTCATCCTGGCAGGAGACGACCGTGCCGGTGGGCAGGTGGGTAATCCGCACGGCGGAATCCGTCGTGTTCACGCTCTGACCGCCGGGGCCCGAGGAGCGGAAGACGTCGATGCGCAAATTCGCGGGGGCCATCGCCTCCCCCAGCAGTTCCGCCTCATCGGTTTCATCGGCTTCCGGCATCACCAGCACGCCCACGGCGGAGGTGTGGATACGCCCGGCGGATTCGGTGACCGGCACTCGCTGCACACGGTGCACGCCCGCCTCGTGTTTGAGGAATGACCACACGCCATCGGCTGCCGCCTGTGAGGCGCTGATCGCGCAGGTCACCTCTCGCACCCCGCCGAGATCCGAGAGCGAGGAGGACAGCACCTCAAGCCGCCAGCCCTTGGATTCGGCATAGGAGCGGTACATGCGCAGCATCTCGGCGGCGAAAAGGGCGGATTCTTCGCCGCCAGCGCCGGCACGGATGTCGAGGATCACATCGCGGGGGTCATCGGGGTCTCGCGGCGCCAGAAGGTCTTCGAGGTCGGCGCGGGCTTCCTCGAGTGCCGCGGCCAGTTCTTCGGCTTCGGCTGCGAGTTCCGGGTCCTCCGCCCCCATCTCCTGCGCGGCGGCGAGGTCTTCCTGCAGGGAGCTGACCCGTCGGGCTGCTGCCACCACCGGCCCTAGCTGCGCATGGCGTCGCGTGAGGCGGCGCGCACTCGCGGGGTCGTCGTACAGCGTGGGGTCGGCCAGGCGCTGTTCCAGGTCTGCGTATTCCTGAAGCGTCTGCTGGAGTCCGGCGCTTGTGCCGGTGCTGGCGCTCTCAGCGCTCATCGTGGCGTCCTGCTTTCCCTACGGTCTCGTGCATCCCCCGTATTCTCCCCCGTCGGCCGCTCCCCTGCGCCCACCGACCCTCAGCATGGACCGCAATCACACTCGCGCCCGGAGAGAAACGACGAAGCCGGCGCGTCCCGAAGGACACGCCGGCGTCGGCAAAGCTGTGGGTCAGGCCTTCTTCTTGCCGTACCGAGCCTCGAAGCGAGCCACGCGGCCGCCGGTGTCGAGGATCTTCTGCTTGCCCGTGTAGAACGGGTGGCAGGCGGAGCAGACCTCGGTGCTGATGGTGCCGCTGGTCTGGGTGCTGCGGGTGGTGAACGTGTTGCCGCAGGTGCAGGTCACCTGGGTTTCCACGTACTTCGGGTGGATGTCGGCCTTCATGATTTCTCCTTCTCGGGTCGCTGGGTCGGCCACCGGGTGGGGCCGTGAACCAGAACCGGCTTTCCAGTGTGCCATGCCCGGAAGGCCGCGTCACCGTCGTCATATGCGGAATGGACCACATATTTCCCGCGGGCGGGCACACACTCCCTGGCTCGCGAGCACTTCCTGCCTCACGAGCACTCCTTGCCAGGCCAGCGCTCCCGAACGCGCGTGGGCCCGTGCTTCCTGCACGGGCCTACGCTCTTTGCCATTGCCGGCGGCGGTTTACTCGCCGCGGCTGGCCACACTCGGGGTGTTCTTCTGCACCGTCATCAGGAACTCGGTGTTGGACTGCGTCTTCTTGATCCGCTCCAGGAGCAGTTCAAGCGCCTGCTGCTGTTCGAGCGCGCCGAGCACGCGGCGCAGCTTCCACATGACCGCGAGCTCTTCCTTGCCCATGAGTTCCTCTTCGCGGCGGGTGCCGGAGGCATTGACGTCCACCGCCGGGAAGATCCGCTTATCGGCTAGGGAGCGCGACAGGCGCAGCTCCATATTGCCGGTGCCCTTGAACTCCTCGAAGATCACCTCGTCCATCTTCGAGCCGGTCTCCACCAGTGCCGAGGCGAGGATGGTCAGCGAGCCGCCGTTTTCAATATTGCGGGCAGCGCCGAAGAACCGCTTGGGCGGGTAGAGCGCCGAGGCGTCCACACCACCGGAGAGGATGCGACCCGAGGCGGGAGCGGCCAGGTTGTAGGCGCGCGAGAGACGGGTCAGGGAGTCCAGCAGCACGACCACATCGCGGCCCATCTCCACCAGACGCTTGGCGCGCTCAATGGCGAGCTCCGCCACGATCGTGTGATCGGAGGCGGGGCGGTCGAAGGTGGAGGCGATGACCTCACCCTTGACCGTGCGCTGCATATCGGTGACCTCTTCGGGGCGCTCATCCACGAGCACGACCATGAGGTGGACTTCGGGGTTATTCGTGGTGATCGCATTGGCGATCTGCTGCATGATGATCGTCTTACCGGCTTTCGGTGGCGCCACGATCAGACCGCGCTGGCCCTTACCAATCGGCGAGACCAGGTCGATCACACGCTGGGAAATGCTGGTCGCGGAGGTTTCCAGGCGCAGACGTGTATCGGGGTACAGCGGGGTGAGCTTGGTGAAGTCCACGCGCTGACGGGCCCGCTCCGGGGTCATCCCGTTGACGGTGTCGACCTGCACGAGCGCGGCGTACTTGCTCTGGTTACCACCACCGCCCTTGCCGCGGCGGCGACGGTTCCCGCCGTGGTACTGCTCCACCTGCGGTTCATCCCCTTCGCGGGGAGCCTTGACCTGGCCGGTGATCGCATCGCCCTTGCGCAGGCCGTTCTTTCGCACCTGCTGCATGCTCACGTACACATCGGTGGGGCCGGGCAGGTAGCCGGTGGTGCGCACGTAGGCGTTGTTATCGCGGATATCGAGGATGCCGGCGACGGTGACGAGTTCATCGCCCTCGCGCACCTGCTCATCATCCTGCTGCTGGTTCTGGCCCTGGCCGTTCTGCTCGCCCTGGCCACCGCGACCGCGGCGCTTGCGGTTACGCGAGCGGTTGCGGGAGCGACGCTCCTCGCCATCGCCCCGGTTGTCCTCGCGGTTCTCGCCGCGGTTGTCACCACGGTTGTCGTGGCGGGAGCGACGCCCCTCCCCCTCGCCGGAGCGGCTGGGAAGTTCAATGTCCTCGACGCGGGTGGGGCGGCGGGTGCGGCCCTCGTCCTCGCGGCTTCCGCGCTCATCCCGGGCGCGACGGTCATCGCGGCTGGGGCGCTCCCGACGGTCATCGCGGCGGTCCTCACGACGATCGTCGCGTCGGTCATCGCGACGGTCCTCGCGCCCGTGATCAGCGCGGGAACGATCGGGCAGCTCGATGCCCAGATCCGGGGTGCGCTCCGTGTTCTCACGGCGATTGTCATCGCGGTCGTCACGGCGCGGGCCGCTCCCGCTGCTCTGGGCGCGGAGGGCTGTATCCGGGGCCGACGGGGCCTTCTCGCCCGTGGCAGCAGCCGGGGCGCGGCCGGTGCGGATCGCCTCGATCAGTTCACTCTTGCGCAGGCGTCGAACGCCTTTAATCCCGAGACCGGTAGCAATCGCCTGCAGTTCGGGAAGTTTCTTGGAGGCGAGCGTCGCGGCATCGCCGGAGGTGGGGGTGGAGTCGTTCACCCGGGTTCCTTCCTCTCGGACCGGTCTCGCCGGTCCTGCGGTGTTCTGTGGGAAAGCATGTGGGCCTCGCAGGCGCTCATCGGTCCAGGGGCGGCGGGGCCGAGGGACCGGAATGCCGGGAGGGCTAGATCGGCACAGGGCTCGAAGCGCATCGCAGGGGATGCAGGGCGCGGGATCGGGCCACTGTCGTCGGTCGGGATGCGTCGTACCGAGGCCGGGGCCTCGTCATGGGCCGGGCTGCAGCAGGTGCGGTCCGCAGGGAAGCGGTGCCGCGTCGTCGCGAATGTCCTCCTCCGATGGAACCCGTCGATAGCGGGTGAATCGGTGGTGGGATGCGACCTGCAGGGCGCGGGGCGCCTGGACGCAGGCTCAACCTACCACAGGCTCCGACCGTTCGGATCGCAGCGGAAGCGCAGCGATACGCCACTGCGTCGGATCATCAACGATTCGCCGGGTGAGCATCGTGAGTTCCCGGGCTGAACCGCGCAAAACCAGCACCGAGGGGCCGGCCCCGGAGATCACCGCCGGATGCCCTTCCTGACGGAGCACCCGCACCAGCTCCACGCTCTGCGGCATGGCCGCAGCCCGCTGCTCCTGATGCAGACGATCCTCCGTCGCTTCCATCAGCAGCCCCGCCTTACCGGCGAGCGCATGCACGAGCAGACCGCAGCGTGCCGCCGTGAAGGCTGCATCCGCGTGCGGCACCGTGGCAGGGAGGAGCGAGCGCGCATGCTCGGTCGAGAGCGTGGTGGAGGGAAGGAGCACGACGGGGTGCAGCACCGCGGCATCCACCCGCAGGGCAGCCGCCTTCGCCTCGCCTTCGGCATTCATCCATGCGAGGGTCGCGCCACCGAGAAGCGCGGGGGCGGCGTTATCGGGATGCCCTTCAAACTCGCAGGCAAGCTGCAGGACCGTGGCATCGTCCAGGGCCTGCGGATCGGCGATGAGTCCCCGCGCAAGGAGCAGCCCCGCCACGGTGGCTGCCGCGCTGGAGCCGAGGCCGCGCCCATGCGGGATGCGGTTCCGGGCGCGCAGTCGTATGCCGACCTGGGGTGCGCCCGCGTGGTCGAGGCCCCGTCGGAGAGCCTGCACCACCAGGTGGTCCTCCCCCGTCGGCACCGAATCGGCGCCCTCGCCCTCCACCTCGATCTCAATCCCACCGGTGGTGGCTTCCAGTTCGAGCTCATCCAGGAGCCCCAGGGCAAGACCCATGGTGTCATAACCGGGTCCGAGGTTTGCGCTGGTGGCGGGCACGATCACGCGCACGCGCTGGGAGGTGATCCTCACGCTGGGTCCTTTCTGAGGGCTCTGCCTGCGGAAAGCAAGGGGGCTACCGCGGGCCCATCATCTCAAGAGCCCCGCGACTGCTTACAGGCCGAGCACCTCGGCTGCAGCATTCACATCTACGTCGATCACCGTCGGGGTCAGGTCCCTCTGGCCGAGGGCCGTGTCGATGTCTTTGAGGCCGTTGCCGGTGACCGTCACCGTGATGCGCGTATCCGGGGGGACCAGGTCGCGCTCGGCCTGCTGCAGCAGACCCGCCACACCGGTTGCCGAGGCCGGCTCGACGAAAACGCCCACCTCATCGGCGAGCAGACGCTGCGCATCCAGGATCTGTTCATCGGTGACGGCTTCGATCAGGCCACCGGAGTCGTCACGGGCGGCCACCGCGAGATTCCACGAAGCCGGGGCACCGATGCGGATGGCGGTGGCGATCGTTTCGGGGTTCGGGATCGGATGCCCGGCCACGAAGGGCGCGGCACCTGCCGCCTGGAAACCCCACATGGCCGGCACGGACCCGGTGATGCCCTTATCGCGGTACTCCTGGAAGCCCATCCAGTAGGCGGAGATATTGCCGGCATTACCCACCGGGAGCACGTGAATATCGGGGGCGGCACCCAGCGCATCGCAAATCTCAAAGGCAGCGGTCTTCTGCCCCTGCAGACGGTAGGGGTTGATCGAGTTGACCAGTTCCACCGGGTAGGCCGCATCGAGTTTGCGTGCGATCTCCAGGCAGTCATCGAAGTTACCGCGCACCTGGATCAGGCGGGCACCGTGCACGATCGCCTGGGCGAGTTTCCCGGCGGCGATCTTGCCCTCCGGGAGCAGCACCGCGCAGGTCATCCCGGCGCGGGTGGCGTAGGCCGCCGCGGAGGCAGAGGTGTTTCCGGTGGATGCGCAGACCACGGCGGTTGCCCCGTCGTTCATGGCCCGCGTCATGGCGCTGACCATCCCGCGGTCCTTGAAGGATCCGGTGGGGTTTTGCCCCTCAACTTTCACAAAGACCTGCGCGCCCACACGGCGGGAGAGCGCCGGGGCTTCCACCAGCGGGGTTCCGCCCTCGCCGAGGCTCAGCAGGGTGTCTGAGTCCGTGAAGGGAAGGTGCTCACGGTATTCGGCAAGAACGCCGCGCCATTGATGAGCCATGGGGTCAGTCTCCTTCGATGCGCAGCAGGGAATCGACGCCCTGCACGGCGGGGCTCGCGGTCAGGTCGGCGAGCGCGGTCTGCATTGCGCTTTCCTGCGCGCGGTGGGTGGAGATGCCGATCACGGCGGTGCCGTGCTCGGCGCCTTCGGCGGCCGGGGTCGCTTCCTGGTGGATGGTTGAGATGGAGATGCCGTGGCGGGAGAGGGTTCCTGCCACCTGGGCGAGCACTCCGGGTTCATCGACGACGGTGAGGGCCAGGTAGAAGCGGCTGGTCAACTCGGAGATCGGGATGACGTCGAGTCCGGCGTAGCGGGATTCTCGTGCCCCGATCCCGCCGCGCACGCGGTGGCGGGCAGCGGTGACCACATCGCCCATGACGGCCGAGGCGGTGGGGGCACCGCCGGCGCCCTGCCCGTAGAACATGAGGGAACCGGCAGCTTCTGCCTCGACGAAGACGGCGTTGAAGGCCTCGGAGACCGTTGAGAGCGGATGCGCGTTCGGGATCATCACCGGGTAGACGCGGGCCGAGATCCCCTCGGCCCCGTCGGTTCCCTCGACCCGCTCCACGATGGAGAGCAGTTTGATGGTGCGGCCCATGCGCTGTGCGGCGGCGATGTCGTCGGCGCTGACGGAGGTGATTCCCTCGCAGTGCACATCTCCGAGGGCCACTCGGCTGTGGAAGGCGAGGGAGGCGAGGATCGAGGCTTTCGCGGCGGCGTCATGCCCCTGCACATCGGCGGTGGGGTCGGCTTCGGCGTAGCCAAGTTTCTGGGCGGTGGCCAGGGCGTCCTCGAAGCTTGCCCCGGTGCGGGTCATGGCGTCGAGGATGTAGTTGGTGGTGCCGTTGACGATGCCCATGACGCGGCGGATCCGGTCGCCGGCGAGGGATTCGCGCACCGGGCGCACGATGGGGATCGCGCCGGCCACCGCGGCCTCGAACTGGAGGTCCACGCCGTGTTCATCGGCGGCCTCATAGAGGCGGGGGCCTTCGGCGGCCAGCAGGGCTTTATTGGCGGTGACGACAGCCGCGCCCGAGGCCATTGCCTCCAGGAGCAGGTCGAGGGCCGGCTGGATCCCGCCCATGAGTTCGATGACCAGATCCGCTTCACGCACCAGGGCGGAAGCATCGGTGGTCAACAGGGACCGCGGAACGTGTTCGCCACGGTCGCGGTCGAGGTCCCGCACCATCACGCCGATCACCTCGAGCCGGGCCCCAATACGGTGGGCGAGATCGTCGTCCTGCTGGGAAATCAGGCGCAGCACCTCACCGCCGACGGTGCCGGCACCGAGAACGGCAACCTTCAGCACGGGCAGGGATGCGGACGACGGGGTCTGCTGGGTCATGGGGTCTCGTCCTTCTCATCGAGGGATGGGTCGAGCTGCTTCGGATGGTGGGCCGCATGGGCCGGTGGGTGTGCCCCGCACTGCGAGGCAGGTCCCGCTGTGTGTGGCACTGTAGCCCGCGGCCGGGCGGGGCTGCCGGGCCGGTCCGCTAGGCGGAAAGGAAGCGGATTCTGCTGTTCAGCCCATATCCAGGGCGAGCACGTCCTCCTCGGTTTCCCGACGGATCAGGGTGCGCAGCTGGCCATCGCGCACGCTGACCACGGCCGGGCGCGGCACATGGTTGTAGTTGGAGGCGAGGGAGTAGCAGTAGGCGCCGGTCACGGGCACGGAGATGAGGTCTCCCGCGCGCACATCGGCGGGAAGGTATTCATCTTTGACGACGATGTCGCCGCTTTCGCAGTGCTTGCCGACCACGCGCACCACCGTCGGCTCCGCCTCGGAGACCCGCGAGGCCATCAGCACCGAGTAGTCGGCGTCATACAGGGCGGTGCGCACGTTATCGCTCATGCCCCCGTCGACCGACACATACACGCGGTGGTGCGGGCCGCCGAGGTGCACATCCTTGACGGTGCCGACAGTGTAGAGCGTCTGCGTGGAGGGGCCGGCGATGGCGCGGCCCGGTTCAAAGGCGAGGCGCGGCACCGGCAGGCTGAGACGCTCGCACTCCTCCTGCACGATCCGGGCGATGCCCTGCGCGAGACGCTCCGGGGTGCTCGGGGTGTGCTGAGTGTTGTACATGACGCCGAAGCCGCCGCCGAGGTCGAGCACCGGGATCCTCACCCCATGGTCCTCACGGATTTGGGCGAGGAAGCGCAGGGCCCGACGGGCTGCCACGTCGAAGCCACCCACATCGAAAATCTGCGAGCCGATATGGGAGTGGATCCCGATCAGCTCGAGCTCCTCGGGGTGGGCGAGGACCCATCGGACCGCTTCCTCGGCATCCCCCGCAGTGAGGGAAATCCCGAACTTTTGGTCCTCATGGGCGGTGGCGATGAACTCGTGAGTGTGTGCCTCCACGCCGGTGGTAATGCGGAGCATGACCGGGGCACGCACGCCGAGGTCCTTCGCGATCCGGGCGACCTGCTCGATTTCCCCGAGGGAATCGACGACGATCCGCCCCACACCAACCTCGAGGGCGCGCCGGATCTCGGCATCGGACTTGTTATTCCCGTGCAGGGCGATGCGGTCGGTGGGAAACTCGGCGCGGAGGGCGACCGCGAGTTCGCCGCCCGTGCACACGTCCATGCCGAGCCCTTCCTCATGCATCCAGCGGGCGACCGCCGTGCAGAGGAAGGCTTTGCCGGCGTAGTACGTGTCCGCTCCGGCGAGCGGTTCGAAGGCTTCGGTAAAGGCGTCCCGAAAGGCGCGGGCGCGGATGCGGAAGTCCTCCTCATCCACGACCAGGGTGGGGGTTCCCACCTGCCCGGCGATCTCATCCACGCCGAGCCCCGCCACCTCAACCATGCCGTCGGCGCGTCGGGCAGTGCACTGCGACCAGAGCCCCGGCAGCAGGGCGTGCACATCGGCGGGATAGGGCAGCCAGCTGGGGGCCGAGTCGTTGCCGTGGAGGGCTCCGGCTTCATGCGCGCGCATGGCATCTCCTTCAGGTGGGGGTCCTCGTGTACACGAGGGGAAGCTTCGACGGGGGATCTCTGGTCCGGCTGGGCTCTCCCCCGCTTTCTTGGCACTGTACGCGCGAGGTACGACGTAACGTCCGACGGTCCGATGCGCGGGCGGATAAACCCCCAGTTCGGCACCCCTCGGGATGAGCAGGTGAGGCAGCCCACTTGGTAGCGTGGACCTGACCGATGCGAAGGAGTCCCCGTGAGCACCCATGAGCTCGTTGTCGTCGCCAACCGCCTGCCGGTAGATGCCAAAACCCTGCCCGATGGCGCCACCGAGTGGGTGACAAGCCCCGGTGGTCTCGTCACCGCCATGGAGTCGGTGATGAAGGGCGTCTCTTCAGGCGCCTGGGTGGGCTGGCACGGCTCCCCCGGTGAGCAGCCCGAACCGTTCCGGGCCGACGGGATGGATCTGTACCCGGTACGGCTGGAAGCCGAGGACGTCGAGAAGTACTACGAGGGCTTCTCCAATGCGACCCTGTGGCCGCTCTACCACGATGTGATCGTTGATCCCGAGTTTCACCGCACCTGGTGGGACACCTACGTGAGCGTGAACCGTCGCTTCGCGAGCGCCGCTGCGGCTGCCGCGGGCCCCGGCAGCACCATCTGGGTGCACGACTACCAGCTCCAGCTCGTGCCCGAGATGATCCGCACCCACCGCACCGATGTGCGGATCGGCTTCTTCAACCACATCCCCTTCCCGCCGGTGGAACTGTTTAGCCAGCTCGCCAAACGCAATCAGGTGCTGCGCGGGCTGCTGGGGGCCGACCTCGTCGGTTTCCAGCGCGAAGGTGACGCCCAGAACTTCCTCACCTGCGTGCGCCAGCTGCTCGGTTACCACGTCGAAGGGCACACCGTGACCGTGCCCGGAATCGGCACCGAACCCGCCCGTGAAGTGGTCGCCGGAACCTACCCGATCTCCATCGACTCCAAGGCCGTCAGTGCCCTCACCGAAGACCCCGAGGTGCGTGAGCGTGCCGCCCAGCTGCGCCGCGACCTCGGAAACCCCGAAAAGATCGTGCTCGGAGTGGACCGTCTGGACTACACCAAGGGGATCCGTCACCGCTTGAAGGCCTGGGGTGAGCTTCTGAACGACGGGGCCGTGGACCCGCGCAACACCGTCTTTATTCAGGTCGCGACCCCCTCGCGGGAACGCGTGGAGGCCTACCGGCAGCTGCGTGATGAAGTGGAACTGACCGTCGGCCGCATCAACGGCGACTTCGCCCCCATCGGCCGGCCCGCGATCTCCTACCAGCACCGCACCTTCGACCGCCGCGATATGACCGCCCTGTACATGGCGGCTGATGTGGCACTCGTGACCTCCCTGCGGGACGGGATGAACCTGGTCGCGAAGGAGTACATCGCCTCCCGCACCGATCTGCAGGGCGCCCTGGTGCTCTCGGAGTTCACCGGCGCGGCCGATGAACTGCGCGCCGCCATTCTCGTGAACCCCCACGATATTGACGAGCTCAAGACCGCGATCCTGCAGGCCCTGGCCATGTCGGAGGAGGAGCAGCGCACCGCCATGACCTCGCTGCGCCGCCAGGTGCTCGACCATGACGTGCAGGCCTGGGCGCATCGCTTCCTCGAGGATCTGCAGTCGATGGGTGCCCCGGCAGCAGAGCCGAAGCGGCCCGTGCGGCTGATCGGCGATCAGGCCCCCGCACCCGAGGCCCTGCAGCATGCCCTGGAGGAGTTTGCCCGCACCCCGCGGATCCTGGTTGCCTCCGACTTCGACGGGGTAATCGCCCCGATCGTTGAGGATCGCGATGCCGTGCAGCCGGATCGCGCAACCCTCGGGGCGCTGCGGGACCTCTCCGCCCTGGAGGGCACCAATGTGGCGCTCGTATCCGGTCGCGCCCTTGCTGATCTGGACCGTCACACCCAGATGCCCAGTTCCACGGTGCTGATCGGTTCGCACGGCGCGGAGATCGGCGCCCTGCCCCCGTCGATGAATGCCGGGGTGCTCGATGCCGCGGCCCTCACCATGGATGACGAAAAGCGGGGCCGTCTCGCCGCGATCACCCGCGCCCTGCAGGCGATCGCCCTGAAGCATCCCGGCTCCGAAGTGGAGGTGAAGCCGACGGCGGCCGTGCTGCATACCCGCAATGCGAAGGGGCGCGGCAGCGTGAACGCCACCGAAGCTGCCGTGGACTACGCCCGTTCCCTGCCCTGGGCGACCGTCACCCCCGGTAAGGAAGTGGTGGAGTTTTCCGTGGTGCAGACCTCCAAGGGTGCCGCTGTGGAGGCTCTGGCCCGTGCCTGCGCCGCTGATGCGTGGATCTACATCGGTGATGACGTCACCGATGAGTCGGTGTTCGCCATCGCGGGGGAGCATGACCTCACGGTGAAGGTGGGCGATGGGGATACCGCCGCTTCCTACCGCGTGGAGGGCCCCGATGCGGTGCGCGCTCTCGTGCAGCGTCTGCTGGAGCTGCGCCGCTAAAGCCTCGCGGCTCTTCTGTGCGCGTGCGGCTTAGAGCTGCACGCGCATGAAGCGTGGGCGGTAGATGCTCGCATCGGCGTACAGGTCATCGGCCTGCAGGGAGTTCACGTTGTAACTGATCGTGAGTTCCCGGCCGCGGCGCAGCCACGGATGCTCATGGGCGTTGTACCCGTAGACGTTTTTCATGCCGCAGCTGCCCTGCGGCCCGACCTCGGGCATGGTGAAGAGTTCGACCGGTGCGGCAAAAGGACCCGTGGGTGCTGCCGCAGTCATCGCCACGACCTTCGCGGAGAGCTCCTCCGAGGTGTCCTGCGTGATCAGCAGGTAGCCACCCTCGAAGGGCGTCACGCTCAGTTCATTGGCAACGTTCTGGGCAATCGCTGCCGCCTCGGATTCAGTGCGACTCCACTGTGTGCCGGTTCAAAACTCCCAGGCCTCGGCCTCTCCGAGCCGCTCGGCAGGTCGGCGCGCTCCCGCACCGTGCCACTGCCCAGGTCCACCGTGCAAGGCCTGTCGCGCTCCACGCGAAATCCAGGATCCCCTCCCCCGTCTTCCGCATCTGCAGGGTCGTCACCTGCAAGAGCCCCTCGGGGCTGACGGTGCCGGCGCCGAGCCAGTTCCAGGTGTTCGGCACGGTGGAGGGCACGGCCGTCGCGGGCGCGCCCTTGCGATCTGTGCCGTGCACAGTGCGGAGCGTCGGCGAGCCGGGCTTCGGCTGCACCACGATCGAGTTGTGCACGAAGGGCGTCTCCCGCGGGCGGGAACCGTCGGGATTCACCGGCCCGAAGAACGTGTCGGAGAACAGCCAGGCCACTGACCCGTCGGGCATGATCACCGAGTACGTCGAATCCGCTCCCGACCACTGCCCCGAACTATTCCAGTAGCGCTGGAACAGATCGGTCATGCCCGTCTCGGGAACGGCGCGTGGGGAGGCACTGAGCGTGGGTGCGGCGGCCGGTGAGGTCTCCTGAGGGGCCGACGGGGAGGTGGCGGGCGTGCGCTCTGTGGGAGCGCAGGCAGCGAGGGAGCTGACGGTTCCTCCGATCAGGAAGCTGCGTCGCGTCGGATGAGGTGTCATACGGGGCTCCTACCAACAGCGGACGGGGACCAGGCGGGCGGGGGTCAGCTACGCCCTTACCCCCAGAAAACCATGATGGCCATAAAGAACATGATGGCCGTAAAAAAGGGCCCCTACTCAGTGTCCACTGAGCAGAGGCCCTCATTGGTGCCCGCGACAGGATTCGAACCTACGACCTTCTGCTCCGGAGGCAGACGCTCTATCCACTGAGCTACGCGGGCCAACTCCGG
>JAEWEZ010000022.1 GCA_023389045.1 Actinomycetes bacterium
CCCGGGTCCACGTTCAGGTACGGGTCCAGCTTCTGCATCCGCACGCGCAAACCACGGTTGCGCAGCAGCATTCCGAGGGAGGAGGCGGTGAGGCCTTTGCCGAGGCTGGATACAACTCCGCCGGTCACGAAAATCTGCTTGGTGATCCCGGTGTTGCGGAACGGCTTGGTGCTCGCCGGATGCTCGGAACGGCCGATGGGGCGGGGGCTGGGGGTGTTCGTGCTATCTGCCACGGACCACCAACGTAGCATCTCGAGGCTCAGACGCTAAGCACTGTCCGTAGCTGGGCGAGCATGTCCTTGCGCACAGGCAGTTCAGCGCCCCTCTGGCGGGCGCGTTCCGCGGCGGCAGCGAGCACCCCGGGGTCGCTGTGACGGGCGATCTGGGCGGCGAGTGCGGCGGCGTCTCCGACCGGGACGAGCGCTGCGGCATCGCCGGTGACCCAGCGGGTTCCCCCGGCATCGGTGGCGACGATGGGGCATCCGGCGCGCAGCACTTCCTGCAGGGCGACGGGTTGGCCCTCCCAGACGGCGGCGGAAACGACGAGGTCGCTCTCGCCCAGGAGCTCGGGCACGTCATCGCGTCGTCCCAGGAGTTCCACGGGGGCGTGTTCATCGGCGATCCGCACTTCCAGGTGGCGACGCAGTGGCCCCTCCCCCGCGATACGAACACGCAGGGGAAGCTGACGGCCCTGCAGAATCGCAATCGCATCCAGAAGCGTGTCGAGGCCCTTTTGCGTTGCCAGGCGTGCGATCACCAGCACTTCGAGTCGTTGTCCGACGGAGAAGGCAGGTCGCGGTGGGATGTCAGAGTGCGGTGGGATGTCAGGGCCGGGTTCGAGGGAAAGGGCCGACGGGGCCTCGCTCTTCGACAGGGATGCGCTGCCCGACGGGGATGCGCTGCCCGATGGGGATTCACTGCTCGGCTGCGTCTGGTCCGTCGATGGTGGCTCCGGTGCCGGGATGATCGCGTCGATCACCTCTCGCGCCCCACAGCGGCGGGCTGCCTCCGCAAGATCCGGGGAGACGGCGAGCACCGCATCGGCCCGTCGGGCGATGATGCGCAGCAGCACATTGCCCATTACCCGCACCGCAGGAGAACCCACCGGCCGGTTATGCAGGGTGACAACGAGACGCGGCCCGCGGCGAGAACGCGCACCAGCCGCGAGCGCGGCAAGCGCCCCGGCGCGCAGGCCGTGGGCGTGCACCGCCTGCACCCCTTCCCCGGTCTTCGCCTCGCTCGAGGGCCCCTCGGGCATCATCTCTCGGCGGAGCGCGCGGATCGTGCGCGCGTCACTGACCGGGTGGGGGCGTTCCTGGATCTGTACGGCAGAGACCGTCACGGGGATTCCGGCCTCGCAGAGCGCCGTGATTTCCTCGCGCACATGCGCGGCGAGACCGCCCTCGGCGCGTGGCTGGATGATGAGCACGCTCATGCCGCTCCCCCGCTCTGATGAGGTTCCGCCTGCGTCTGAGTGGGCGCAGCTGTCTCCGCCGTGGCAGGGGTTGGCGCGGGAGCTGTCGTGCGGCGGCGCCCGATCGGGAGTCGGCGCAGAAGACGCCTCACCTGCTCCGGATCGGCAAGGGCCATGATGAGCAGGCTAATCACGCCGGCGGAAGCGCCACCCGCGATCCCGGCGAGAACCGCCCCGACTTCCCCAGTGCTGGTGGTGACCAGGAGACGGGTAAGGAGGAGCCCGGGGATCGCACCGAGGACGAGAGCGAAGGGGCCGCTCAGCGCAGTGCGGCGAAGGGAACGCGTGGCCTCGGCCAGTTCGATCAGTTCATGCACGCGGGCAAGGCCGATGAGCGCGCCGACTCCCATGCCGATGGCAATGGCGAGTCCGAACCCCGTGGCGGCCACGGCAGCGCCGCGTTCCCGCCCGGAGATGGCGACGATCAGCACCAGCACCCCGGCTACGATCCAGCCGACCGATCCCACCACGAGCGCGTCTCGGGCGCGCAGCGCTGCGGAAAGCACCCGGGAGCACTGCATCATGACCGCGTATCCGGCAAGCCCCATGGCGAGGGCAGCGCTGGTGGCACCGACGCCCACGGCGCCGGCCCGGTCGATGAGGCGGAAGAACTGTTCGAGGGCAGGGCCGGCAGCAAATAGCGCTGAGGAGCCGATCACGGAGACGACGATGACGGCGCGCACGCTGCCGGTGGCCATCCGTGCAAAGGCGATGGTGTCCCCCACCAGGCGCAGCTCGGAGAGATGCGGGAAGACGCTGGTCATGAGGGGAACGACGAGGATCGCGTAGGGCAGGAGGTACAGCGCTTGCGCGTATTGGAAGACGGGCAGGGTGCCGGTGCCGCCGGCGCGCATGGAGACCAGCAGGATGAGCCCCATCACCGCCTGCTGGGCGAGCACCGCCCCGAGGCCAGCACCGGCAAGCGCACGGGCACGGGCACCGTATCCCTCGGGCATGCGCAGGGTGGGGCGTAGGCGTAGCCCGCAGCGCAGGGACACGATCAGCACCGGGAGGGCCATGGCGAGAACACCGGCGGTGGTGCCCCAGCCGAGCCAGGCCAGGGCTGACCGCGGGATGGTTGCGGCGGTTGCGACGGGCGGGACGATCGCCGCATAGACCCGGTAGGAGATCATCACGACGAGGCTGGAGAGCAGCGGCATCAGGGCCGGCCAGGCGAAGCGGCGGCGGGCCTGCAGGTAGGCGCCGAGCACCACAGCAATGCCATATAGCGGCAGCTGAACGGCGAAAATGCGAAGCAGGCTCGCGCCGAGGGTGACCACGGCAACGCCTGTGTTGTCGGTGCCGAGGAGCAGGGCGGAGAGCGGCTGCGCGAACACCGCCACGAGTGCCCCGAGGGGAACGGTGATGAGGAGGGTCCAGGTCAGGAGTGCGGAGATGATCCGGTCGGCAGCGGCAGCATCCTGCACCTGCTCTGAGGCCTGCGTGGATGCGGCCACGGGTTCGACCTGGGCCGGGGTCGCACCGTCCCGGGTGACATCTTCCTCGAGGTGTTCCGCGTCCTTGTCTCGTTCCGCTGGGCGTTCGGGAACCAGTCCGGCGACGAGTGGAACGACGGCGGCGGCCAGGGCACCACCGGCGACGATCTCGAAGAGCACAGTGGGCAGGAGGTTGGCACTGGCATAGGCGGTGCCCACGTCACCGGCACCAACGCTCGCACCGAAGACGAGATACCGCACGAATCCGGCGATGCGTGCCAGCAGGGTGATGATGAGGACGATGCCGACGCCTCTCAGCACCGACCGGGTGCGGTTGGAGGGGATCGTGCTCATGCCCCGCCTCCCGGGGACGCCGCTGGAGCGCTGCCGCTCGGCTGGGGCTCGCGACGCCCGAGCTGGTCGAGGGCGTGCAGCACGGGGTTCGCGTCGATCACGGCACTGAAGGAGACTTTTTCGCTCGCAAGCGTCAGCGCGATCACGCCGGCGAGCGCCCCCAGGCGCAGCGGCCCCGGGAGGCGGCGGGCCGCTGCGGTGCCGACGGCGGCGCCGAGCACATTGGCTCCGGCGTCACCGAGCATGCCGATCTCCCGTAGGTCCGTGGGGAGGGCGAGGGCGGCAGGGATCAGCGCTGCCCAGGCGAGGTGGCGGCCATTCGCATCCCGGGCGGCGCGCTCCCCGGTCGCGTCCTGCGGCGCCGAGATGGCCCCGGAGGTTTTCACAGGCGCCACCGCCAGCATCGCCGCCACCGGAAGGACGGCTTTCAAAGCCCGTCCGGGGCGCAGATCAAGAAGGTTCACGAGATTTGCGCAGCCCGCGGTGAGGGCTGCGTCGGTCAGGACGAGCATCCCGCCGCGCCGCCGCGGACCGCTGGCCGCGCCAGCCAGTGCCAGTAGGGGAATCCCCAGGGCTTTCGCTCCCCCGGTGGTGAGGCGTCCTTCGCGCAGGGCACCGAGGTGCCCCTTCAATCCCTTCGCCACGGCGTGCCCTGCGCGGCGTCGACGGGGTTCGATGATGTCGTCGGCCAGTCCGAGGGCCCCGATCCCGGCGAGGACGAGAGCGTCTTTGGGTCCTGTGCGGCGGGCGGCGAATAGGCAGACGCCGGCGATGACGGTGGCACCTTCCGCGAGGCTCACCGTGCGTCCGGCGTAGTTGCTGCGCTGTAGTTCGCGGCGCAGCGCCTGCAGCGGGCTGCTCGCTTCTGCGGGGAGGCTCGGCTCACCCGAACAGTTCTCGTGTCCGCTCATCCTTCGCCTCCCCCATCGGAGGGCTGCGTCGTCTTGCCCAAAGGCGCGCGTCCCTGCGGCAGGGATGGCACACGTGCATCGGCATCGGTCGCGGTTCCGTAGTCCCCTGCCCCGCCGTGAGTCTGCTCGACTAGGGCAAGCACGGCCAGCAGTGGGCCGTCCACGGCTTGCAACCGGTCCGTCGTCGACAGGCCCGAGAAGCGGGAATCTCCACGCACAGTACGCAGGATCGATACGGCGGAGTCATTGCCCGGGGTCACTCCGGCGACAACGGCCGGTATGCCGCTGCGGCTGAGTTCCGCGAGCATCGCGCTGTGCACGAGCAGCATCTGCTGGGCACGTTCCGTGGCGGCCGTGTCTTCTTCCCCGGAGACCTGTAGGTCCTCGGGGTTCGCGGCGGCGAAGATCATCCCGTCCGGAAGCGGTGTGAGATCACCATCCACGGTCACGAGCTGTTCCTCGATCAGCACCTCCCACACCTGGGAGCGCAGGCTTTCCGTGAGGTCCTCGTCGGTGTCCCGCTCTAGGAGCGTGACCACGGCGCCCGCGAGTTTTTCGGCATTGCTGGTGCCGTGCTCGAGAACAACGGGGGCGATACGGGAGATCGCACGCACAGCGGTCACGCGGCGCTGCTCCTGCTGCGGGTCCCACAGTCCGGGCTGCAGGGTGACCCGGGCAGTAGTCCTCGCGCCGGCAGCATCCAGCAGGGCGCCGGTGCGGTCCAGTGCGGTGCGCGTGGAGGTGTGGTCGGTGAGGATCACGATGCGCTGGTCGCGCAGCGAACCGGCCACCATCTCGGGGCCTGCCTCGGTCAGGAAGGAGGCGAGCTGGTCGTTGCTTTCAACCAGGGCGTCATTGCGTTGGCGCAGATCTTCCTGCTCGGTGCGCAGCTGTTCCACCTGGCCGGCGAGCTGATCGCCGAGGCTTTCACGCAGGGGGCCGGCCCCGAGCACGATTCCCACCGCGAGGGCGAGGAACACCGAGATCAGGGAGACGACGTGGTAGCGGAAGTCGATCACGGAGCGCTCCTTTACGGCATCTCGGTTGGTCGGGGGGTGAACAGGGATGTGAACCAGGACAGCAGCGAATCAAGCCGTGCCCCGAGGATTTCAGCGAGGATCTGTCCCCCGTCGGTGGACCAGAGCGCCGCCACTAAGGCGAGGAGTCCCGCCACCCCGAGCAGTACCAGCTGTGAGGTGGCGATCCGTTGACGGTACAGGCGGGAGACGCCTTTGGCGTCCACGAGTTTGGATCCAACGCGCAGCCGAGTGAGGAAGGTGGAGCTCATGCCGGCGCGTCCCTTGTCGAGGAACTCTTCGAGGGTTCCGTGGGTTCCCACCGCCACGATCACCGAGGCGCCCTTCTCATCGGCCATCAGCATGGCGATGTCTTCGCTGGTTCCAGCCGCCGGGAAAGTCACGGCGCGGTCGGCGATCCCGAGCTGTTCGAGGCGTTCCATTCCGGGGGCGTGCCCGTCGCGGTAGGCGTGCACAACCAGTTCGGCGCCGCTGCGCAGTGCCCGGTCCGAGACGGAGTCCATATCGCCGATGATCATGTCGGGTCGGAAGCCGGCTTCCAGCACGGCGTCGGCCCCACCATCGACGCCGATAATCACCGGCCGGTTTTCGCGTAGGAAGGGCCGCAGCGTGACGAGGTCTTCCTTGTAGTGGTAGCCGCGCACCACGATCAGCACGGGCCGGCCGTCCAGGCGGGTACGGATTTCCGGGGAGCCGATCCCGTCCAGCAGCAGGTCACGTTCGCGCAGCATGTACTGCATCGTGTTTTCCGCGAACAGTTCAAGCTGCTGGGAGAGGCCTTCGCGGGCGCGTTCAGTGGCTGCGCGCACGGCTGCGTCGTCCTGCACGGCCCCGCGCGCCACTTCTTCGTCGTCCACGAAAATCCGGCCGGCCTCCACGCGCACGCAGGCACCCTCGCGCAGACGGGCGAAGAGGTCGTCACCGATATCGTCCACCAGCACGATCCCGGCATCGACGAGGATGCGGGGGCCGGCATTGGGGTAGCGCCCGGAGGTGGAGGCGGCGGCGTTCAACACAGCGGCAGGGCGACGTTCGGCGAGCGCTTCAGCGGCCACCCGGTCGATGTCCTCGTGGTCGATCACCGCCACGTCACCGGGGACGAGCCGCTTGGTGAGGTCTTTGGTGCGTTTACCGAGCCGGGCGGGTCCTTCGATGAGGCGGTGAGTGGGCTGCGGTGGGAGTTCAGGGGCGCTCATCGGCTCTCCCCTTCGGCGTGGGCCTCGGCGAGCAGTTCCTCTGCATGGGCCAGTGCCACATCGGAGGCATCATCCCCGGCGAGCATCCGGGCGAGTTCGCGCACGCGTGCCTTCCGGTCGAGCGTTTCGACGGTCGAGCTGGTTTCTCCGTCGGCGCTGGTTTTCACGATCCGCAGGTGGGTTCCGGCGTGGGCGGCAACCTGCGGCAGGTGGGTGACGACGATGACCTGGGCCCGACGGGCCAGTGCCTGAAGGCGCTGGCCAACGGCGAGCGCGGCGCGCCCGCCGATACCGGCGTCGATCTCATCGAAGACGAAAACGGGGGCGGCGGTGCGGTCTTGCCGTGAGGAGGCCAGGGCCACTTCCAGGGCGAGCATGACGCGGGAGAGTTCACCGCCGGAGGCCGCATCTGCCACGGGGCGGTAGTCCGCGCCGAGGTGGGGTGCGAGCTCAATGGTCACGATGTCGCGGCCGTGGGGGCGGTGGGCGCCCGGCGCCACCTCGACGCGGATCCGCGCCCCCGGCATATCCAGGGCCTGCAGTTCCCCTTGCACCTCGGCCGCAAGACGTTCGGCGGCGGTGGTGCGGGCAGCGCTCAACGCCTCGGCCGTTGTCTCCAGGTCCTGCTCCGCTTCCGCGAGGGCAGCCTGCACCTGCTGCATTTCTTCCTCGGCGCCGTCGTAGCGGTCCAGATCAGCGGCAGCCTGCTGGGATGCCTCCAGTAGGCCCGCTATGTCCTCGGCGGGGCCGTCGGCGCCCGGGATCATCGGTCCCACATCGCGCAGCAGCACGGTCAGTTCATGCAGGCGTTCGTTCGCGGCGTCGAGACGGCCGGGGCCGGCGTCGATCCCGTCGGCATAGCGGGAGAGTTCGGCTGCGAGGTCGGAGACTTCATCACGGGCGGCGAGGAGACGGTCCGCGAGAGGCGCGAGCGCCGGATCGGTGCGGGCGCCGCGTTGCACCGCCTCAGCGGCGAGGTCTAGGAGCGGCCCGGCAGCGGGGCCGTCGTCTCCGGCGAGGGCGAGGGCGGCCTGATCGGCGGCGGCGCGCAGATCAGCGGCGCCGGCCAGTTTTTCCAGGTCCTGGCGTAGTTGCTCGTCTTCCCCGGGCTGCGGGTCTACCGCTTCGAGGCGTTCGAGGGCCTCTCGCAGCAGGGCACCGCGCTGGTCCCGCTCGGTGATGAGGCCCTGCAGGTGACAGATCTGTTCGCGCAGTTCCTGGCATCGGGAGAAGGCCTGCTCATGCGCAGCGCGGGCGGGGAGAATCTCCTGGGGGGCGAAACGGTCCAGTGCTTCGCGTTGCGCATCGGCGTCGCGCAGCCGGAGCTGATCGGACTGTCCGTGCACGGTCACGGCGGAGCCGACATGCGCGGCGAGAGTGCCGATCGGAACGGGAACCCCACCGATATGTGCGCGGGAGCGTCCCTCCCTCGTCACTTTGCGCACCACGAGCACTTCATCGTCTTCGGTTTCCGCACCGATCTCCTGCAGCACGGAGCACAGTTCATCGTGCCCGTCGAGGGTGATGGTGCCGGCCACGAGGGCGGAACTGCCGGTGCGGCCGCGGTCCAGGCGCGCCCCGAGCAGCATGGTCAGCCCGGTCACGATCATGGTTTTACCGGCGCCGGTTTCACCGGTGAGCGCGGTAAAGCCGGGTCCGAACTCGAGGAGCGCATCGTCGATGACCCCGATGCGCTGAATGTGCAGGGTCGAGAGCATTCAGTGGCCTCGTCCCTGGCGCGGTCCGCGTCCGCGCCATCCCACCACCGGCAGTTGGAACTTCTCCACCAGTCGGTCCGCGAAGGGGGTGCTGGTCAGGCGCACCAGTCGCACCGAGGAGTCCGAGAGTCGGGCCTCCAGGCGCATGCCGGCACGAAGCTCCACGCTGCGGCGCCCATCCAGGGTGAGCACCGCGGTGATATCCCGGTTTTCGAGGGTCATTTCGACCGCGACCTCGGAGGAGCGACCGAGCACGAGGGGGCGGGCGAAGAGGGCGTGCGCGGCCAGGGGAACCAGCAGCATGGCATCCACTTCGGGCCAGACGACGGGGCCGCCGGCGCTGAAGGCGTAGGCGGTGGAGCCGGTCGAGGTGGACAGCAGGATCCCGTCGCAGCCGAAGGAGGAGACGGGGCGCCCGTCGATCTCGATCGCGGTCAGGATCATCTTCTGCCGGTCGGATTTTTCCAGGGCCGCTTCGTTCAGCGCCCACTGGGTGCTGATGACCGTGTCGTTCTCATCGCGCACTTCCACCTCGAGGGCGGAGCGGGTCTCAATCTCGTAGTCGCCGTCGAGGAGGCGGCGCACGGTGGTGGCGAGATCTTCCACTTCGCTTTCGGCGAGGAATCCAACGTGGCCGAGGTTCACCCCGTGCACGGGAACGTCGGCTTCGCGCACCACTTCCAGTGCCCGCAGGATCGTTCCATCCCCACCCAGCACGATCCCGAGTTCGACCATATCGGCGGCAACCACGGCATCGACGGCATCCACCTCATCGCTCTCCAGCAGAGAGAGCAGGCCCTCGGGCACGATCTGCGGATCGGCGGCGCGGATCTCCTCCACCTGGTGGTCGATCATCACGGCGCGCACCGAACGGGCCGCGAGTTCTTCGAGGACGGTGGCGAGCGCTTCGAGAGCGGAGTCCCGGCCGGTGTGCACGTACAGCAGGAAGCGTCGCATTAGTGTCCTTCCTGCGAGGCGGGGTGGGGGCTCCCCTGGGCTTCATCTGGCAGCTGGTGGTGCTGTGCAGGGGTGGGGGCCGACGGTGCTGTGGTCTCCCGTGACGCGGGGCGCGTGACGGGTGCGGCGTGGCGGGTGCGGTCCTCTCCCCCGACGCGCACCACACGGTGGTGGCGCACGACGGCTTCGATCATGTCACAGGCAGACCCCTCCAGCGGGGCACTGTGGACGGTGCGTCGCAGGTGGAGGAAGAACTCGCGGTTTCCATCCTGGCCCGGCAGACTGCTCGGCCCCGCCCCGCGAAGCTCCAGAGCGTTCTGCTGCGCTGCCTCCCAGACCCCGCGAACAGCACGGAGATGCTCGCGCACATCGCTCACCACACCGCTGCGCGGAAGCGCGGCTTTGCCCACCTCGAACTGCGGTTTGACCATGAGGAGCAGGTCACCGCCCTCTCGCACCACGCTTGCCAGGGGGGCGATCACGGTGCGCAGGGAGATGAAGGACAGATCCGCCACGAGCAGATCCACCGTGGTCCCGATCAGGGCAGGACTGAGATCGCGCACGCTCGTGCCATCGCGCACCTGCACGCGCGAATCCTCCCGAAGGTGCGTCAGGAGCTGGTCGTGACCGATATCGACGGCGATCACACTCGCTGCGCCGCGGCGCAGGAGCACATCGGTGAAACCGCCGGTGGAGGCACCGGCATCCAGGCAGTGGGCACCGGATGGAGTGATCCCGAGGGCGTCGAGGGCTCCGGCCAGTTTGTGGGCAGCCCGGGAGGCGTACTCCACACCGTCGGGCACATCAATAACCTCCAGACGCGCCCCGGCAGGAACCGGGGTGGAGGGTTTCGTGGCGGCCTTGCCGTTGATACGCGCACGGCCTTCTTCGACGATCCGCCGCGCATGCGTGCGGGAGCGGGCCAGACCCGCCTCCAGCAGCACCCGGTCAAGTCGCGAGCTGTCCTCGCTCACGACTGCGCCGCGGGCCCCTGGGTGGCAGCATCCTGCGTCGCGGGGCCGTCGATGATATTCCCCTCGGCATCCAGCAGCGTCCCCGTCCAGGGCGCATTCGGGCGGGTTCCCCGAAGCAGGGCGAGGGCGGCGCAGATCGCATCCAGGTCCTCCAGCGGGGCCACGCTCGTGCTCGTGGTCAGGCGAAGGTTCTCGCCGTCCCACTGGGCGTTGGAGCGGCCGCAGCGGGCGCCTTCTCCCGAGACCACCGGCAGGTTGAAGGGCTGGTGGAGGGTGGAGAGGTCGCGCATCACGTAGGTGGGGCGCTGGATGGGGTGGGCGCGCAGTGCATCAAGCACGCTGCTCACACCGGTGAGGACCAGCAGGGAGTGGATTCCGGCGCGGTTGGCGCCCTCGATATCGGTATCGAGGCGGTCACCGATGGCGAGCGGGCTGCGGGAGCCGACGCGCTGCGCGGCTACCTCGAACATGCCCGGCTCGGGCTTCCCAGCCACGGCCGGTTCCGCTCCGCTTGCATGGCGCAGTGCCGCAACCATCGAACCGTTCCCGGGGGCCATTCCCTTCTCGGTGGGGAGGGTGGCGTCCACATTGGTGGCCATCCAGAACGCGCCGCGTCGGATCGCGTAGGCGCCCTCGGCCAGCTGCGCCCAATCCAGATCCGGAGACCAGCCCTGCACCACGGCAACGACCTCGGGGGAATCTTCCATCACCGCGGTGAGACCCTCCGCGCGGATCTGCGCGGCAAGAGACTCCCCGCCGACGACGAGCACGGTGCTCCCCGGTTCCAGACGACGGGCCAGGAGGCTCGCCGCTATCTGTGGGGAGGTCGCCATTTCCTCCGGTGAGGCTGTCACCCCGACGGTGGCGAGGTGATCAGCTGCCTGCTGGGGAGTGCGCGAGGCGTTATTGGTCGCGAACACGATCGACACGCCCTGTTCGCGGGCCCGATCAACGGCATCGGCGGCATGCGGGATCGGCACGCTGCCGTGCATGAGGGTGCCGTCAAGGTCCAGCAGGAGAGCATCGTGCAGGTCGAGCAGCGAGGCAGGGGGCCGACGGATCATCGCTCGTCCTCCTCGGCGGGATCGTCCACATCCACGCAGGGACATTCGTCCGTCTCGGTCGAGTCGTACTCCGGCTCGTCATCCTCCGACTCGTCCTGCTCGGCGTGCTCATCGGCCTCGCGACCCTCCTCGCTCTCCTCAGCGTCGTGGCCGTCCTCGGCATCCTCCGCCTCGTCGAGTTCGTCCTCGTCCGCGAGGGTGTCGGTGACGTCCAGACTTTCGAGTTCATCCCACACGGACTTCTGCTGCGGGATTGGGCGCCCCAGACGCTCCGCAGCATCGGTGATGAAGTCGGTGTCGGCGTCGGCCGCGAGGGTCAGCCAGTTCTGCGCATCTGCGCTGTGACCGGCGCGCTCCAGCAGATCCGCGTAGGCAACCCACAGGCGCACCTGCCAGCGACCATTGACCTTGTGACGCAGGGCCGGCATATCGAGGGTGCGCAGGGCGGTTTCAATATCGCCGGTATCGGCGTAAGCGCCGGCCACCACGATCATCAGTTCGATGGTCAGCTCGGCATCCAGCCCCGCCGCATCATCCGATGCTGCGATATCCAGTGCCTTCTGCGGGCGGCCCAGGCCGCGCTCGCAGTCCGCCAGCATCGGCAGGGTGTCCATCCGACCGGTGATCCGCTGGGCGGTCCGCAGTTCCCGCGCGGCCGTGTGGAAGTCGCCATTGCGGTAGGCGGCCACCCCGTAGGTTTCCCGCACCACGCCCACGCGACCGCCCAGGCGGGCCGCGAAGCGAGCGTGTTCCATCGCCAAGTTCGGGTCATCATCGGCGTACAGGGCGGCAGCCACCAGGTGACGGGCCACGCGCTCCCGGCTCTCACGGTTCAGACTGCGCAGTTCACCGAGGACCTCTTTATCGAGTTCCTGCCCGGTGATCATCTCGGGAATCTCGGGTTCCTGGGGGCGATCGGCCCGACGGTCCTGGCCGGGGCGACCGTGCCCGCGTTCGCTGTGTCGATCGTGGCGGTCGTGCCGCTCGCCGTGACGGTCATGACGCTCGCCGTGACGGTCATGACGCTCGCCGCGGTCGTGCCGGTCATGGCGGCTGCGGCGATCCTGCCAGCCTTCGCGGCCCTGGCGGTCGTGGCCTCCGCGCTTCCCCCCATCCCAGCGGCGATCCCCTTCGCGCCGGCGGTCAGCATCACGACGGAAGTCCCCATCACGACGATCAGAGCCAAAGCCTCGACGATCCCCCTCGTGGCGGCGGTCCCCGCCACCACGACGGTCGGAATCAAAGCCGCGACGCTCGCCATCCCAGCGGTGCTGGCCACCGCGACGCTCACCATCGCGGTACTCGCCGCGGCGCTCATTGCCTGCGCCGTTCTGGTCTCCACGCCCGTAGGGGCGGATCACGCGGTCCTTGAAGGGATCGAAACGCTCGCGCATCCCACCGCTACGGCGCTCTACCCGGTCGATGGCGTCCCGGGACAGTCCACCCCCACGACGCTGCTCGCTACCACGGCCTCCCCCACGGCGATCCTGGCCGCGACGCTCATCATCGCTGCGGCCCCACCGGCCGCCACGGTTCTCGCCCCAGTTTCCGCGGGATCCCTCACCGCGGGAGCGGCCCTGGCTGCGTCGATCCTGGGAACCTCGGCCCCCGCTGGCGCCGGTGCGCGGGGCGCGCCGCGCGCGGTCCTCGCCGCGGCTAGTGCTGCGGTCGTTCTCGCTGTTCATGTGCTCGGCCACGTCGTTAATCCGTCGTCTCTATGGGGATGTATCGGCTCTCAACTGTAGAGGAGCCGCCCAAGGGGACCCCACGGTAACCACGCGGGGGGTGACTGCATTCACGCCGGCAGCGAGGCCCAGCTCTCACAGGGGCGGCTGAATGAAGCGCACCGCCCCAAAACCGTGGTTCTCCTGGACCCAGCTGCCCAATTTCGTCGTCCCAAAAGTCATCTGGGTGCTCATGATCTCCGCTCCTGGCGCCACCTGTCGGATCAGATCCTCCACCTGTGCCACTTCATCCAGGGAACGAACCCGCATGCCCATCACCACCGAGGTGACCCCCATCGTCGTCACCAAAAACCGCAGTAAGCCGAGGTCATTGACCATACGGCGCAGGGCGTACACGCGTGCGGAATCCATTCGCAGGGAGAAGATGCATTCGGCGTCATAGCCGAGCACGCGGGGAGGGTCTGCTGCATGTTTAGGTGACAGTTCTATGCAGCTTTGAGGGCTGCTTGCTTGTTGATTGTTTCATACTCGATCGGTGTGAGGCGACCAAGCCTGTTTTGTCTGCGCCGCCGGTGGGAGCGGTGCTCGATCCACGAGATCACCGCGATGGTCAGTTCTTCTCGCGTGCCCCATGTTTTCGTGTTCAACACGTTGCGTTGCAGTAGTGAGAAGAATGATTCCATCGCAGCGTTATCACCCGCAGCAGCGACCGGGCCCATTGATCCACGAAAACCATGATCCTTCAGGGCCTGGCAGTATGTGGCTGATCTGAACTGCGAACCCCGGTCAGAATGCACGATACAGCTAGCGACATCCTGACCACTGATCTTTCGGCGAGCAATCGCAGTGTTTAATGCT